>SFGF01000015.1 GCA_004556655.1 Lachnospiraceae bacterium | reverse complement strand
ACACTACTAATATGAAATATTTGTTGTCTTATATGAAATTTTCAAGGAACGTTAGTTAATGAGTTACTATAAAACGGGTGTTTTGACACCCATATCATATTAATAATATAATATCTTTAAGAAAAAAGCAAGATGTAAATATTGTATATTTTAATGTTTATTTAATCGAAATATACAATATATTTTTCATAATTATATGATAAATGTTAAAAAATGTATAAACAAAATAAAAAATGTAATTAAAATAATAACAGAAAATAAAATATTTATTGACAACAAAAAGATAATACATTAATATTATCCAATAAAGAGATAAAAAAAATATACATACAAAGGAGGTAGAGGCCAATGGGGTAGATGGTTGTTACTTGAAAATAAAAGTTTAAAGGAGGTATAATAATGAAACATAATTTAAAAAGAATAGTTACATCAATGTTATTATTAACGACCGTATTTACGTGTTCAGTTCCTGTACATGCGGCAAAAGAATATTTTGCTTTTACAACCAATGCTACTGATAAAAGAGTTGCCCCTGGAACCAAAAGTGATACAGAACAGGCTGCTTATGTAACTACAACATATCACTCTTCGTCTAAAGGTGTTAGTATTGGTGTGGATAATGGAAGTGAATATGGGGTACATACAAACATGTGGACATTCTCTTCTCCAACAGGCCCCAAAGTTTTGGGATACAATGGCTATGCCAGCCAGAAGTATACATATTATATTCATTATGATCCAATGGGAGGAGTTGGAACGACTATAAGGGGGCGTTATAATCCTTGATGAACTTACACTGGAAACTTTCGATAACATTGCTATTCCTAGTATTATCTTTAGGCTTTTCAGGGTGTAGGGGGAAAGATTCTCTAAGTTTAAAAGATAATAAAAATGTTGAAAATGAAACTTTAGAAAAAAATATAATATCTTTTGATCCATTAATGAAAACATTTGAAAAAGAACAAGATAATATCCGGATGGATGCTCAGGTATCCATCCCGGATACTGTGAAGGATAATCAAATATGTTGTGCAAGTGGTTTGCCGCTCCCTCTTAAAGAGCAAACTTCTGAATTAGCAGAGAGTTTTTTCCCGACTGATAGTGTTCCGTCAATTTCTTTTGATGAAGAGAATAATAGCTTTTTTGGTATGGAATATAAGGTGGGAGAGCCTGGTTGGGTAGTGTTAGGTTATAACAATTCGGCAGGATTTGTTTTAAATTCTCAGGAATATGATTATTGCAAGAATTGTATTGTAACAGAAAATTTTGTTGAATCCTATAATGGAGATCAATATCAAAAAAATGAAAATTTGGATTTTATGACACAGAAAAATGCTGCAAATCTGATTCGTACTACTTTAAAACAATATGGAATATCACTTGGGGACATTGTCACAGTATATGTTATGGATCATGAAACTATGCAGCAATATGAAGACGCTACAGATATGAATGGCAATTATGATCCTGATTTGAAAAAAGATTCCTGGTCTTCCGAGGATGATAGTTACTATTTTTATTTTTTTCAAGAATATAATGACTTTCCTGTAATATATAATCCTTATTCGGGACAGGGACTTGAAGATGGGGAAGCAGCAACCGTTATGATGAATGCATCTGGAATCATTGGTGCCAACATTATGGGATGTTATGAGTGGAAAGAGGACGAAAAAGTAACGATCCTTTCGTTAGAGGAAGCAGCAGAAACTTTTTTTAGAAATTATCAGGGAATAGTGAATACTTCTTACGAAGTGGACCATATTTCGCTTATGATGGATATTATACCAGGAGAAAATAACACTGCTCAGTTAAAACCAGCGTGGGTTTTTCATACAGAGGTTTCTGGTGAAGGATATTGCTATCAGAGCCAGATTGTGATTGATGCAGTAAATGGAGTAGAATTAACAGCATAAAAGAAGGAATGACCATATGAAAGTTTTGAAAATGGATCTTTACAGAGCTTTTCTCAATATAAAATTTTTAGGACTTGTAATTACAACTGCAGTTTTATGGTATTTAAATACAAGAAGATTTGCGGGTGAAGACGATATTTTATCTATCTTTTTTGCTGCAGTTGGTCGAAGCACCATTACATATATTTTGTTGGTTGTTTGTGGTGCTGTATATGGTTTAAGTATCTGTGAAGATTTTCAAGACAATGAGATACGAAATATTTTATGCAGAAGTAAACTGAAAAATTATATTCTTTCTAAGGTTACTGTTTGTATGGTGGGGGCTATTACCGCTTATTTTTTAGGAAGCATGTGTTATCTATTGTTTGAATTTACTCGTTATCCTCTTGTAATTCATAACAGCATGGTGGTTGAAAATTTGAAAGAACTTACTACTTTTCATATATTGCTTCCGGAACATGTATTAGAATTTATTATACTTCAGATTTTAATGAATGGGATTTGTTGTGGCTGTATGGCAGTGATTGCGTTAGGGCTTTCTCCATATTTACGTGATGGTTTTCTCGTATTGTGTACACCTCCTGTGTTGTTTTTTATCCTTTTATTTATTTCAAGTACATTGTTAAAATTATCAACAGACACAGAAAGTATATTCTGGATTATTATGACAACGGTACCATGCGGTAATTTTATAATTAGAATAATACTGTATACAGCTGCTTTTTATTGCATTTCTTGTTTCCTTTTGTATCGGGGAATTCGGAGGTACGAGTATGAATAATGTACGAAGCATTTTACGTATTACCAGGTATCAATTTTTACAATTGGTACGCAACCCTCGATTGTACATGATTATGATATGTAATTTCATTTTTCTTAGTACGCTTATAGTTCCGCTCCGAAGATTTATGAAATTGTATTATGTGAAAGCAACCCCCTTTTTGTTTGGTTTTTTGTTTTCACATGCGTCGGTTGTATTTTGCTTTTTTGTTGGCATTGTATTGTTGTTCAGTAATGCGCCCTTTTTTAATCATTCACAAATGTTTTTAGTAATACGTACCAAAAAATTGGTATGGGCGTTAGGGCAGATGTTATATTTGCTGGCGGGAAGCGTTTTATATTTTTTATTATTGTATGGTATGAGTTTACTATTTTTGATTCCGCATATATCTTTTCGGAATGAGTGGGGAGAAGTATGGAATACCTTGGTCCGTACAGATTTGGGGTTGCAGTGTGGCGTTACCTTAGCTATATCTGCTGATATTTTAAATCGTTTTGATCCCATGGAATTACAGTGTTGGATATTTTTAATAGGTGTATTAAATGCTTTGTTAATCGGTCTGATATTGTTTTTCTGTAATCTGTATTTTCATAGAGAAGTTGGAATCACTGTGGCTATACTTCTGATTTTAGCACCATATCGTCTGTCATTTATGCCTGATTTCTTACACTATATAGTAACTGTGGCCTGGTTGGATCCTACTTATTTATTTTATAGTCCTACTTATAATATATCATAGAGATCTTCCGGAGGTAGAAGAATGAGTGCTGTAATTGAAGCAAAGAATGTTAATAAATCATTTAAAGGTATTTCCGTATTAAATAATATTCAGCTTTCCGTTGATGAGGGAAGTATCTGTGGGATTGTTGGAAGAAATGGTTCAGGGAAAACCGTACTTTTCAAGTGCATTTGTGGATTCCTTCAGATTGATAGTGGAGAAATACTGATTCATGGGCAACCAATAAAAAAGGGAGAGGCGCATAAAGATTTAGGAATAATTATTGAGACACCGGGGTTTTTGAGACATTATAGCGGCTATAGAAATCTTGCTTTCTTAATGGGATTAAATGGGAAAGTATCTGAGAATAAAATTGATAAAATTTTGGAAGTGGTAGGGTTAGACAAGGAGAAACATAAAAAAGTAGGAAAATATTCCATGGGAATGCGACAACGACTTGGAATTGCGCAAGCAATTATGGAAGACCAGACGATACTAATTTTGGATGAACCAATGAATGGGCTGGATAATCAAGGTGTAGAAGAGATTCGGCATGTCCTTTTAAATTTAAAAAATCGAGGATGTACGATTTTATTGGCAAGTCATAATCGTGAGGATATTCACCAACTTTGTGATTGCGTTTACGAAATGGATCAAGGATACATTTGTAAAAAAGATGCATATGCATAAGATTGATAATTGAAGCAAAAATATATGAAAAATAATTATTAAGGGCAAAAATCGGTACTAACCAATTTTTGCCCTTAACATATCAGCTGAAAATGAGACTCGAACTCACGACCCCTTCATTACGAGTGAAGTGCTCTACCGACTGAGCTATTTCAGCAAATCCGTGTTAAATTATAATTATAAAATTATGTTTTGTCAATAGAGAATTTATAAAATTCTTATAAAGATGTACAATGATTTTTATAGACATCCAAAAGAATCATGTTATAATAAATTTGATTATTTGAGAAGATTGAGTGGAGAGTAAAAGAAAGAGGACATTGTTATGAAAAGTGAGAAAATGCATCAAATAGAAAATGAATATAAGCAATATATTCTGGAGCATGAAGAAGAGTGTCAGGCATCCGGTGCTGCGATCAAGGAATATCTGGATCATTCCACGGCGGCTTATAACGGGCTTGTGGTGCATACCCTTCATATTCCAAAGATTTTTACAGAAAAAGAGATTGAATATTTTCGTTGGATTGTAAAGACAACCTACAGTATTTTAACAAAAGTAATTCGTGAATATAATTTGATATATTTTTTAACGAAGAAACATGGGATTTTAAATTCTGTGAAATTAATACCGATGGAACCAGTGCTATGAATGAGGATTATGTATTAAATCAGGCACTGGCTTTAAATGATGCTCACCAGGAAATGCTGAAAAAATATGCATTCTCTACTTTTGAACTTTATGACAGTCTGGTAGAAAGCTTTATGAAGCTTTATGATACCTATGAGAAAAAAGTGGAGAATCCGTATATTGTGATAACAGATTTTATGGATCATTGTTGTGTCAATGAATTTAAAGAATTTGCCGCAAGGTTTCAGAAAGCGGGATATGAAACAGAAATCTGTAATATCCGTGATATGACGTACAGGGATGGAGTGCTTTATTCAGCGGCAGGGCATCCCATTGATCTGATTTACCGGAGAGCTGTAACCTGTGATATTATGGCTCACTATGATGAGATACAACCGTTTATCCAGGCGGTAAAAGATCAGAATGTTTGTGTGATGGGTTCTATTTGTACCCAGATTCCCCACAACAAGTGGCTGTTTAAGATGTTGAGAGACAATGCTACTATGAAACTGCTTACCGAAGAAGAACAGAAGTTTGTGACAGATCATATTCCTTATACAAATCTGATGGATGATCGGTTCTGCAGAATGGATGAGATTCTGGACGATAAGGATCGTTGGATCATAAAACCTCTTGACTCTTATGCATCCAGAGGTGTATTTGCAGGAATTGATTACAGTGATGATGACTGGGAAGATATTATTCACAGACACTGGAATAAAAATTATATTTATCAGGAGTATTATCATCCGTATCGGACAGATAATATTTGTTTCCGTGATGCGCATCCGGAGTTTCATTCTTATACAAATATGTCGGGATTATATGTGTACAATGGTGAGTTTGCCGGAATTTACTCCAGGCTTTCTACAGGAGGAATCATTTCCTCCCAGTATAATGAAAGGGCAGTTGCCACATTGGTTTTGAAGGAAGAAAAAGAATGAAGACATTGGTTATAGCAGAAAAACCTTCGGTGGGACGGGATATTGCCCGGGTCCTTAAGTGCTCCAAAAAGACAAATGGATTTATGGAAGGCAATGAATATATAGTAACCTGGGGAATGGGGCATCTGGTCACACTGAAAGACCTGGAAGGTTACGATGGAAAATATAAAGTATGGAAGATGGAAGATCTTCCGATCATGCCGGAAAAACTGGAGATTGAGGTGATTCGACAGACTGGTAAGCAGTATCAGACGGTAAAAAGTCTGATTCACAGGAAAGACGTAAAAGATATTGTCATAGCTACGGATGCCGGAAGAGAAGGAGAACTGGTTGCCAGGTGGATTTTAAAAAAAGCAGGTAACCGCAAACCATGCCGCAGACTTTGGATTTCTTCGGTGACAGATAAAGCGATTCAAGAGGGATTTTCCCATCTGAAAGATGCCAGAGAGTATGATAATCTGTACCATGCGGCAGTATCACGTGCAGAGGCAGACTGGCTGGTTGGAATCAATGCGACCAGGGCATTGACTTGTAAGTATAATGCACAGCTGTCTTGCGGAAGAGTGCAGACACCGACGCTGGCAATGATTGCCATGAGGGAGGAAGAAATAAAAAAATTTGTTCCGGAGACGTATTATGGGATTTCTGCCAGAGTAAATGGAGTAACCTTTACCTGGAAGGATGAAAAATCCGGCAGTTTTCGGTCTTTCCAGAGGAATCGTATGGAGGCAATCCTTGAACAGATGAAGAAAGGAAATCTGACGATTCAGAAAGTGGAAAAGAAAGAGAAAAAAGCATTTCCACCATTGCTTTATGACCTTACGGAACTTCAGAGAGATGCGAACAAAAGATTTGGATATTCGGCAAAAGAAACCTTAAATATTATGCAGCGTTTATATGAAAATTATAAAGTGCTTACCTATCCAAGAACGGATTCCAGGTATCTTACATCGGATGTGGTGGATACGATTCCGGAGAGACTGAATGCCTGTGGTACCGGTCCTTATCGAAAACTGGCTGGTCAGTTAAGAGGGGAGAACTGGAGTCGAAAGAAATTGTCTTTCGTAGACAACAGTAAAGTGTCGGATCACCATGCAATTATCCCTACGGAACAATTTGTAGATCTTACACATATGAGTTCCGATGAAAGGAAAATATATGATCTGGTGGTGAGAAGATTTCTCAGTGTACTTTATCCACCTTGTATCTATGAAGAGACTACACTGACAGCGGAATGCGCAGGGGAGCATTTGATTGCCAAAGGAAATGTTCTTTTACAGGATGGTTTCCGGCAGGTGTATGAACTTGATGCTGAAGGCGAATTTTCGGAAGAAACAGGAAGTGAACTGAAAGGTCAGAACCTTCCAAAATGGAATCAGGGAGAAAAGCTTACGGATGTACAATATGTTTTGAAAGAAGGAAAGACTACACCGCCATCTCGTTTTACGGAGGCAACATTGCTTTCAGCTATGGAAAATCCTGTAAAATATATGGAGTCCGGCGATAAAGCAATGGCAAAAACTCTTGGAGAAACCGGTGGATTGGGAACAGTGGCAACCAGGGCAGATATTATTGAGAAATTGTTTAACAGTTTCCTGCTGGAAAAAAAAGGTAAGGAAATTTTTATTACATCGAAGGGAAAACAGCTTCTGGAACTGGTACCTGAAGATCTGAAGAAACCAGAACTGACGGCGGATTGGGAAATGAAGTTGTCCCGGATAGCCAAAGGCAGCCTCAGTGACAAAAAGTTTATGGAGGATATCCGCCAGTATACTACGGAGATTCTGGGAGAAATCAAAACAGAACAGGGAATATTTCGCCATGATAATCTGACAAATAAAAAATGCCCGAACTGCGGAAAAAGACTTCTTGCAGTTAACGGGAAAAATGCGAAGCTTCTGGTTTGTCAGGATCGGGAGTGTGGCTATAGAGAGACTGTGTCAAGAGTGACCAATGCCCGTTGTCCGGTCTGCTATAAAAAGATGGAAATGATTGGAAAAGGGGACGACAGTATGTTTGTATGTTCCTGTGGACATAAAGAACGTCTTTCCAAATTTCAGGAAAGACGGAAAAAAGAAGGCGGCGGAGTATCGAAAAAGGATGTTGCCGCTTATATGAGAAAGCAGCAGAGAGAAGCAAAAGAACCAGTAAACAACGCTTTTGCTGATGCGCTTAAAAATATACGCCTGGATGGATAACAGGCAGAAAACTTGTCCTGATAAGGACAAGTGATTTCAGAAAGGAGGCTTTATGAATAAGAAAAGACAGGCAGGTATATTGATGCCGGTGGCATCGCTGCCTTCCAGTTACGGAGTGGGAGATTTTGGAAAAGAGGCATATGCTTTTGCGGATCATATCCGCCGTATGGGATTTAGTGTATGGCAGATTCTTCCTTTAAATCCGCTTGGATATGGAAACTCACCATATCAGCCATATTCTTCTTATGCCGGAGACCCGATTTATATCAGCCTGGAAAAACTGGCAGAAGACGGATTGTTGGATGAGGTACCGAAAGAATTTAACAAAGACAGCGATCATATTGATTATGAGGCAGTAAGAAGTTATAAGGATGAATATCTCAGAAAGGCATTCAAAAAATTTGATCCGGATGAGAGTTACAAAGAATTTGCCACTCAGGAATGGGTATATCAATATGGTGTATTCTACATGTTGAAGTGGAAAAATGACAGAAAATGCTGGCTGGACTGGAAAGAAGAAGATAAGCTTTGGATGACCAATAAAAGCCGGGAATTTACTGCTGAAGAAGAGGAAGAAATCCTGTTTCAGATGTTCCTTCAGTATACGTTTTATTGTCAGTGGATGGAATTGAAAGGATATGTAAATTCTCTGGGAATAAAAGTGATGGGAGATGTTCCGTTCTATGTGGGAATTGATTCCCTTGACGTATGGGCAAACAGCAAATGTTTCCTTTTGGATGAGAATTTCCGACCTACTTATATTGCAGGTGTTCCACCGGATTATTTCAGTCCTACAGGACAGAGATGGGGTAATCCAATCTATGATTGGGAGTATTTGAAAGAAACAGATTACAAGTTTTGGATGGAAAGAATCGGTTACAATCAGACTTTGTTTGATATTGTCCGTATTGATCACTTCCGTGCGTTTGATACATATTGGAAAATTCCGGCTAGCTGTCCGACCGCTATTGAAGGAGAATGGATTGAAGCACCAGGCTATGATGTATTTGACCACCTTCTGGCACTGTATCCGGATATCGAGATTGTAATCGAGGATTTGGGAGACCTTCGCCCTGAAGTTGGCGTACTTAGAGATCATTTTGGCTTCAAAGGCATGAAAGTATACCAATTTTCGCTGGATCCTGATGAGAAAAATAATGATTTCCCGGACAGAGAAAATCTGATCCTTTATACCGGTACACATGACAACCAGACTATTAAAGGCTGGTACCTGACAAAATCGGAAGAAACAGAAAAAGAAGTGGATGATCTTCTGAAGGAGAAAAAATGTACGGAAGAAAAACTGGGTCACCGTTTCATCCATGCAGTATTCCAGAGTATTGCACAGCTTTCCGTAGTCACGGTTCAGGATATCCTCGATCTGGGAGATGAAGCAAGAATCAATCGCCCCGGAACCACAGGAAGCCCCAACTGGGAGTGGAGAATAACAGGATTTGAAGAAATAGAAAAAGCAGAGGAAATAATCAAAACGATTATTGAGAAAACTAATCGTAACTAACAATGTGTATATCATTGGTTATGCCCTCTTCTGATTCGTATAGCCAATAAAGTAAATTGGCTGATAACAGTATATCCCGTGTATGAATGGCATTGGGAAAGCGCGCCTGAAGATCCACTGTTTACGCAGACTTAAGCGCGACGGCTCTCCGGAGCGTTTTAGTCGGAGTTAACAGTTAGCTGAAGGGAAGCGACCTGCCATTCATACACGGGATATACTGTTATCAGCCTCACCTTTTTCGACTATTCACGATCAGAAAGCATAGGCCACACAGTCCGCATCATAGTTATGAAGCAGGCTGTTCCCCCGATAAAATTTGATATGGGTTCGGCCAGGAATACCCCATTGACACCAAGTCCTGCAATATGCGGTAGTATGAGAGTCAGTGGTATGACGATAATCACTTTCCGGAAAAGGGAAAAGAAGACTGCGTTTTTAGATCGTCCCAGTGATACAAAAGTAGATTGTCCGGAAAACTGCAGGGACATCATGAAGAATCCGAAGAAGTAAATTGTCATGGCAGGTACGCCCAGTGTCAAAAGTTTTGAATTACTGTTGAATATATGAATAAATGGTCTTGGAAACAAAAGAAGAAGGATCCAGATCAATGTAGTGTATATGATACAGGTGGCGGACATGAATTTTATTCCTTCTTTTACTCTTTTATACTCTTTTGCACCATAATTATATCCCAGTACAGGCTGTGATGCGCTGCTAATACCGTTTACAGGCATAGATACTACTTCTCGGATAGAATTGATTACAGTCATAACACCTACATAGATATCTCCGCCAAAGTTCTGGAGAGTGGCATTACAGACAATCTGTACAGCGCTGTTTGTGAAAGACATTACGAAACCGGAAGTACCCAGTGCGACAATTTCTTTCAGCAAAGGAAAATGAACTTTCAGACTGTCTTTTTTAAGCCGGATGACTGCTTCATTTCCGGTAAGAAACCGCAATACCCAGAGTGCAGAAACAAATTGGGAAATAACGGTTGCAAGTGCAGCTCCCTGAACTCCCATCTTCAGTACAAAAATAAATATAGGATCCAGTAATATATTTAGTACGGCTCCAATCAGTACTGTCAACATTCCTTTTTTTGCAAATCCCTGTGCGTTAATAAAATTATTCATTCCCAGACTGAACATTACAAAAGTACTTCCAAGAAGATATATAGAAAGATATCGATCAGCGTAAGGAAAAGTCTGATCGCTGGCGCCGAAAAGATATAACAAAGGTTCTTTTATAAGCAATCCTATAACTGTGAGGACAATGCCGGATATCAGAAGCATGGTAAATGTGGTTCCCATAATATCAGAAGCGTGATCATCTTCCTGGCGTCCTCTTGCAATGGAAAATAGTGGAGCACCTCCCATACCAAACAAATTGGAAAAGGCAGTAACCAGCATGAGGATCGGAAAAGTAAGCCCCAGACCTGTGAGAGCCAGAGTTGCATTTTCCGGAAGATGTCCGATATACATCCTGTCAATAATATTGTATAAAAGATTGATGAGCTGAGCCAGTGTCATAGGACCTGCCAGCCGCAGAATATTTCGTTTTACACTTCCCTGACTGAAATCGTTCATTTCTCCTGATGTTATCATGAATATTTCTCCTAATATATCAAAAAAATAATGATTTATCTGCAAAAATTGTGCGCAGCATGTAATGTATATGGTTCTTATATTCTTACGCTATTTTAAATCAGTTATATAAAAATTGCAACTTTGACACAACTTTTTGAAAAGTTTTTAAGATTTGGACGGTATACTTGAGAAAGAAAAGGAAAAGGATGACAGCAAACAGAAAAAATAAGAAAAACTTAAAAAAATATGCAACAAATTCGTCGGTATCATCATCTATTATATAGAAAGAAACGAGAGACACTGCAGGAAAGGAGAAATGTTATGAGTGAGAATATTTATTTGCGGGTTCTGATTTTTTTCTGCGTGTTTCTTCTGGGACTTCTGGCAGCAGGCTGTGTGCGTGTGGTGATCAGATGTAAAGGGGAGGGTACCTTTATTAAAAGCATTCAGATTTGCTTTTTACTGCTGGTATTTTTTGGAGTGTTGGGATTTATGAATACGCTTTTTATATACTAACATATCTGCAGGGGATTCGGGAATCATGCCGAATCCTTTTTTTCTCTGGCTTTTCTGTGCCGTTTGTAGTATTCTATTATAGAGCTAGTTGATTAAGAAAACAGGAGGTAAATGTGAAAAATAAGTTCTTTATAAGAAAATCGATCATCTTTCTGGTAGTGATGCTTTTGTTTGTATCATGCTGTTCGGGATGCAATACATGGGATGTGATAAAAGATATTTTATCGGTGAACAGTGCGGACACAGTCAAAAATGATGGACCAAAAGTATCGATCAAAAGCAAGTGAAACGCCGCAGCCGACAAATACGCCAGAACCTACACCTACGGAAGAGGAAAAGGAATGGGTATACTGTATATCTCCGGTCAATGTAAGAACTGGTGCAGGGAATAAAGAACAAATACTGGGAACTCTCACTACCGGTCAGAAAGTTGAAAAATTGGGTCAGGAGAGAAGTTGGATAAAGATACAATACGGAGAACAGGAAGGTTGGGTATATGAAGAATATTTGACCGACCAGGAGCCTTTAGAATGATTAGAGAGAGGGGTATGAATGTATGAATACATATATTTTGGAAAATCAACAGATCAAAGCAGTTATAAGAGAAAAAAGTGCGGAATTGATTTCATTACAGAAAAAAGATACAGGTGAAGAATATCTTTGGAATGCGGATCCTGCATACTGGGGATGGACATCACCGGTATTATTTCCGGTGGTGGGATCGCTGCGTGACGGTAAATACAGATATCATGAAAAAACTTATGAAATGGTGCAGCATGGATTTGCGAGACACAGGATTTTTCACACAGATTCTGTTACAGATCAGGAAATATGGATGAGTATTGAGGACGATGAGGAATCCTATCTGATCTATCCGTTCCATTTTCGACTGGAAATCGGATATCGACTGGAAGAAAATTCCATTGAAGTAATGTGGAAAGTACATAATAAAGATGAAAATCCTATGTATTTTTCTATTGGCGGTCATCCTGCAATTCTGTGCCCTCTTGCGAAGGAAGGACATAGAACAAACTGCTATCTTGGATTTGAAGGGGATAAAGATATGCTGGAGTATCTGATGGTAGATCAGAAAACCCAGAGAATCGGAGAGAATCTTCATAGTTTTCAGTTGGAAAACGGCATGCATCGAATCACAGAGGGTATGTTTGATTATGACGCATTGATTTTCGAAAATTATCAGATCCAGACGGCATTTCTTGCCGGAGCTAATGGAAAACCATACATAAAAATGCATACAAAGGCTCCTCTGATCGCATTTTGGTCACCCAAAGAAGATGCACCGTTTATCTGCTTTGAACCATGGTATGGAAGAGCGGATGGTGTGAATTTTAACGGAACCCTGGAAGAGAGAGCGTGGGGACAGAGCGTGGAAGGTCTTGGTACTTTTGAAGCGTCTTATTCTATGGAAATCATGTAAGAATTCAGAAAATATGAGGCGTAAGAGTTATGAGCAAAAAACAAATGACAAAAAAGCAACGCAGACGGATCAGACAGCGAAATAGAAGAATTATACTTTTTGTAACAGGGCTGTTGGTGGTTGGAGCAATCTGGCTGGGCATTCTGCTGCTGTTTGGCAATAAAGAAAAAGCTGATTCTGCTGCTGGATCGTCTGTTGCAGAAGAAAGTCAAAGGGAAGAACTGCTGAAAGCAGAGGAAGAGCTGACTCCTACAGCTGTGCCGACACCAACACCGGAACCACTCCCCAGTGTTGATTTAAGTGCCATCGATAGTAAATCTGCCATATTGGTTCGTTTGTCTGACATGGGAGTTGTTGCTGAGAAAGAAGCCGATACGAGAATATACCCTGCGTCTATGACAAAAATCATGACAGCAGTGATCGGCCTTGAAAACCTTACCAATCTGGATGATACAATCACAATTGATCAGGCTACGTATGACCGACTCTATGTGGAAGGGGCATCTCTGGCAGGATTTGCACCTGGAGATCAGGTGAAAGCGATCGATATTCTTTATGGCGTAATGCTTCCGTCCGGTGCAGAATGTTGCGTGGGACTAGCACAACATCTTTTTGGATCGGAAGAGGCTTTTGTTCAGAAGATGAATGAAAAAGCACAGGAACTGGAAATGACAAGCACACATTTTGTTACGGCAACCGGCCTCCATGATTCAGAGCATTATACAACGGTACGGGATCTGACGAAACTGCTTAGTTATGCCCTTCAGAATGAAACATTCCGAACCATCTACTGTACACATGAGTATACTACGAGTCCGACAGCGGGAAATCCGGAAGGACTGCATTTTTTGAGTACTATGTTTAAGAAAATGGAAAGCAATGCAGTAAATGGAGGAGAAATTGAGGGGGGAAAGACCGGGTATACCAGTGAGGCGGGACAGTGCCTTGCTAGTCTGGCTAAAGTAAATGATACAGAATACATTCTGGTAACTGCAGGAGCCCAGGGAAGTCCTTCCACGGATCCGTATCATATCTGGGATGCTCAGGCAGTATATAATCAGATTGGTGTTCAAAGTACAACAGAAGGATAAAAATAAGCGGCCGTCTCTTTTGAGACAGCCGCTTATTTTTAAATCAACGTTAAGGGATGCAAAATTATGCTCTTTCAACTTTACCGGATCTCAGGCAAGAAGTACAAACGTACATTTTCTTTGCTCCGCCGTTAACTTTCACCTTTACGGATTTAACATTTGATTTCCACATTCTATTGGATCTTCTATGAGAATGGCTCACATTGTTTCCGAAATGAGCACCTTTTTCACAAATCGCGCACTTTGCCATGACAGCACCTCCTTAACAAAAAAATTTCGATTCGCAACACTAGTTATTTTAACAGATGGAGAATCTTTTTGCAAGTAAAATTATAAATTTTTCAAATTATTATTTCTTTTTCTCCAAAAACAGGTTATAATACATACAGTATATTGCGAATTAGCGATCATGTTCGGTGGAGTGTTGCGGTATGAGCAGTATATATGCAGGGGAATAACAGGATTGGAGGTAGACCTATGAAAGGGCGTATGAATACAGGATTGGGAGAAGTTACGATCAATACGGATGTAATCGCCACTTATGCAGGCAGTGTTGCTGTTGAATGTTTCGGTATTGTGGGCATGGCTGCTGTTAATATGAAAGATGGGCTTGTAAAGCTTTTAAGAAAGGACAGCCTGAAACATGGAATTAACGTTTCACTGAATGACAACAAGATTTCTCTTGATTTTCATGTCATTGTAGCATATGGTGTCAGCATTCGTGCAGTTTCTGACAATCTGATCGACAATGTCAAATATAAAGTCGAGGCTTTCACCGGTATTGAAGTAGAGAGTATAAATATTATGGTGGAAGGTGTCCGAGTGATAGATTAATGAAGGAGGAGCTTTAGATAGCTATGAATACAGTAGATGCCAAACTGCTTGCCAGGATGTTTCTGGCAGGAGCTAAGAATCTGGAAGTAAAGAAAGAGTGGATCAACGAGCTGAATGTGTTCCCGGTTCCGGACGGAGATACAGGAACGAATATGACACTTACGATTATGTCAGCAGTGAAAGAAGTCAATGCGCTTTCTGATATTACGCTGGAATCGCTGGCGAAGGCCATTTCCTCAGGATCTCTTCGAGGAGCGAGAGGTAACTCCGGTGTTATTCTGTCTCAGCTTTTGAGAGGATTTACAAAAGCAATCAAGGAATATGATGTTTTGGATGCCGTTGCTTTGGCACGTGCTTTTGATAAAGGTGTTGAGACTGCATATAAAGCAGTCATGAAGCCAAAAGAAGGAACGATTCTGACTGTCGCAAGAGGTGTGGCAGATAAAGCACTGGAACTTGCAGACGATGCAGAAGACCTCCAGATATTTTTTGAAGATATACTGGCGGAAGGAAAGGATGTTCTTGCCAGAACACCGGATATGCTTCCTGTATTGAAAGAAGCCGGTGTTGTGGATTCCGGCGGACAGGGTCTTATGGTGGTCCTGGAAGGCGCATATGATGCGTTTATGGGCAAGGAAATCAATCTGGAATTTGAAGCCGGGGAGTCAGCAAAGGTTGTTAAGATTTCACCTCAGGCAGAAGCGGATATTAAGTTCGGTTACTGTACAGAATTTATTATTGTATTGAATCAAGAGTTTTCAGAAAGTGATGAGAGAAGCTTTAAAGAATATCTGAGTTCTCTCGGAGATTCCATTGTATGTGTTGCGGATGATGAAGTTGTCAAGATTCATGTACATACCAATGATCCGGGGCTTGCGATTCAGAGGGCTCTGACTTATGGTTCCCTGTCCAGAATCAAGATTGACAATATGAGAGAAGAGCATCAGGAAAAATTGATTAAAGATGCAGAGAAAGTTGCAGCACAGCAGGCTGAAGAGGATGCCAAAAAGGCAAATGCGCCGAAGAAAGAAGTAGGTTTTATTTCCGTATCCATCGGAGATGGTTTTGGTGAGATATTCCGTGATCTGGGAGTTGATTATCTGATTGAAGGCGGACAGACCATGAATCCGAGCACGGAGGATATGCTCAATGCCATTGATAAGGTCAATGCTGAAAATATCTTTATTTTCCCGAATAATAAAAATATTATTCTGGCAGCAAATCAGGCAAAAGCACTGACAGAAGATAAGAATATTATTGTGATTCCGACAAAGACGGTTCCGCAGGGTATTACAGCTGTGATTAATTTTGTTCCGGAGAAGAGTGTGGAAGAAAATGAAGCAACTATGGTGGAAGAAATCAAGAGAGTAAAAACAGCCCAGGTTACCTATGCGGTAAGAGATACTCATATCGATGAAAAAGAGATTCATCAGGGTGATATTATGGGTATTGGTGATCATGGAATGCTGGCAGTAGGACAGGAAGTGGCTGCAGTAGCAAAAGATGCGGCTACGGCTATGGTTGATGATGAGACAGAATTGATCAGTATCTATTATGGAGAAGATTTCTCAGAGGAAGAGGCAGAAGCTCTTGGTGCTGAACTGGAAGAAATGTATGATTTCTGTGATGTGGAAGTAAACTTTGGAGGTCAGCCCATTTACTATTGTATTATCTCAGTGGAATAATATTTCAGTCAGATAGACTTCCGTTTCTAAAACGGTGAGGATAGGAAAGGATAGCTGTATAGCTGATAAGAAGAATGAGGAGGGTGCTGTTAAGCTGTGGTTTGCTCGGCTTTTTGGCATCCTTTTTGTCATATTTGGACACTTGGTTCCGGATGAAAAATTTTGTGGCGTGAGGAGAGAAACATGAATGAATCAGAATCCATACGGAAACTGAAAGGGGTAGGGGAGAAAACAGAGACACTTTTTCATAAAGTTGGTATTTTTACGGTAGGTGATCTGCTTCGCTATTATCCCAGAGATTATGATATTTTCAGAGAACCACAGGCGGTGGGAGAGATAAAAGATCAGGAAAAAGCAGCTGTGGTGGGAACGATAACAGGAAGTGTCGAGGTAAAAAAGGTACGAAATCTTACGATTGTCGCTACGACAATCTCGGATTTGACGGGTAAATGTAAACTGACCTGGTATAATATGCCATTTCTTCGAAGTACATTAAAACGTGGGATGACGATGGTTTTTCGGGGGAAAATGACGATTAAGAATCATCAGAGAGTCATGGAACATCCGGAGATGTATACGCCTGCAGTATATGAACAAAAGCTGCATAGTATGCAGCCAATCTATAGCCTGACGGCTGGTCTGACAAATCAGATGGTTACAAAGATGGTACGGGAAGTACTGGAAAATCTGGATTTGTCCCGGGACTATCTGCCGGAAGATCTGAGAGTGAGGGAAGGGCTGGCAGAGTATAATTTTGCTATTCGCCAGATTCATTTTCCGGAAGATCAGGAAAAGTTTATAACAGCAAGAAAACGTCTCGCTTTTGATGAATTTCTTTTCTTTATTCTTGCACTGCAGAAAATGAAAGAAAAAAATATTACGGAAACAAATCATTATCGCATGAAAGAAGTCTGGAAAACAGAAGAGGTGATAGAAACGCTTCCTTATCAGCTTACCAATGCTCAGAAAAATGTATGGTATGAAATTGAGCGGGACTTGCGTGGAGAGGCACTGATGGCACGACTGGTCCAGGGGGATGTAGGGAGCGGAAAAACAATCATAGCGTTTCTCGCAATGATTATGGCTGCGGAAAACAGTTATCAGAGTGCGATCATGGTACCTACCGAAGTTCTTGCGAGACAGCATTATGAATCGCTCACGAATCTTCTGAAAAACAATGGATTACTGGGGATTTATCAACCGGTACTTCTGACAGGATCCAATACGGCAAAAGAAAAAAGAATTATATATGAAAAAATTGCTTCCGGTGAGACGCTTATGATCGTCGGTACCCATGCATTGATCCAGGAAAAAGTTACTTATAAAAACCTTGCACTTGTGATCACTGATGAGCAGCATCGGTTTGGTGTCCGGCAAAGAGAGACATTTTCTACCAAAGGCGAGAAGCCAAATGTTCTGGTCATGAGTGCAACACCGATACCCAGGACGTTGGGGATTATTTTGTATGGAGATCTGGATATCTCGGTGATTGATGAACTTCCGGCACAGAGGCTTCCGATTAAAAATTGTGTGGTTGATACCACGTATCGTCCTAAAGCGTACCGTTTTATTGAAAATCAAGTGAAAGAAGGACATCAGGTATACGTGATTTGTCCGATGGTGGAAGAGAGTGAGGGGCTGGATGCAGAAAATGTGCTGGATTATTCCGAAAAATTGAGAAAAATTCTCCCAAATGAGATTAACGTGGGAATTCTTCATGGACAGATGAAACCAAAAGAAAAGAACAGTATTATGGAGGCATTTTCTGCAAATCAGATTCAGGTTCTGGTTTCTACTACGGTGGTGGAAGTGGGAGTCAATGTCCCGAATGCTACGGTAATGATGGTAGAAAATGCGGAAAGGTTTGGTCTGGCCCAATTACATCAGCTCAGAGGAAGAGTAGGCCGTGGAAGCAGTCAGTCCTATTGCATTTTTATTCATGGACAGGATAAGGCGGAAAATTCCCGCAGGCTTCAGATACTGAAAGAATCCAATGATGGATTTTACATTGCGGGAGAAGATTTAAAACTTCGGGGACCGGGCGATCTTTTCGGAGTTAAGCAAAGCGGAATTCTGGAATTTTCCATAGCGGATATTTTCCGGGATGCGGATGTAATGAAAAAAGCCAGTGAGGCAGCAGGAGAAATTCTGGAACTGGATTTTGAACTGGAACTGCCTCAGAATCAGGAATTAAAAAAAAGACTGGAACTGTACACCAGCAGACAGCTGGATGACATCGGTTTATAGAACAGAATAGAGAAAGGACCAGATATGAGCGCTATAGTTACAATGCAGAATGTTACAAAAATATATCATATGGGAGAAGTGGAGATTCATGCTGCAGATGGGATCACTTTCAGTATAGAGAAAGGTGAATTTGCTGTTGTGGTGGGTCCCAGTGGAGCAGGCAAAACTACAGTTCTGAATATTCTGGGGGGAATGGATACCTGTGATGGTGGAAAAGTGGTTGTTGATGGAGAAGATATCAGCGGATATAAAAACAGAAAGCTGACGACTTACCGAAGAAATGATATTGGTTTTGTATTTCAGTTCTATAATCTGGTACAGAACCTGACAGCTCTTGAAAATGTAGAGTTGGCGGCACAAATCTGCAAGAATCCTCTGGATGCGGCCAAAGTTCTGGAAGAAGTAGGTCTGAAAGAAAGAATGCAGAATTTTCCGGCTCAGCTTTCCGGCGGTGAGCAGCAGAGAGTGGCAATTGCAAGAGCACTGGCCAAAAATCCCAAGTTGCTGTTATGTGATGAACCTACCGGTGCGCTGGATTATCGTACCGGTAAGGCAATTTTAAAACTATTGCAGGATACCTGCCGGGAACGGGGAATGACCGTTGTTGTTATTACACATAATACGGCGATTACTCCTATGGCCGATCGGGTGATTCAGATTAACAGTGGACGGGTGAAATCAGAGACAGTAAATGACAATCCAGTATCAGTAGAGACGATTGAATGGTGATGGTATGAACAGAAAACATATGCTTGTAAAGGAATTTTTAAGGGAGATCAAAAATAGCCGCAATCGTTTCCTTTCCATATTGGTTATCGTAACATTGGGAGTTGCCTTTTTCTCCGGAGTACGAGCAGCCAGTCCGGACATGAGGCTTTCAGCAGATACTTATTTTGATGAAGCAAATCTCATGGATATCCGTGTACTCAGTACATTAGGACTTACGGATGACGATGTGGAAGCATTAAAACAAATAGAAGGTGTTGAGGCAGCAGAAGCTTCTTACAGTGGAGATGTTTTATGCAGACTGGAAGGTTCACAGCCGGTTCTTCATCTGATGTCTCTTACTGAAGAAATGAACCAGGTGACGGTTAATGAGGGAAGACTTCCAGAAAAGACGGATGAAATATTTATGGATCAGAAGTTCATGGATACGAATCAACTTTCTGTAGGAGATACGATTACAGTATTTTCTGGAGATGAGGATCAGGACATTGATGATATTGTTTCAGAGACAGAATTTACAATTGTCGGCAGCGGTACCAGCCCGTTTTATATGAGTATCGACCGTGGAACCAGCACAATCGGTAATGGATCTGTCAGTGGATTTGGAGTTCTGCTTCCGGAGAGTTTTTCCATGAGTGTTTATACAGAAATCTATATGACAGTTGCCGGAGCAGAAGAGGAAATCTGTTATGAGGATATTTATGAAGACAAGATTGATACAGTTAAAGATCGTATTGAAGAAATAGCAGATCAGCGGTGTGAGATTCGCTACGCTTCCGTAAAGGCTGATGGACAGGAGGATATTGACGAGGCAAAAGCAGAGATCGCAGATGCAAGAAAGAAACTTTCTGATGCTGAAAAGGAACTGACTGATGGAAGAAAGCAACTTCAGGAGGGAAAAGAAGAGTTAGCAGAAAAAGAAGATGAACTGGAATCGGGGAAAGCCGAGATACAGACAGAAAGGAAAAATCTGGAGGATGGAAAGACACAGGTTGCTGCCGCCTGGCAGGAGTTACGCAGTCAGAAAGAGACATTAAATAAAAATACAGAGGAACTGCAGGCTGTAATATTACAATTGCAAGAAAAGGAAAAAGAACTTTCTGAGGGGGAAGCACAGTTTTCTGAAGGAATGAAACAGCTGGAGGCAGGAGAAATACAGCTAAATCAAGCAAAAACACAGCTTGATGAGGCAGAGGCTGTTCTGTCTGAAAAGCAGGAAGAAGTGGAAGCAGCAAAAGAAATGCTGCCTGTTTTACAAGCACAGCTTGAAATGATCAATCAGATGTCACCAAGTGTTGATGAACTGGAAGCACAACTGCCGGTATTGAAAAACACTCTGGCTGAGTTGGAACAGCAGCTGGAACTTCTGGAAAAGGCAATTGAAGACTCGGGAGAAAATACGGATACAGATGAAAGTGAAAATCCTGATGAAGGTGACTTACAGGCACAGAGGGAAGCACTAAAGGTTCAGATTCAGGAATTGAGCATACAGATTGCATCTATAGAAACTCTTCTGGAACAAAAAAATCAACTGGAAACAGCAATTGCAGCAGCGGAGAAAGGAATCCAGGAGTATGAAAATGGAATTCTTCAGGTGCAGCAAGGCAGAGAAGAGATTGCGCAAAAAGAACAGGAATTGAATGCAGCTAAGTGGGAATTGGAACAATCAAAAGCGCAGATTGCTGCCGGTAAAAGTCAGATAGAACAGGCAAAAGCTCAAGTCGCTTCCGGACAGTCTCAGCTAAATGATGGAAGGCAGCAGCTATTTCAGGCGGAGCAGTTGTTAAATTCAAAGGAAAATCAGATAGCAGAAGGCGAAAAAGAGTTGGAGAAGGCTTCTGAGACGATCCGTGAAGGAGAAATAGCTCTGGAAGAAGCAAAAGTAACGCTCAGCGAAAAAGAAACAGAGCTTCAGGATGCGGAAGAGGAATTTGAAGAAGAATCTAAAAAAGCAGAAGAAGAAATCAAGGACGGGGAAGAGAAGATTGCAGATGCGCAGAAAGAGCTGGAAGAGCTGGAAGTGCCAACATGGTATATTCTGGGAAGAAATTCTCTCCAGACTTATGTGGAATATGAACAGGATTCCGAAAGAATCGAAGCAATCGGCAATGTATTTCCTGCAATATTCTTCCTGGTGGCAGCTTTAATTTGTCTTACTACCATGACCCGAATGGTGGAAGAAAACAGAACACAGATTGGTATGCTGAAAGCTCTGGGATACGGGAAAGGAGCAATCGCAGGAAAATATCTGGCCTATGCCCTTTTGGCAAGTTCGATAGGAAGTATCATCGGTATCTTTGCAGGACAAAAGACGCTGCCGGTTGTTATCATTCAGGCTTATAAGATTTTGTATAATAATCTGCCTGTGGTACAGGCACCTGTTTATATAGGTTATTCTCTGTCATCTTCACTGCTGGCAATCGGAATTACTGTTTTTGCTGCAGGGCTATCCTGCTTTCATGAGCTTCGGGAAGTACCAGCCAATCTTATGAGACCGGAGGCACCGAAAAGTGGAAAAAGAATTTTTCTTGAACATTTTTCACTTTTATGGAATTACCTGAGTTTTTCAAAAAAGGCAGCAGCCCGTAATCTGTTTCGTTATAAAAAGCGATTTTTTATGACCGTTTTTGGTATCGGAGGCTGTATGGGACTTCTGATGGTAGGTTTTGGCCTGAAAGACTCGATCATGGCAATTGCCCAGAAACAGTTCGGTGAGGTAAGGATTTACTCTTCCTCTCTTACGCTGGATGGAGAAATTACAGACAGTGAAAGAACGGAGCTTCTGCAGACGATTTCAGAAGATAAAGATGTTGAGGAATATATGGAAGCTATGGAATCGTCGGTAGATGTAGAGTTTGACGGGCTGGAAAAAAGTTCTTATTTGGTAGTAGTTCCGGATAAAGAACAATTTAAAAAGTTTGTCCAACTGAAAGACAGGAAGACGCAGGAGGAATATGAACTGGATGACAGCGGAGTTGTAATCACGGAAAAATTATCAAAACTTTTAGATATACAGGTGGGTGATACCATTTACCTGAAAGATGGTGAAACAAAAAGAGTTACTGTACAGGTTACACATATTGCAGAAAATTATTATTTCCATTATGTATATATGACGTCTGAAGTATATGCTGAAATTTATGGAGAAGAACCGGAGTATTCGGAGATATTTACGGTAAACCGATCAAAGGACGAAGAGTTTGAAGAGGAATTCAGCAAACGCTATATCGGACAAGAGGGCGTTTTGAATGTTACCATGCTGAGTACGATGGAAGAAAAAATTGCCAATATGATCCGAAGTATGGATACCATAATTTATGTCATCGTAATTGCGGCAGGATTGCTGGCGTTTGTTGTTTTATATAATCTGAATAATATCAATATCAGTGAGCGAAGAAGAGAACTTGCGACTTTGAAGGTGTTGGGATTTTATGAGTCGGAAGTATCTATGTATGTATTTCGGGAAAATATTATTCTGACGGTAATTGGAATTATAGTAGGAATTGGTTTTGGTATTGTTTTGCACAGATTTGTCATCTTGACTGCGGAGATCGATCTGATGATGTTTGGTCGGGACATAAAATTTATGAGTTATTTTTACAGTATTTGCCTGACAATCCTCTTCTCTTTGTTGGTAAATTTGTTCATGCATTTCAAATTAAAGAAGCTGGATATGGTAGAATCCATGAAAAGTGTGGAATAACTTGAAAAAATTCAAAAAATAGGGTAAACTACACAAGTACTACAAATTTGACTGTGAATTGCAGCTGATTTTTTGAATTGCTGCATGAATTGAGGAGGAATTAATTATGGCAGCCAAAAGAACCGTTACAAAGACAACTAAGAAGACAACAGTTGATACAAAGGCAGAAGTGAAGACTGAGGCAGTAAAACCGGCAGCTGAAAAAGTTGAAGTGAAAAAACCGGAAGCAAAGAAAGCACCGGCAAAAACTCAGGAAATTTATTTCCAGTCTGCAGGAAAAGAAATCCTTGACAAAGATCTGACAGAAAAAGTAAAAGATATCTGGACAAAAGAGTTGGGCAATAAAGTAAAAGATATGACAGACGTTAAGATTTATGTAAAACCTGAAGAGAATGCTGCATATTATGTGATCAACGGTGATGTGACCGGAAGTTTTGAACTGTAAAATGCATCTACATAGGGGAGGAAGCGCAGGCTTCCTCCTTTTGCATATACAGCAGATAACAAAAAATAACAATAAACAGAATTTTGAAAAGAAAAACAGCGTATACTATAACTGTTTATAAGCTATCATATACGCTGTTTCTTTGTGATTTTTATTCAGCTATTTCTTGTGCAGGATAAAAATCTGATGATAAAGTGATTGTTTACATCTGGCTCATGCCGCCCTGGCTGCCCTGTCCGGAAGACATCTGTCTTTCCTGTGCTTCGATCATTTTTTTCACCATATAACCGCCGACTGATCCGTTCTGTTTGGAAGTCAGGTTACCATTGTAACCGTCTGTAAGCGGTACTCCCAGTTCATTGGCAATCTCGAATTTAAAGCGGTTTAATGCGCTTTTTGCTTCGGGTACTGCTGATGTGTTAGTAGAACTCTTAGACATAATTGATTTCCTCCTTGCGTCGTTTGGTTTTGTAACTTTTTGTTACAGTGATAGTATGTGATAATATTTTTTAAATAATCTAGAAGATTCTGTATCTATTGGAAATATTTTGGTATAAACTAACAAAAAAGATTGCAGAAGATTTGTAGATTTGCTATAATAAAACAAAATGTCAGGAGAAGGCGGTTTTAGCATGAACATTGGGATTATTGCGCATAACAGTAAAAAAAGTCTGATTGAAGACTTTTGTATTGCGTATAAGGGGATTTTAGCAAAACATGAGATTTATGCAACAGGTACTACCGGCCGCAGGATTGAGGAAGCAACCAATCTGCATGTGCACAAGTTTTTAGCAGGATCTGTCGGAGGAGATAAGCAGTTTATGGCGATGATAGAGAGAAATGCCATGGATATGGTGATTTTATTTCATAATCCTAACATGGTGAATTCCAAAGAGCCAAATGTTTATCAGATTGCCGGATGCTGCGATCAGTATAATATTCCGGTGGCTACCAACATTGCCACAGCCGAGTCTTTGATTCTTGGACTGGATCGTGGAGACCTGGAATGGAGAGAACAGTTCAGATAATAGAGTAACTATGAGAGTAATAGCAGGAAAAGCGAGAAGTTTACGTTTAAAAACAATTGAAGGTATGGATACCCGGCCGACTACAGACAGGATTAAAGAGACCTTGTTTAATATGCTGCAGCCATATATGGCGGACTGCAGATTTCTTGATTTGTTTGCAGGCAGCGGGGCAATTGGCATCGAGGCTTTAAGCCGGGGTGCTGATTGTTGTGTCTTCGTAGAGCAGCAAAGAAAAGCTGCCGAGTGTATTCGGGATAATCTGAAGTTTACCCGATTAGACGGACAGGCACGGGTTATGGTCATGGATGCGGTTTCAGCCATCCGAAAACTGGATGGGGAGGCACCTTTCCAGTGTATTTTTATGGATCCGCCATACAGAAAAAAACTTGAATTGGATGTGCTCAGAGCACTTCAGGGAACTTCGCTTATTGACGAAGATACTTTGATTATCGTGGAGGCATCATTAGATACCACATGGGAGCAGGTGGAAACGATGGGATATCAGATTGTAAAAGAAAAACGTTACAAGACAAATCAGCATCTGTTTCTGAAAAAGGGAGGGGAATTATGACAACAGCAGTTTATCCGGGATCTTTTGACCCTGTAACCAACGGTCATCTGGATGTCATTACCAGAGGAGCTAATTTGTTTGACAGAGTAATCGTCGGCGTTTTGCACAATTCTGCAAAAAGTCCGTTGTTTTCTGTGGAAGAACGTGTTAAGATATTAGAGGAAGCGACCGCAGATTTGAAAAATGTGGAAATTGTTTCTTTTAGCGGGTTATCTGTAGAATTTGCCAGAAAATGTAATGCAAAGGTTATTATTCGAGGACTTCGGGCAATTACCGATTTTGAATATGAACTTCAGATGGCTCAGACCAACAGGGTGCTTGCACCGGATATTGATACTATGTTTTTGACCACCAGCCTGGAATATGCGTATCTGAGTTCTACCACAGTAAAAGAAGTTGCAGCATTTGGCGGTGACATATCCAAGTTTGTACCTGAGTTTGTAAGAAGAGAAGTATATAAAAAGCTGGCTTGCCAGTAATGCGAGAGAATGATAAGGAGAGTGTAATCATGAGCAGCAGAATTGAGCAGATTATTGAAGAAATTGAAGAGTTTGTAGAAAGTTGTAAGTATCAGCCATTATCTACGACTAAGATCGTTGTAAATAAAGAAGAACTGGAAGAACTCCTGAGAGAACTCCGTCTGAAAACACCGGATGAGATCAAAAGATATCAGAAGATTATCAGCAATAAAGATGCGATCCTTGCAGACGCACAGGCAAAAGCAGACAGTCTGATCGCTGAAGCACAGGCGAAGACAAAAGAGATGGTAAGCCAGCATGAAGTTATGCAGCAGGCTTATGCACAGGCAAATGAAACGATTTCCAATGCCAACAAACAGGCGCAGCAGATTCTTGATGAGGCAACCATCGATGCAAACAATATTCGTATGGGAGCTATTGCATATACGGATGATATGCTTGCAAACATGGAACAGATCCTGTCAAGTGCCATCAATGAATCCGGTGAACATTACAGAAATTATATCACTTCTATACAGAGCTGTTATGATATTGTGGCTAAGAACAGAAGTGAGCTTAATCCACAGAATTCAGCACCACAGACTGCAGAGACAGAGAGCTTCAGTGTAGATTCTTCTTTAGATGATTTTGAGGATGAAGAATAATAAAACCAGAAAAAAAGTACAGACAGCATTGACTGTCTTTCCAATGATATAGACAGATATTGATAAGGGAGTGCCGGAAAGCATTCCCTTTGTCTGTGCTATGGTCGATATTCCACCGAAAGATGTAAACGTAAGTATCAGCATATATTTTAAAGGGAATGTAAGAGAGGAATCGGCAATCTGATGAATTCCGGTAGTGATTTCCACGAAAGCTGGAAGAATCATAGCAAGAAAGGAATGTTCTCCTGTAATCTGTATAACCATGGCAGCTCCTATGGAAAAAAGTATAATATAACCGCCCAGACGAGTAATAGTCTCGAAACTGTTCATAATAGACACATCGATTAATCTTCCCAGAGATGATTTTAATGTAACTTCCGGAGTTTTCATGTATGTTGTATGGACAGAAAATCTTCTGTACCAGATACGAAAAATAAAAGAGGTAATTGCAGTGGACGAATATAGTATGACAAAAGTAATCATACTGGTATTTTGTATTTTCAGACTGTTTAGCAAAATATAGGAAGATATAAATATTGGGCTGGCATTGTTTGAAAATGTTAACAGGTATCGGGCTTCTGTAATATCTATTTTCTTTTCCCGAAGCAGATCTCCGGTAAGCTTTGCACCCATTGGATATCCACAAAATAATCCAAGTATGAATGCATAAGAACCATATACAGAAAGACCAAAACATTTTTGGAAAAATGGTGCAAAGAATCGGAGAAGTTCCGGTATTTTTCCGGTATGTATCAAAAAATCGGAAAGAATCAAAAATGGAAGCAGGGAAGGAAGTACAGTATAAAACCACAGTTCTAGTCCTTCTGCAGAAGCCATAAAAGCCTGTTTGGGAAAACCGAGAAGAAAAATAAGGGTTGACAAAACAGCAGCAAAAAAAATCAGGCGTTTCATGGAAAATTCCTCCGGATCGCTTTCGATGATACTTATTATATGCCTTGATTTTTTATTCTAGTTATGTCAAAATAAGAAACATGATTGGAGGTAGACAAATATGGCAGTATTAACAGGAGTAAAACCTGAAAAAGTTTTTAATTATTTTGAGGAACTGTGCAGCATTCCCCATGGTTCCGGCAATACCAGACAGATCAGTGACTATCTTGTAAACTTTGCAAAAGAGCGTAACCTTAAGTATTATCAGGATGAATCAAATAATGTTGTAATCTATAAAGATGCGTCAGAGGGATATGAAGAGGCACCGGTCACGATTCTTCAGGGACATTGTGATATGGTAGCTGAAAAAACGCCGGAATCAGACCATGATTTTGAAAAAGATGGATTGAAACTGATGGTAGAAGGTGATTATCTTACAGCAGATGGCACCACTCTCGGCGGGGATGACGGAATCGCAGTTGCTTATATGATGGCAGTACTTGATGACGATTCACTCAAGCACCCTTCACTGGAATGTGTTATAACCACAGATGAAGAAATCGGTCTTCTGGGTGCAAAAGCTCTGGATACATCGGTACTGAAAGGCAGTTATCTGATCAATATGGATTCTGAAGAAGAAGGATATCTGTGGATCAGCTGTGCAGGTGGTTTATCCGGAATCAGTCGTATTCCAGTAGAATATCAGGATACAGAAGGTGAAGTTGTTGAGGTTGTGATCGATGGCCTGACAGGTGGACATTCCGGAGCAGAGATTGATAAAAATCGTGCAAATGCGAATAAATTGATGGGACGTTTTCTGTATGAACTTGGACAGAAAGCAGCTTTTACCATTGCTGAACTGGAAGGCGGGACAAAGGACAATGCAATCACGAGAAAAAGCCGTACTCTTCTTGTAATAGATCCGGAAGATAAAAGTGTTCTGGAAGACTATATAAAAACATATCAGGCAGATCTCAGAAAAGAGTATAGCGGTACAGATACAGGAATCAAAGTAACTTCTGTATCCCAGGGAAAGAATACGATTCCGGCACTGACTATGATCAGTAAAGAAAAGGTTGTCTTTTTCCTTATGAATGTACCTTATGGAATCGAAAAAATGAGTGGTGAGATCGAAGGTTTGGTTGAGACATCCAACAACATCGGTATTCTGAAACTGAATGAGAAAGAAATGGCAGCCTCCTGCGGTGTCAGAAGTTCCGTGGGAAGTGCAAAATTATATGTATCCGAAAAGATTCAATATCTTACAGAATTTCTGGGCGGAGAATATACGGTAGAAGGTGATTATCCGGCATGGGAATATAAGAAAGATTCTAAACTGAGAGAAATCATGGTAGACAGTTACAAAGAACTTTTTGGAGAAGAGCCATGCGTAAAAGCCATTCATGCCGGTCTTGAATGTGGTCTTTTCTATGATAAGATACCGGGGCTTGACTGTGTATCTTATGGTCCGACTATGAAAGATATTCATACCACCGAAGAAAAACTTTCCATATCTTCCACAGCAAGAATGTGGGATTATCTTGTGAAAGTACTGGAAAACATACACTGAGAAATCGCATATTTTGCATTATGAGAGAAATCGGGCAAATCTGTATCAGAAGAATTGCCCGATTTCTTGTATGTCTCCCACGATTCAAAAAGTAGGTATAGTTATGGATTTTCCCTCATATATTTTATAGGATGGGGGATGATGCTGTGTATCATTTCAGACAGATGACAAGGAAACGACGGATATATTGGTGCTGTCTTTATCTGCTGCTGCTTTTTCTTCTGCCTTTTTTTGTGACAAAGATTTGTTCTGCCCTGATCACTTATTCTGAGATTGTAGGACTTTCTGAGTACAGTGAGGAGTCGGATGAGTTTCGGAATATGAAGATTTCACAGGAAAATGTGAAACGAGTATTACAATGTGCGGATGAAATTTCGATTCCCTTTCATGAATGTCTTGCTGCAGTAATGGTGATAAAGCGGTTTGATTTTTCGGAAGTTGATGCTCTTGACGGAAAACAGGTCATTCATGTGAGAAATCTTTTGCTGGAAAAGAAAACAGATTCTTTTGGGAGACTGGCTTCTGCCTATGAAAAAATATTTTCAGACCTGGATTTTTATCCGGTTCCGGCGAACTGTGATCAGGGGCAGAAAGAACAGAGCTTTTTTGAAAATGGTTATGGTGAAGCCCGTGACTATGGAGGAAAAAGAAGCCATGAAGGCATCGACATTTTTGGAAAGGAAAATGTTGAAGGATATTATCCGGTTGTGAGTGTGACGGATGGTGTTGTAGAGAATGTGGGGTGGCTGACGCTGGGCGGCTATCGGATTGGTATACGAAGTCCACACGGCGGATATTTCTATTATGCACATCTGTCCGGATACAGTAAAGAATTTCAGGAGGGAGATCAGGTAAAAGCAGGGGAACTCCTGGGATTTATGGGAAATACCGGCTACGGACCGGAAGGGACGAAGGGAAAATTCCCGGTACATCTGCATTTTGGTATCTATATCCATACCAGTCATCAGAATGAAATGAGTATTAATCCATACCCCATCCTGCTGATGCTAAAGAAGAATATACAAGAGTACCACTATTGAGTAAAATATGATATAATGATGTTAAGATTTCGAGAGCGTGAAATGCAAAGAAATCCGTAAGCATTATGGGGCAAAAGCATTTGCCCCAAATTCATATAATAAGTTTATATACAAATGAGACTAGATTTTGATGACTGAATAAGGAGAGGTAAGCATGGAAATACAATTATGGCGTGAAATTTTAAGTCCATATGAATTGGCGGTAAATGAACTGGTGGAAAAGTTTAACCATCTGATGAAGGAGCATAAAGATCGGGGGCTTTATTCTCCTATTGAACAGGTGACCGGACGTGTAAAGAGTGTCACCAGTATTCTGGAAAAGATGAAAAAGAAGGGTATCTCTTATGAAGAAATCGAGGAACAGGTAGAAGACATAGCGGGTATCCGTATTATCTGCCAGTTTGTGGAAGATATCGAAAGAGTAGCAGATCTAATCGCACACAGAAGTGACATGGAAATTAAATGCGAGAAAGATTATATTACACATATGAAAGAAAGTGGTTATCGAAGTTATCATCTTGTGATTTATTATCAGGTTGAGACATTAAATGGTCCGAAAAAGTTACAGGCTGAGATACAGATTCGTACTATGGCTATGAATTTTTGGGCAACGATTGAACATTCTCTTCAATATAAGTATAAGACGAATATTCCGCCTCATGTGAAGGAACGGTTGTCCAAAGCTGCGGATGCCATCATTGCTCTGGATAATGAGATGTCCTCTGTGAGAAATGAGATTATGAATGCGCAGAATTCTTCGTTGATCCAGCGTACACTTGTGATGGATATCCTGACAAATATTGAAAATCTGTATTTAAAATCAAATAAAAGAGAAGTTGAAAAAATACAGAATGAGTTTTATAGGATATATGAGTCTAATGATCTGCAGCAGTTGAAAAAATTTCATCAGCAGCTGGATATTATCGCAGAAGGTTACAGAGCGCAGGCCATTACCAATGATTTCAGCCTGTAGAAATTAACATACAAAGGAAATAGTACATGAATTTACCAAGTTTGTTTGAAAATGAGATGAAATCGCTTCTGGGGGATGAGTTTGAAGCGTTTATGAAAAGTTATGATCATACTCCCCACAGTGGATTGCGTGTTAATACAGGAAAGATATCACCGGAGGATTTTAAGGAGAAGGTGCCGTTTTCTTTAAGTCCGGTAGAATGGATTGAAAATGGTTTTACGTATCAGGGGGAAAATGTTTCGAAGGATCCCTATTATTATGCCGGTCTGTATTATCTGCAGGAGCCAAGTGCCATGACTCCTGCAAACCGGCTGGATGTGCAGCCGGGAGATTATGTTCTGGACCTTTGTGCGGCTCCGGGAGGAAAAGCTACGGAACTTGGGAGTCGTCTGAAAGGGAAAGGGCTTCTTTTGGCAAATGATCTGAGTAACAGCAGAGCGAAAGCGCTCCTTAAAAATCTGGAATTGATGGGGATTCCCAATATCTATGTGACCAGTGAAAATCCGTCACGTTTAAAGGAAAAGTTTGCCGGTTTTTTTGATAAAGTTCTGGTAGATGCTCCCTGTTCCGGTGAAGGAATGTTCCGAAAAGACCCTAAAATGATTTCTTACTGGGAAGAGCAGGGACCGGAATACTATAGTAACATACAGAAAGAATTGATTCTGCAGGCAGCGGATATGCTCAGGCCTGGAGGAAAGCTACTGTACTCTACCTGTACGTTCAGTGAACTGGAAAATGAGGGAACGATTCGCTGGCTGCTGGAGAATAGACCACAGATGCATCTGATCCCATGTAAGCCTTATCATGGATTTGCGCAGGGAAGACAGGGGCTTACGGAATGTGTTCGTATTTTCCCTCAGCGTATGGAAGGAGAAGGACACTTTCTGGCACTACTTGAAAAAGAAGATACCGGTGAAAAAACGAAAAGAATCCGTCAAAAAGGAAGAAGGCTTCCCGATGAAGCGCAGGAATTTTTAAAAGACTGTACAGGTATTTTTAATGAGAATACAGTATTTTGTATGAAAGATGACAGGCTGTATGCTCTCGGAGTGTTGGATTCTATGCCATCGGATCTTCGCTATCTCAGGACAGGTCTTTTTGTGGGAACCTGTAAAAAGAAGAGATTTGAACCGTCTCAGGCTTTTGCGATGGCTCTGGATAAAGAGGGATATATTTCAACGATTTCTTTTGAAAGAGAGGATGAAAGAGTGATCCGTTATCTGAAAGGAGAAACACTGGAGGTATCAGACCTGCTTTCGAAGATACAAAAGAAAGCGGGATGGCAGCTTGTGTGTGTAGATGACTATACGCTGGGATGGGCCAAACTTACCGGGAGCACACTGAAAAACAAGTACTATGCAGGTTGGAGATGGCAGTAATGAAAATAATGAGGAGAATATATGGGAGAATTACTTCGGTTGGATAAGTATCTGGCGGACGCAGGAGTCGGAACCCGTTCCCAGGTAAAACAGATGATACGAAAAGGGCAGATTGCAATAAACGGAGAACCGGTGAAAAAGCCGGATCAGAAAGTGGATGGAGAAAAAGACAAAATTGAAGTAATGGGAAAAGAGATCCGGTATCAAAAGTACCGGTATCTTTTATTGCATAAACCGTCAGGCTATGTTTCAGCAACAGAGGATAAAAAGGAACAGACAGTTCTTTCCCTGCTGCCTGAGGAGCTGAGGAAAGATTTGTTCCCGGTGGGAAGATTGGATAAGGATACGGAGGGGCTGCTGCTTTTAACGAATGACGGAGCACTTGCTCACAGGCTCCTTTCACCGAAAAAACATGTGAATAAGACGTATTACGCCCTTGTACAGGGAAGGGTGACGGATGAAGATCAGGCGGCATTTTTACAGGGGGTGGACATCGGGGATGAGAAAGATACTTTGCCTGCCCAGCTTGAAATTCTGGAAGCTGCGGAAGAATCCCGAATTCTTCTTACTATACAGGAGGGAAGATTTCATCAGGTAAAGAGGATGTTTGAGGCAAGAGGAAAGAAAGTGGTGTATCTGAAAAGAATTTCCATGGGACCTCTGGCTCTGGAGGAAGGGTTAAAACCGGGAGATTACAGGGAATTGACCGAAGAGGAACAGGAAGCATTGGGATTGAAAGAGAAATAAGAAGCAGCGCTGTAAAGAGAAAGGATAAGAGTGATATGCTGGAGAATATTAAGGCAGTACTGTTTGATCTTGACGGTACACTGGTGGATTCCATGTGGATGTGGAAAGATATTGATATTGAATATCTGGGAAAACGGGGATTTGATCTTCCCGGTGAACTTCAAAAAGACATTGAAGGGATGAGTCTGACAGAGACAGCGACCTATTTTAAAAATAGATTTGAACTGCCGGAAAGCCTCGAAGAGATAAAGAAAGAATGGATGGACATGGCGCGGGATAAATATTGTCATCAGGTTCCGTTGAAACCCGGGGCAAAAGAGTTCCTGCTTTATCTGAAAGAACATCAGATCCGGACAGGGATTGCCAGTTCCAATGGAATCGAACTGGTACATGCTGTGCTTCAGGCGCAGGGAGTAGATCAGTATCTGGATTCCGTACATACCTGTTGTGATGTAAAGCGCGGAAAGCCAAATCCGGATATTTATCTTCTGGTAGCAGAAGAATTGGATGTGAAGCCGGAGGAGTGTCTGGTATTTGAAGATATTCCCATGGGAATTCTTGCCGGAAAGAGGGCGGGAATGAGAACTTGTGCGGTGGAAGATGTTTTTAGCCGTGATCAGATGAATGAAAAGCGGCAGCTTGCCGATTATTATATACAGGATTATTATGATGTGTTACAGGAAAGATATGAGGTGCTGGAGTGATGAATGGATCGTTTTTACCTGTCAGCAGAAAAGAATGTGAAGAGAGAGGAATCTATCAGGTGGATTTTGTGTATGTGATCGGTGACGCATACGTGGATCACTCTTCTTTCGGACCGGCTATTATCAGCAGAGTCTTGGAAAGCAGGGGATATACGGTGGGAATCATTGCTCAGCCGGATTGGAAAGATGAGAAGAGCATTCAGGAGTTCGGAGAACCTAAGTTGGGATTTCTGGTTTCTTCCGGAAACATGGATTCCATGGTTAATCATTACACCGTGTCAAAAAAGCACAGACAGAAAGATTCTTATTCTCCCGGAGGCCAGATGGGACTCAGACCGGATCGGGCAGTCATTGTTTATGGCAATCTGATCCGGAAAAGCTATAAAAAAACACCTATCATTCTGGGCGGGATCGAGGCAAGCCTTCGCAGACTGGCACACTACGACTATTGGTCTGACCAGATAAAGAGAAGTGTTCTTCTGGATTCCGGTGCGGATCTTATATCCTACGGAATGGGCGAGCGTTCTATCGTTGAAATTGCGGATGCGCTGGCTTCCGGTCTGGATGTAAAAGATATTACCTTTATCCGGGGAACGGTTTATCGTTGTAAAAGTACAGAGCATATACAAGATCCTGTCATGCTTCCATCTTATGATCAGATCAGGGAAAGTAAAATGGATTATGCAAAGAGTTTTGCAGTACAGTATAAAAATACGGATCCATTTCAGGCAGGGACAATGGTAGAAGCTTACGGTAATCAGGGATTTGTGGTACAAAATCCACCTGCCCTGCCGCTGACACAACAGGAGATGGATGATATCTATGATCTGCCTTATCAGAATACATATCATCCAATGTACGAAAAAGACGGGGGAATTCCTGCAATTGAGGAAATCCGATTCAGTCTGACAAGTAACAGAGGCTGCTTTGGCGGGTGTAATTTTTGTGCGCTCACATTTCATCAAGGAAGAATTGTGCAGACCAGAAGTCATGAATCTCTGATCCATGAGGCAAAGAGAATGACAGAAGATCCGCAGTTTAAAGGGTATATTCATGATGTGGGGGGACCGACGGCTGATTTTCGTCAGCCGGCATGTAAGAAGCAGATGAGCAAAGGAGTATGTTCCAATCGACAGTGTCTGTTCCCCAAACCGTGTGCTAATCTTGTAGCGGATCACACTGATTATCTGGAACTGCTGCGGAAGCTTCGCAGGCTTCCAAAAGTAAAAAAAGTATTTATTCGATCAGGAATTCGTTTTGATTATGTGCTTGCAGATAAAAACACTCCGTTTTTACAGGAACTTACAGACTATCATGTGAGCGGTCAGCTTCGGGTGGCACCGGAACATGTGTCAAACCGTGTTTTGAAAATGATGGGAAAACCTTCTCATGATGTTTATGAAGAGTTTTTAAGAAAATATAAGAATTGTTGCAAGAAAAGTGGCAAAGAACAATATGCGGTCCCTTATTTTATGTCATCACATCCGGGATGCGGACTGAAGGAGGCTGTTGAGCTGGCAGAATATATCCGGGATCTGGGATTTATGCCGGAACAGGTACAGGATTTTTATCCGACACCGTCTACGATTTCTACCTGTATGTATTATACCGGAGTGAATCCGCTGACTATGGAGCCGGTCTATGTGCCGAAAAATCCACATGAAAAGGCTATGCAGAGGGCTTTGATACAGTATCGGAATCCGGATAACAGAGAACTGGTGGAGGAAGCACTGAAAAAAGCAGGGAGAGAAGATCTGATCGGCTTTGGACCGAAATGTCTTATTCGACCATGGAAGAAAGAAGTTACGGGGAAAAATCAGGCGCAAAAAAGTCAGCAGGGAAAGACACAGCAGGAGAGAAATCAGCATAAGAAACGGACGATTCGCAACGTTCATAAGAAGAAAAGATAAATTTTTTCGAAAATCTGTGCAAATTACTTGGTTATTTCATGAGAATTTGATAGAATGACTTGCATGGAAAGTAAGGAATAGTTCATTCCTGGAAAGAAGGAAAAAATGAAAAATACGAAAAAGAAAATAAAAAAAGGTGATTTTGGATATATCCATCATGAAAAAATCCGCAGATTTTTGATGACGGTACTTCTGTTTGCGATTCCGCTTGCTGCATTTACAGGGGCGTATCTCATTACGGGTACCAATAAAAATATTATTACGGTCATTGCTATGGTAGGATGTCTTCCGGCCTGTAAATCATTGGTAGAGTTTATTGTGATGTTTATGCAGAAATCTATGGATACAAATAGTTACAGTCAGATAAAGAAACATGCCAAGGATCTTGTGATGTCCTATGAGATGTATCTTACTACGTATGAAAAAAGTACATTTGTAGAGAGTTTTGCCATCTGCGGCAACAAAGTGGTCGGATATTCATCAAGAATTGAGGGTTCTCCCCAGTTTGTGGAACAGCATGTAAAAAAGATTTTGAAGCAGAACGGTTATAAAGTGGATGTTAAAGTACTGACGGATCTGAAACCGTATCTGGAACGACTGGATTATCTGAATGCTCACAAAGAAGAATTGGTGAAAGATATTGTTTTTCAACCGGATGAGAGATATCCGGATCTTAGCAGAGAAGAAATGATCAAACATATCATTCTGGCAGTTTCCCTGTAGCAAATCGTTGATGTAGATTTAGCTGTACAGGAAAAAGCGGGTATTATATGAGAAAAATAATTATTGAAAAAAATGAAGCCGGACAGCGGATGGATAAATATTTGAAAAAATATTTCAAAGAAGCCGGTTCGGGTTTTCTGTATAAAATGTTGAGAAAAAAGAATATTCTTCTGAATGATAAAAAAGCAGAGGGAAAAGAAATGCTTAAGGAAGGGGATACTATTACCCTGTATCTTGCAGAGGATACCATAGAAAAGTTCAGAGGTGTCACCTGCACTGATTCAGGAAATGAACAGACATATCCCATTTTTCCGCTGGATATATTGTATGAAGATTCTGATTTTATGATAATTAATAAACCAGCGGGGATCCTTTCACAGAAATCATCCGATCAGGATATCTCTATGGTAGAATATCTGATCGGTTATTTGCTATCCAGCGGACAGATTACAGCCAGGGAACTGGAAACCTTTCATCCTTCTGTGTGTAATCGACTGGACAGAAATACCAGTGGTCTGATCTTGGCCGGTAAATCCTTATCCGGTCTGCAGTTTTTTTCCCGGGTACTGAAAGAAAGATCAATAAAGAAATATTATCTTTGCCTGGTTCGCGGAAAAATCACAGAAAAGAAACACTGCAAAGCATACCTGAAAAAAGATTCACGCAGTAATCAGGTTAAAGTGTTGGAACAACCGGAAAAAGATGCTGCTATGATTGAAACATCCTATGAACCATTATGGGGTAATAAGACCGAAACATTGCTGAAAGTAGAACTGATCACGGGTAAATCTCATCAGATTAGAAGCCATTTGGCCAGTCTGGGATATCCGCTTGCAGGAGATCCTAAGTATGGTGAGAAGAGTTGGAATCGGGAATTGAAAAAAAATGCCGGATTGAACCGTCAGTTTCTTCATGCATGGCAGATGGAATTTCCGGATTTTGATGGGGTGGGGGAAGCATTGTCAAAGAAAATGATCTGTGCTCCTTTACCGCAGGATCTTGAAAAAGTATTGAATAAAGCTGGCTGTGATATTGATTGTATCAGGCATTAAGAAAGAAGGCAGAATATGGAGAAAAAGAAAGAAAAGGAAACCGGGCAGGATAAGAAAAAGAAGTTGATGAATGAGTTGATCGAAGATGTTGTACTGGTCGCAGTTGTCCTTGTTGTCGTATTTGTTATCAAGCATTTTGTAATGATCAATGCGGTGATCCCCTCTGCATCTATGGAAAATACAATAATGACCGGAGACAGGATCTTTGGAAATCGACTTACTTATACATTTGGTGATCCCGAGCGGGGGGATATTGTAATATTTAAGTATCCGGACAATGAAAAGGAACTGTTTATTAAACGGGTGATTGGTCTTCCCGGAGAAAAAGTGGAGATTCGTGACGGCATGGTTTATATCAATGACTCAGAAGAACCACTGGAGGAAGATTATCTGAGAGAGACTCCGGTAGGAGATTTCGGACCTTATTATGTTCCTGAAGGATACTATTTTATGCTGGGTGATAACAGAAATTATTCTAAAGACTCCAGACTATGGGAACATCCGTATGTGGCAAGAGATAAGATACTGGCGAAAGCAGCTGTCCGGTATTATCCTTTTGATTCTATCGGAATGATAGAATAGGCGGAGGAATACGTATGGCAACATGGAATTCCCGTGGACTGAGAGGGTCCACACTGGAAGAATTGATCAATCGAAGTAACGAGCAGTACCGGGAAAAGGGGTTGGCCCTGATTCAGAAAATACCGACGCCGATCACACCTGTAAAGATTTCCAAAGAAACCAGGCATATCACACTGGCTTACTTCGAGCAGAAAAGTACGGTGGATTATATTGGCGCGGTTCAGGGGATACCGGTATGTTTTGACGCAAAAGAATGTAAGGAAGATGTATTCCCTCTTGCAAATGTACATGAACATCAGATACAGTTCATGACAGAATTTGAAAAGCAGGAGGGAATTGCATTTTTAATCCTATTTTTTTCCGGAAGAAATGAGTTTTACTACTTGTCCCTCAGGCAGCTCATGAAATTTTGGCAGAGAAAAAATAATGGGGGATTAAAACGTTTTCGATATGAGGAGCTGGATCCTGCATATTTTCTTCCCCATCATTCAGGAATTCTTGTACCCTATCTGGAGGGAATCCGAAAGGATTTGGAAGAGAGGAATTGACATTTTTATATCAGACAAGTATAATACCTATGTTCATATGGTAGCACATTAGCAGATTAAAGTGTAAAATTATAATAGATAAGAGGATAAGACATGAAACAGCTATTTCACACTCCTGAGGGAGTCAGAGACGTATACGGAACAGAATGCGAGAAAAAACTGTATTTGCAGGAGAAACTGCAGAAAGTATTTCATGCGTATGGATATCAGGACATAGAAACACCTACATTTGAATATTTTGATGTGTTCAGTAAACAGGTAGGTACCACCCCTTCGAGAGAGCTTTATAAATTCTTTGATCGGGAGGGAAATACGCTGGTGCTGCGGCCGGATTTTACTCCCTCCATTGCAAGAGCCGCATCGATGCATTTTCAGAAACAGGATTTTCCACTGCGTCTTTGCTATAGAGGTAACACCTTTGTAAATAATTCCAGTTATCAGGGACGTCTGAAAGAATCCACACAGATGGGTGTGGAACTTCTGGGAGACGCTTCTGTGGATGCAGACGGTGAGATTATAGCGCTGATGGTTCAGCTTTTAAAAGAGACAGGCTTAACGGAATTTCAGATTAGTGTGGGTCAGGTGGACTTTTTTAAGTCTCTTATTGATGAAGCCGGAATGTCTGAAGATACTGTGCTGGAACTTCGCCAGCTGATCTCAAATAAAAACTATTTTGGTGTGGAAGAGCTTCTGGAACGACAGAATCTTTCGGTAGAGCTTACGAATGTATTTGCAGCACTTCCTCAGCTGTTTGGTTCTTTGGATGTGCTTGAGAAAGCAAGAACATTGACGAATAATCCGGGTGCATTGAAAGCAATTGACCGCCTGGAAGAGATTTATAAGGTGCTGCAGCAGTATGGATGTGAAAAATACATAACCTTTGATCTTGGTATGCTGAGCAAATATAGATACTATACCGGTATTATTTTCCAGGGTTATACCTATGGAACCGGAGAGCCATTGGTAAAAGGAGGTCGTTACAATCGCCTTCTGGAGCATTTTGGCAATCCTGCACCTGCCATTGGTTTCGGTCTTGTAATGGAGCAGGTGATGAGTGCCCTGGAAAGGCAGAATATTGAAGTTCCTGTCATGAAAGGGAAAACTCTTATTATATATCAGGAAAGCAGCAGAGAGATGGCAATCCATATGGCGATGGAGCATAGAAATCACCAGATGGATACCCAGTGTATGCGTATGGAAGAAGGAAAAACTCCGGAAGATTATATTTCTTACGGAAAATACCATCAGTTTGGTGATCTGGTGTATCCTGTAACAGAAGATGAGATCCGGGTGATCAATCTTTTTACAGATGAAGTTATGATTACGAATCTGAAAAGTTTTCAGTAAGGAGGAACGGATATGAGATATCTGACGATTGCACTCACAAAAGGAAGACTGGCCAATAAAACTCTGGAAATGCTGGAGGCAGTCGGCATTACCTGTGAGGAGATGAAGGATAAGAATACAAGAAAATTGATATTTGTAAATGAGGAATTAAAATTAAGATTCTTTCTGGCAAAAGGACCGGATGTTCCTACTTACGTGGAATATGGTGCTGCTGATATCGGTGTGGTGGGAAGAGATACGATTCTGGAAGAAGGAAGAAAACTGTACGAAGTAATGGATCTGGGATTTGGCAAATGCAGAATGTGTGTCTGTGGACCGGAGAGTGCAAAGCCACTTCTGGAAAACAATCAGCTGATCCGTGTAGCCACCAAATACCCCAATATTGCAAAGGATTATTTTTATAATAAAAAGCACCAGACGGTAGAAATCATTAAACTTAACGGATCCATCGAGCTGGCACCGATTGTAGGACTTTCCGAAGTGATCTGTGATATTGTGGAGACCGGTTCTACACTCAGAGAGAATGGACTTAGTATTCTGGAAGAAGTGTGTCCTCTCTCTGCACGTATGGTTGTGAATCAGGTCAGTATGAAGATGGAAAGTGAACGGATTTCCGAACTTATTCAGAAACTCAAAAAAGTCATCAAGGAGGCATGACAGATGCGTATTGTAAAACTGACAAAAGAGACTACAAAAAATATACTTGAGAATATGCTGAAAAGGAGCCCGAGCCAGTATGGAGAATACGAAAGTCGGGTACAGGATATTATCGCACAGGTAAAAGAGAAAAAAGATGAGGCGGTTTTTGATTATACCAGAAAATTTGACAAAGCTGATATCGATGCTTCCAATATTCGTGTGACGGAGGAAGAGATCAGGGAGGCATACGACCAAATTGATCCTGCACTTTTGGATGTGATCCGAAAAGCACTTGTTAATATTAAAAGTTACCACGAACTTCAAAAACAAAACAGCTGGTTCAAAAGTACTCAGCAGGGTACTTTGCTGGGACAGAAGATCACTCCACTCGCGAAAGTTGGAGTATATGTACCGGGAGGAAAAGCGGTATATCCATCTTCTGTGCTTATGAATATCATGCCGGCGAAAGTGGCGGGAGTTGATAAAATCATTATGACTACCCCATGTAATGCGCAGGGTAAGGTAAATCCCACTGTTCTGGTAGCTGCAAATGAAGCTGGTGCCGACGAAGTCTACAAAGTTGGTGGTGCACAGGCGATTGCGGCTCTGGCGTTTGGTACGGAAAGTATTCCGAAAGTTGATAAGATCGTAGGACCGGGTAATATCTATGTGGCTTTGGCAAAAAAAGCTGTTTATGGCCATGTAAGCATTGATTCTGTTGCCGGTCCCAGTGAAATTCTAGTACTTGCAGATGAAACTGCAAATCCTCGTTATGTGGCGGCTGATCTTCTGTCACAGGCTGAGCATGATGAGTTGGCATCTGCGATTTTGATCACTACCAGTATGGAACTTGCACAGAAGGTGAGCAAAGAAGTAGATGGTTTTGTTGAAGTGCTGGAGCGAAAAGCAATCATACAAAAATCCTTGGATAACTTTGGCTATATTCTTGTGGCAGATGATATGCAGGAAGCTATTGATACCGCAAATGAGATAGCATCGGAACATCTGGAAATTGTGACCAAGAATCCATTTGAGGTGATGACAAAGATCAGAAATGCAGGTGCGATTTTCATTGGAGAATACAGTTGTGAGCCTCTTGGTGATTATTTTGCGGGACCGAATCATATTCTTCCGACCAATGGAACAGCAAAATTTTTCTCACCGCTGTCTGTGGATGATTTTGTAAAAAAATCAAGTATTATTTATTATTCAAGAGAAGCACTGGAGCCGGTTCATAAAGATATTGAGCAATTTGCAAAGTCGGAACAGCTGACAGCCCATGCAAATTCGATTGCAGTTCGTTTTGAGGAGGAAAAATAAGATGGAAATCAAAAAAGTAAATGAAACAGGTGCTGAGCGCTGCGTAATGGTACAGAGAAATACAAAAGAGACAAAAATTACAATGACGCTGGACATCGACGGTCAGGGAAAATCCGATTTAAATACCGGTATTGGTTTTTTTGATCACATGCTTGATGGCTTTGCCCGTCATGGATTTTTTGAACTGGATGTCAAGGTTCAGGGGGATCTGGAAGTGGACAGTCATCATACTATAGAAGATACAGGGATCGTTCTGGGAACAGCAATTAAAGAAGCAATCGGTGATAAAGCGGGAATCCGTCGGTTTGGAAGCATGATTCTTCCGATGGATGAAACGCTGGTGCTTTGTGCCGTAGATTTATCCGGACGTCCGTATCTGAATTTTGATGCTGCATTTACGGTTCCGAAGGTAGGAGATATGGATACCGAGATGGCAAGAGAATTTTTCTATGCGGTAAGTTATGCGGCTGGTATGAATCTGCATATCAAAGTTCTGGATGGGGTCAATAACCATCATATTATGGAAGCTATGTTTAAAGCATTTGCAAAGGCGTTGGATGAAGCTACACAATCAGATCAAAGAGTAAAAGGTGTTCTGTCTACCAAGGGCAGCCTGTAGGAAAGAGGAAAATCATGGATTATAAAACAATGATACCCTGTCTGTATATGAAAAAAGGGCAGGCAGTATCCGGTTTCGGACAAAATGAGATATTTGAAGAGGGGGATTTGGTACGTCTGGCAAAAGAATATGGTAATACCGGTGCGGATGAGCTGTTGGTGTTTGATTTTTCATCCAATGATACAGAACATGAAGAAGCCATCGGATGGATAAAGAAAATAGTACAGGCAGCTGAAATCCCTGTGATCGGTGCAGGCAATGTTAAGCGGATGGAAGATGTGAAAAAACTAATCTATGCCGGATGTGAAAAAGCAGTCTTGAATTTTTCAAAAGAAAGTAATGTGAAGATTCTTGAGGAAGTATCCAAAAAATTTGGTAAAGAAAGAATTCTCGTCAGTATTTTTATGTTGTCAGAATATCTTAATCATAAGGAACTGATCGATACTTATGCAGGAGGAATTCTCTGTCTGGAAAATCTTCAGGAAGGGATTCGCCGGGAGACAGAATTGCCTGTTATTTTACATACAGACGTATTGGGGAAAGATGAAATTGTTTGCCTGATGGCAGAAGATCAGATTGACGGTATCAGTGGAAAGTATATTAGCAATCCGGGAATTGACCGTATGGATTTTAAAAAAGAGTGCAAAGAGGAAGGCATTGCGGTCAACACGTTTGAAAGTAAAATTTCATGGAGCGACTTTAAACTGAACAGTGACGGAATGGTACCTGTGATTGTTCAGGATTATAAAACCGATGAGGTACTGATGCTGGCTTATATGAATGAAGAAGCATTTCAAACCACACTGGAAACCGGTAAGATGACCTATTGGAGCAGAAGCAGAGACGAGCTTTGGACCAAAGGATTGACAAGCGGACATGTTCAGTATGTAAAATCTCTGACACTGGATTGTGACAATGATACGATACTTGCAAAAGTTTCCCAGGTGGGTGCCGCCTGTCATACAGGAAATCGTACCTGTTTTTTCCAGGAACTGGTGAAAAAGCCGTACGATGATACGAATCCGCTTCGGGTATTTCAGGATGTCTATGATGTAATTCTCGACAGGAAAGCCCATCCGAAGGATGGTTCCTATACCAATTATCTGTTTGATAAAGGAATTGACAAAATTCTGAAAAAGGTCGGAGAAGAATGTACAGAAATCGTGATTGCAGCGAAAAATCCAGATAAAGAAGAAATCAAATACGAGATTTCGGATTTCTTATATCATGTCATGGTACTTATGGCAGAAAAAGGAGTGACTTGGGAAGATATCACCAGAGAGCTGGCAAGAAGATAAAAAGTACTTGAGTATTTCCTACGGAATGATATAATGTCTTTATGCTATTTTAATATTAAAGAAAGTAATTTTAATATTATCTTTATACATGCGGAGGAAATATGAAAATAATCATTATTGGATGTGGGAAAGTAGGCTTTGCTCTTGCAGAAGAACTGACGCAGGAGGATCACGATGTTACCGTGATCGATTCATCTTATCAAAGACTTCAGGAGGTCGCGGAAGATCTGGATGCCCTTCAAATCGTGGGAAATGGTTCCAGTATCACAACATTGGCGGAAGCGGGAGTCAAGGATGCACATTTATTGATTGCAGTCACAGGTTCAGATGAACTGAATCTGTTGTGTTGTCTGATTGCCAAGAAACAGAGCAATTGTCAGACGGTAGCCCGTGTAAGAAATCCTGTTTATAATAAAGAGATCGGATTTATCAAAGAAAGTCTGGGAATATCTATGATCATCAATCCGGAGCTTGCAGCAGCTTCGGAAATTGCCCGAGTACTTCGTTTTCCATCTGCGATAAAGATTGATACCTTTGCGAAGGGAAGAGTGGAGCTTTTAAAATTCAGAGTGAAACCTGAATTTAAACTGGATCAGATTCCGATTTCCGATCTTCCCCGAAGAGCCAGATGTGATGTTCTGGTATCCGGAGTTGAACGTGGTGAGGATGCATACATACCAAATGGTGATTTTGTCCTTCAAAACGGCGACCTTGTTTCCATTATTGCGTCGCCGAGAAATGCTTCGGAATTTTTTAGAAATATTGGTCTGAAAACCAATCAGGTGAAAAACTGTATGATGGTAGGAGGCGGAACCATTGCGATTTATCTGGCAAAACAGCTTCTTGATATGAAGATTAAAGTTGTGATTATAGAAAAATCAGAGTCCAGGTGTCAGCTTTTATCTGAACTTCTTCCGGAAGCAGTGATTATTCACGGAGACGGGACCAATAAAAAACTACTGAAAGAAGAAAACCTCGAGAATGCGGAAGGGTTTGTGACACTTACCAATATGGATGAGGAAAATATATTGCTGGCTTTGTTTGCTAAAGAGAATTCAAAGGCAAAACTGGTAACAAAGGTGAATCGTATCTCATTCGACCATATTATTGAACAGCTGGATCTGGGAAGTGTAATTTACCCCAAATATATTACTACTGACTACATTCTTCAGTATATCCGTGCCATGCAGAATTCGATTGGAAGTAATGTGGAGACTTTGTATCATATTCTTGACAACAAAGCAGAGGCTCTGGAATTTTGTATCTGTGAGAATTCCCCGGTTGTGAATATTATGCTGAAGGATCTGAAATTGAAAAGTAATCTTCTGATCGGATGTATCAATCGAAAAGGAAGAATTATCATTCCAAGAGGAAATGACTCCATTAAAGTGGGAGATACCGTAATTGTAGTAACTACACAGAAAGGTCTGGGAGATATCCGGGACATTCTGGAAAAGTAGGAGGCTGCAAAGATGAATTATAGAATCATAATTTTTATTATTGGTTGGGTTTTAAAAATTGAAGCTGTTTTTATGATACTGCCTGTTATAACCGGTATCATTTATAAAGAGAGTTCTGTCATTGCTTTTGTGGTGACCGGATTGATCAGCTTTTTGCTGGGAGCAGTATTATCCTGGAAAAAACCGAAACATCAGCACTTTTATATCCGGGAAGGATTTGTTACGGTGGCATTGAGCTGGATTGTCATGAGTATCATAGGCGCTTTTCCGTTTGTCATGACGGGGACTACATCAAATTTTATTGACGCTTTTTTTGAGACAGTATCCGGTTTTACAACCACAGGAGCTAGTATTTTACCGGAAGTGGAATCTGTGGACAGATGTGTGTTGTTCTGGAGAAGCTTTACTCACTGGATCGGTGGTATGGGAGTTCTTGTCTTTCTGCTTGCACTGCTTAAGATGGCAGGGGGTTCTCATATGAATCTTATGAAAGCGGAAAGTCCGGGTCCATCCGTATCCCGTCTGGTACCTACGGTACGTTCCACAGCAAAGATATTGTATGGAATCTATATGGCAATGACAGTAGTAGAAATTATTTTTCTGCTTTGCGGCGGTATGCCTGTATTTGATGCGCTTACCACTGCCTTCGGTACTGCCGGAACCGGTGGATTTGGTGTGAAAAACGACAGTATTGCCGGATACTCCACTTATATTCAGGTGGTTGTGACAATCTTTATGATATTATTTGGAGTAAACTTTAATATTTATTTCCTGATGCTGGCAAAGAAATGGAAACAGGCATTAAAAAGTGAGGAACTTCACTGGTATCTGATCATTATTGCAGCCGCGATATTATTCATCGCATGTGAGATTCGCGGACTTTACGGCAATCTGGGACAGGCCTTTCAGCAGGCGGCTTTTCAGGTAGCCTCGATTATAACCACAACGGGATTTGCCACTGCAGATTTCAATGTCTGGCCGGAGGTTCCCAGAACGATTCTGGTTATGTTGATGTTTATCGGTGCCTGTGCAGGAAGTACCGGCGGCGGAATTAAAGTATCGCGATTTATTATTCTTTTAAAGTCTACCGGAAAAGAAATGAAACAGTATCTCCATCCAAGACAGGTGAAAAAAATACAGATAGACGGAAAAATTGTGGAACATGAAACCGTGAGAAATGTAAATGTTTTTATGATGATCTATATCATGATTTTTTCTTTTTCCATGGTTTTTTTGGCATTTGACGGTAAAGATCTGATTACTAATTTTACTGCGGTTGCGGCAACGTTCAATAATATCGGCCCTGGTCTTGAACTGGTCGGTCCTTCCGCTAATTTCTCTATATTTTCTTATCCGGCAAAATTGGTGCTGATTTTTGATATGTTGGCCGGAAGGCTGGAAATTTTCCCACTGCTTTTGCTTTTCTTTAAAGACACATGGAAAAAATTCTAATTTCATAAATTGTTAAGGAAATCTCCGGATTCCATGAAATAAACTTCATGGGGTTCGGAGAATTTACTTTACTTTTATCTGTATTATCATTAAAATAATAAGAAAACAAGAGAGGAATAAGAAATATGCAGCAAATTTTTGAATCAATTAATGGTATTTTTTCTTTTATCGGACCGTTGTCAGACTTTTTGTGGGATTTTCCTACCAACTTTGAATGGTATGCGAAAATCCCACTGCTGGGCAATTTCTCATTTGCCATCATCCTTCTGCTGGGATCCGGCATCTTCTTCAGTTTCAGGCTGGGATTTATGCAGGTTACCCATTTTAAAAAGGGAATCAAGGTTATGACGGAAAAAAGGACGGTAAAAACAGGTATTTCTCCATTGGCGGCTTTCCTGCTCAGTTCCGCCATGCGTGTAGGCCCGGGTAATATCATCGGTGTGACCGGTGCGATTGCAGTTGGTGGGCCGGGCGCTCTGTTCTGGATGTGGATTTCTGCTTTTTTTGGTATGGCAGTGGCTTATATGGAGGGTGTGCTGGCACAGATTTTCAAAGAGAAAAAAGATGATGAATTTGTGGGTGGTCTTCCGTTTTATGGCAGAAAGCTTCTTGGAAATAAAGTATGGGTAGGAGTATTTTTATCGCTGTTATATATCCTTTATGCGTTATGTTGTCTGCCGGCACAGGGATTTAATGTAGTATCTTCCATCGGAAGAATGGCGGAGATTGCTACTGGTTCTCCCATTGCTACAGATTCAATGTTTTATTATATTGTAGGTGCTGCAATCGTGGTACTTACGGCTTTTGTTGCATTTGGCGGCATCCGTAAAGTTACAAAATGGACAGATAAAATGGTGCCGGTGATGGCTGTTTTATATATTGCAACAGTTCTGGTGCTGATTCTTTTGAATCTAGGTTCAGTTCCGTATTTCTTTAAAGCAGTGTTTGGCGGTGCATTTACACCGGAGGCAGTTTTTGGAGGACTTTTTGGTACTGTACTTGCACAGGGAGTAAAACGAGGGCTTATGTCCAATGAAGCCGGTCAGGGTACCATCACCATGTCGGCTGCTGCATCCGATGCAAAACACCCATGCGAGCAGGGTATGCTGGCATCTATTGGTGTCTTTCTGGATACCATCGTAATCTGTACATTGTCCGGATTTGTTGTGGTTATGGCACATTGCTGGGACGGTGCTGACGCTGAGGCGTGGATGGCTATGGATAAGCTGCCCAAATTTACGGAATCCGTTGCCACACTGACACCGGGTACTGCAGCCAATGCGATTGTTACCTTCCTGATTACACTGTGTTTCTGCATGTTTGCTTATACCTGTCTTCTTGGAATGATCAGTTTTTCGGAAATTGCCGCCAATCGTATCAGTAAAGGAAGAAAATTTATTAACGGTGTTCGTGTCGTAGCTCTTTTTGTGGCTGCTTTCGGTATTCTGTGCAACATTGCAGGTCTGGAACTTGGAAATTTGTGGGCGTTCTCAGATTTGGGAAATATTCTGATCGTGTATTTTAACGTTCCGATTGTGTATGTGGGAGCCAAATACGTTTTCCGTGCAACGAAGCACTATAAAAAGAACGATGGGACTGCATTTACTTCCTCTGTAATCGGAAGAGACGACTGCAAGTTCTGGGATGAACGGGCAAAAAATCAGTAAGTGAAATGGAAATATCTGGGTGCACAGCATATTATTTACTCAGAGCCTTGCGATTATATGCATTCCTATAAGCTTCAGTAAAGAATTATGGATGGTTCCTGTGAAAACAGGCATATTAGAAAAATCTCTTGTGTCATATAAAATAGTTTGTATGACGCAGGAGATTCTTTCTGTATCAAAACAAGTCCTATAATATAAAAACTCACCTCGTTCTAAAGGTTATTGATGTAAAAAAACATCGAAAACAGGAAGAAAATAGAAGATAAACGGGTACGAATATTGTTTACAATCCGTACCGAATAAGGTATAATCGGAGAAAAGGAGGTGCATATATGAAGAGTAATATAAAATGCAGAACAGATGGCTTTACATAGCATTGGATTTCTATTTTTTACAAGCATAGTTTTTTGCTTATCTACTGGTAAATGTACAATTTACAGAACAATTCCTGAATCATTTCGAATATCTTAATCAATCCCAAGTAAAATCCTAATTGAATTTAACTTTATCACTGTTGATGTCAAAGTACGAGGAAAGGAGTGATAAGACATCAATGAAAAAGATCAAAAAGGTACGATCTCTGCTTTTGGCATTGCTGCTGCTTTCTTTTTCTGCTTTTGCAAATTTTATTAATGTTTATGCAGATACTGTCGATGATATAGTAACGGATGAAAGTGTAGTGGAACCTATGGATTCCTTTGAAGGCTTTGAGAGTAATGTTTTTGAATATCCGACAGTGGATGAAAACTATATTTCATATCTAAGTAAGCCAAGTATGACAAGAACCGTAGCAACTTCCAGTTTGCAGATGTCGCAAGGAGGAATTGTAGATTATGCTGATATCGTCAAATCAGATGGTTCTAAAGCAAACATTTCTTTAAAATATGTAGTAAATGACGGCTCCGGTGATATGGTAGATTCTTCCGGTAATGCGAAATGGCGTATGGTTTATTGTCTGGAATATAAGAAAAATTATCCTCAGGGAACCAGTACTTATGATGGAGGAGCATCTTTAAGTAAATATATCGTATATTGTCTTACATATGGAGTACAATATTGGGGAGAAACCAGTACGTATACTCCGTACAGTACAGGAGATTGGAAAAAAGATTATGCTGTAACACAATACGCTATCCATGCACTGAATCTGGAATTTGTTCCGGGGGGTTCGTATGAACAGAACAGGGATTGGATCCTCTCACATATCACTTATTCAGATGTAAAGACGAAGACTGCGCAGTTGATCAATGATGCCCTGAATGACGGGAATTATAAAGGATTCAGTGGAAATAATTACACAGGATATAAATACTTTCTATCTCCGTCTACGCAAAGTGAATGGTCAGCATATACTTATAATGGGCAATCCGGGTATATTACAAATAACTGGTATACACAGGATTTCAGAGATACGATCTACACATCAAAGTCAAAGCCCTGGTATATTAAATATGTCAGTAGTTCTGTAAGTGGAGTGGATGGAGCGAAAATTGTTTGGGAAAACTCGAAAAGCTGGTCAGGATTTAAAATCTGGGTTCCGAAAGCTGCGTATGAAGCTGCACAGATAAGCGGAGCTACAGTTTCTGTTTCCCTGACAAATCAGATTCCCGGATATTTAAGTGCCTGGAGATATAATCCATCAGATACCAGTTTCCAGGTATCAACTTTATATGAAGCAGGAAGTTATTCCAGTCAGACAAATAAAGTGACAGCTACAATAGAAAAAGTCGTACCGAAAACAGGAAGTATTTATTTGACGAAGTCTTCTATGGAACCGGAATTTACAAATAACAATTCCATGTATTCATTAGAGGATGCTGTTTATACGGTATATGAGAAAGGTACATCCACGGAAGTCGGAACAATCATAACTGATTCCCAAGGAAAGGGAAGTCTGGAGGGGCTGACATTGGGAGAATATGACATAAAAGAAACAACGGCACCGGAAGGTTTTGTTTTGGACACGAATATATATTCTGTAACATTAAGTGAAACGGATTCGGATTCTGTTTCCATTGATGTAGCAGATACTCCACAGATGGCTCCGATTACGGTTCTTCTGCAAAAAACTGATGCGGACACGGGAAAAACATCACCACAAGGTACTGCTGTTTTAAGCGGAGCAGAATTTGTCGTCAAGTATTATGATGTTTTAAGTGGTACCGAAGATCCTGCAGTAACGGATCATATACCAGTTCGAACATGGATTTTTCAAACGGATGATAATGGATTGATTCAATATGACAGTTCTTTTTTAATAAGTGGCGATGATCTGTATATTACGGCTGCAGGGATTCCGGCAATACCTTTGGGTACCATAGTGATTCAGGAGACAAAAGCACCGGAGGGATATCTTCTGAATGATGAAATAGTTATCATTCCTATAGATTCAAATACCACATCTGAAAATAACATTTCTTATGCAGTTCCAACGATTCCTGAGAATATTTTAAACATAAAATTAAAGAAAATTCAGTCCGGTACAGAAAAGGTAATATCGGGAGCTATCTTTGAGCATACAAGACCAAATGGCGAGGTGGAATCTTCAACAACCGATGAGAATGGTGAGCTGACATTTAAAGGACTTGAGTGGGGTGAACATAGTATAAAAGAGATTTCAGCATCAGAAGGTTATTCTGTTAATGCAAATGAGATTAAGTTCTCAGTAAATGAAGAGAATAAAATTACCATTCATTCGGAAATTGTTGAAACGGATACGGATGGAAAGATTACGATTGCTGTGAATGACGAGGGAAAGATCGAAGCGGTAGTAGAGGATAAACCTTCACCCTATTCACTCCATGGAATCAAATTGAATGATAAAGGCCTCATAATCGAAGGGGCAGAATTTACAATGTATTCAGATAGAGAATGTACAGTTGTCATTGACAGACAGATTACGGATAAAGAAGGTGTATTTATTATGGATAATATGATTCCAGGTAAATATTATTATTTGAAAGAAACGAAAGCACCACAGGGATACAGACTTCCGGAAAACGGAAATCTGTTAGAAATTTATGTAGAATCAACCCCTGTGGAAGGTTTGTTTGATTTTTATATTAATGGAATAAAATATACAGAAAAAGATACGGATACAACAAGAGAAATCTACCTGGGCGGAACGAAAGCAGACAGAGTAATTAATATCAATGTCATCAATAAAACGGGTCTGTTGCTTCCGGAGACGGGATCCTGTATGACGATTCTATTGATCTTTTCAGGGGTTATTCTGGCGATATCAGGTTTGATTTTCTCAAAATATATAAAGGAATAATAGTTGGAGGTATTTATATGAAAAACAGAAAAATGATGATAAGTATTATGGCTTTGGCATTGACGGGCGCTTCGGTTATTTATCCTGCATCTGCTGCAGTAACTGTAATGGCAGATACAGTCACGGTGCAGAGTACAACACCTGTTACAACGCCCGGAGGAACAGCAGCTCTTGGAACCGGGACAGCTACTGTCACAATCTATGGAAAGAATGCAAGTCAGGATCTGGTAGGAAAATCGTTTAATATTTATCAGCTTTTTCATGCAGAAAACTCGAAGTATGGGGAATCAATTAATTATACATTTAATGATGCCTGCAAAGAGGCATTGCAGAATGTAGTAGGCGATAAATTGGGAAAGAATCCCGAGAATGTTACGGAATATGAAGTAATCGATTACATTCAGTCTTTGAATCAATATAAAGTGGAAGGGGCACAGACAGAGCAGGAGGAAAACGGATATTACTCGGATTTCAGATATTTTATTGAGGAACTGAGGGACGAACTGGTCAGACTGGGAAATAACGCAGCTGACAATATTCAGGTGACAGAAGTACGGGAAGATGGTTCCGTATACATTTCCGGTCTTGACTATGGATACTATATTATCGATGAAGTTACAAATACTTCAGGGGATAATTCTGCAAGTTCTCTCTGTATTGTTGATACGGCGAATCCGGATTCAGCTGTGAAGATAAAATCGGATTATCCAAGTGTTGATAAGGCAATCAGAGAAGATGATAACAGAGAGGAAGTTGGCGATGATGGATGGAATGATATGGCAGATTATGAAATCGGTCAGACCGTTCCGTTCAGGTTCACATCTAATGTTCCGGATATGAATGGGTATCACAGTTATTATTATGCATGGCATGATGTGATGGATGAGGCGCTCACTCTTGATCCGGACAGTGTGAGTATTGTGATAACAGAGGGAGAGAATAAGTACACACTTTCTTCCGGTGAATATACCGTAACGGAAAATATGGATGACGATACCTTCCTTGTAGAAATCGAGGATTTGAAGTCAATCGTTGATACGAACTTTGACCATATGGATAAAAACGGACATAATACGTATGGTCAGAGCGTCATCCTGACTTATGATGCCACGTTGAATGATAAGGCAGCAGAAGATACCGGGACACCGGGATTTGAGAATAAAGTAAGGCTTGAATTTTCTAATAATCCTGACAGTAATGGTGATGGCAGTACAACAGGAGATAAAGGTGAGACAGGCGTTACCCCTTGGAGTCCAGTAGTTTGTTTCACCTACCGTTTGGACGGTTTAAAAATAAATGATCATGACAGCAAACTTGAGGATGCAAAATTTCGCCTGTATCTGGATGAGGATTGTACAGATGAAGTGTATGTAAAGAAAACAGATGCAGGATATATTGTAATCAATGATGATTCTGTAACAGGCGGTGCTCCTGAAAATGCAGTGGAGATGGTATCGGATGAAGAAGGTATATTTAATATTATCGGTCTCGATAGTGGTACATATTATTTAAAAGAAACAGATGCACCGGATGGATACCGTGAAATTCTTGATCCTATTAAGATTGACATTACAGCAACTTTTGTGGATGACAGGAACAGTTATGTGGAAGGAGATGGCGAGAATGGTAAAGCGTTGACCGCTTTACAGTTTACAGCAGATATTAAACAGTTTACAGACGGAATTCTGAATGAAGAAGAAAAAGAACTGGAAACGAATCTTGAGACAGGCACAGGTAATCTCACTGTAATTAATAAAGTTGGTTCTAAGCTTCCGATTACAGGTTCCACCATGACAATCATCATGTTGGGAGCAGGATGTGTTCTTATGATTACTGCAGGTGTGATCAATAAAAAGAAAAAAGCTTTACGGTAAGAGAAATCAGGTACAGGAGAGCTTATGAATAGACAGATAAACATAAAAAGGATTATGTCGTTTCTCCTCTTTATTTTTGGTTTTATCTTGTGCTCATATCCCCTGATCAGCAGTATAGTAGAGCGGCAGTATCAGAAGGATGCTGTCGCTACCTATGCAAAAGAAGTGGAAACTATCCAGGAAAAAGACACACGGAATTATTTAGAAGAAGCAAATCAGTACAACAGTATTCTTTATCAGTCAGGAAATATGCTGATAGAAGCACAGGGAGCTGATATATTAAACGAAGAGTCTTACAATCAAATTCTTAATATATCGGATACTGGTGTCATGGGGAGTATAGATATACCAAAAATCAACGTGAACCTGCCAATTTATCATGGAATAAGTGATGAAGTTCTGTCTGTGGGTGTCGGGCATCTGGAAGGATCAAGTCTCCCTGTAGGGGGCAGCAATACAAGGACGATATTAACAGGGCACAGAGGACTTCCGAATTCAAAACTTTTCACAAGGCTTGATGAGATAGAGAAAAAAGATCTGTTTTTTATTCATGTTCTCGGAAATACACTGGCGTATCAGGTGACAGAAATCAAAGTGATAAAACCAGATGAAACAGATTCTTTGCATATTGTTCCGGACAAAGACCTTGCGACCCTGATTACGTGTACACCCTATGGGATTAATACACACAGGCTGGTGATAACCGGAGAGCGGGTTGCATATGAACAAAAGGAATATGATGAAATAAAGGGGGAAATGATGTCGCTGAGGGAAATGATATTTGCTGTTATTCCCTTTGTGTTTTTGATGATTGCAGTCATTTCTCATAGAAAGAATAAGAAAAGGGAGGGATAAAACTGTGAGATTAAAGAAGAGATTTTTATTCATCTTGATGATTTTGCTTGTTTTATTAGTTTCTGTGCCGGTATTTGCCTCTGATAAAAGGATAGACAGTGAAACAGATGCAACTGTGCAGAGCCGGAATACAGGGGAGAAAGTTCTGGCGGTTGGTGAAGAAGGAAAAATGGGGAGTATTACGATAAAACTACAGGACACTTCCGACAGTCTGTCTAAGAAAGATGTTTCATTGGCATTGGTTCAGGTGGCAGAAGTTGATGGAGGAGAATTTAAAGTAAAGGATACATATGAAGCTGCGGATGTGGATCTGAACCATATACAAAGTGCTAATGAATTGGAAAATGCATTAAGTAAATTGTCAAAGGTTGTAAAGGAAAAAGACAGGATTCTCATAACAGATGAAAATGGTGTGGCAAAAGCAGATCATCTGCCAGTCGGAGTCTATCTGATCTATGCGATAGACATCAAAGAATATGAGAATATTTCTCCATCTCTGGTGTCTGTCCCAACCTTTGACAGTGAGAGTGGACAGATGGATTATGATATAGAAGTACTGCCGAAGCATACTCCGATTTTACAGCAGGAATCACGTTCTTTTCCGAAAACGGGCGATAACAGTGGGTTTTTTGAATACCTGCTGTTAGGTATTACTTTTTTAGTACTGGTCTGTACTGCTGTTGTTATTATGAAACTTTCAGAGAAAAAGAAGCGAGGATGAATAAAAGAGAATTCGATATTGATGTGTTCGCATAAAAAACTTCGTTAGCGTATTGATGAAAAAACGGATTTATGGTAAAGTTCAATAATGGAACAAATAAAGTAATGGCAGTTTCTGATAGAAAAAGTGACTGTCATTATTTGTATGACCAAATAATTTAGAAGGACAATAGAATGAGAAAATTAGCATTAAGTGATGAAATACTGCTGCAGATTGAAAAACCGGCCAGGTATATAGGCAATGAAGTAAATGCAGTGGACAAGTCAGAATCATCTGAATTTGAAAATATGATCCGTTTTTGCATGTGTTTCCCAGATGTTTACGAGATTGGTATGTCTCATCTGGGAATCCAGATACTCTACGATATGTTCAATCAGCGGGAGGATATCTGGTGTGAGCGGGTTTACTCTCCATGGCCGGATCTTGACAAAGTGCTGAGAGAACAGAAGATTCCGTTGTTTGCACTGGAATCCCAGGAACCTGTGAAGAATTTTGATTTCCTGGGAATAACGATTCAATATGAAATGTGTTATACGAATATCCTGCAGATTTTGGATCTGTCCCAAATTCCCATGCTTGCTCAAAACAGAACAGAAGAAGACCCCATTGTGATTGGAGGAGGTCCCTGTACGTACAATCCGGAACCGCTGGCACAGTTTTTTGATCTTTTTTATATCGGTGAGGGAGAGACTGTTTATTTTCCTCTGATGGATCTGTATAAGGAGAATAAAGCCTGCGGCGGAACGCGTAAGGATTTTCTGAAAAAGGCTGCACAGATTCCTGGAATCTATGTACCTTCTCTGTACCGTGTTACCTATAAAGAAGATGGAACGATTGATGCCTTTACGCCTGTAGATACGAATATTCCGGAAAAAATTCAGAAACAGATTGTCATGGATGTTACGGATACTTATTATCCAAAAGCGCCTGTCGTGCCGTTTATCAAAGCTACTCAGGACAGAGTGGTTCTGGAGATTCAGAGAGGCTGTATTCGCGGCTGCCGTTTTTGTCAGGCGGGGATGTTGTACCGTCCTACCAGAGAACGGGATGTGGAGTTCTTAAAAGCCAAAGCTGTGGAGATGCTGGATAGTACCGGACATGAGGAGATTTCACTTAGTTCTTTGAGCTCCAGTGATTATTCCAAACTGCCGGAACTGGTGAATTTTCTGATGGATGAATGTGGAAGAAGAGGTGTCAATATTTCTCTGCCTTCTTTGAGAATTGATGCATTTTCCCTGGATGTGATGAAAAAGGTACAGGATATCAGGAAGAGCAGTCTCACATTTGCACCGGAAGCAGGTTCTCAGCGACTTCGAGATGTCATCAATAAGGGATTGACGGAAGAAGTGATACTGGAGGGCGCAGGAAAAGCTTTTGAGGGCGGTTGGTCTAAGGTAAAGCTGTACTTCATGCTGGGACTTCCTACTGAGACTGAGAATGATATGAAGGGGATTGCTCATCTGTGTGAAAAAATAGCGAAACGCTATTATGAGATTCCTAAGGAGCAAAGACATGGAAAATGTCAGATTACAGCAAGTACATCTTTCTTTGTTCCAAAGCCATTTACACCATTTCAGTGGGCACCTATGTGCAAAGAAGAAGAATTCCTTGATCGGGCGCGTATTGTGCGGGAAGAGATTCATGCACAGTTAAATCAGAAGAGCATTAAGTATAACTGGCATGAGGCAGATGTGACTGTACTGGAAGGTATATTGGCCCGGGGGGACCGAAAAATCGGCGATGCGATATGGAAGGCATATGAAAAAGGTGCGATATTCGATTCCTGGTCTGAATATTTCCATCCGGAGTACTGGAAAGAAGCGTTTGAAGAGACAGGCATTGACACAGATTTTTATACAATCCGTGAAAGAAAAGAGGATGAGATTTTTCCGTGGGATTTTATCGATATTGGAGTATCAAAACAGTTTCTTCTTCGGGAATGGAAAAATGCGCAGGAAGAAACAGTTACTCCGAATTGTCGGATGAAGTGTTCCGGATGTGGAGCCGGAAAATATAAAGGAGGTGTCTGTGTTGAAAGTAAGGGTTAAATTTTCAAAAGAAGGAGCCATGAAATTTATCGGACATCTGGATATTATGCGTTATTTTCAAAAAGCGATTCGCAGAGCCGGGATTCCGATTGCATATTCCGGTGGATTTTCGCCGCACATGATTATGTCCTTTGCAGCCCCGTTGGGAGTAGGTGTGACAAGCAGCGGTGAGTATTTTGATATGGAGCTTACAGAAGCGATGCCATCCAAAGAGATGGTGAAACGTCTGAATGATACGATGGCTGACGGCATGAAAGTGCTGAGTGTACGACAGATTCCGGATGCAAAAGCCAGTGCCTGTATGGCACTTGTTGCCGCTGCGGATTATTCGGTCAGCTTTCGTGAGGGAAAGGAACCTTCAGGGGACTGGAAAGAGAAACTGCAGCAGTTTTACGCTCAGGATTCTATTGTCATTTTGAGAAAGACCAAAAGAAGTGAACAGGAAACAGATATTAAATCCTGGATTTATCGTCTTGAGCTTCGGGGAGATCAGATTTGGATGCAGCTTTCTACAGGCAGCGTGCATAATCTGAAACCAGATCTGGTGATGGAGGCATTTGCACAATTCCTTGGAACCGAACTTGCTCCTTTTTCTTTCATGATTCACAGAGAAGAAGTGTATGCAGATCTCGGAGGAGAAGTAATGCGGAAACTGATATCGCTGGAAAATCTCGGAGAAGATATTGAATAAGGGATAAAAAATGAAACGACTGATATTGACTAATATGAATTGGAAAAACCATCCCTGCCGGGTAATCGCTCAAGAGGAAAATGGCAGATTGGTTGATCTGCATCTGGAAAGCCCCGAAAAAGAATATCTGTTGGGAAGTATCCATGTAGGAAAAGTACAGCGGGTGTTACCGAATATCAAGGGTGCCTTTGTTGAGATTGAAAATAGAATTCCCTGTTTTTACCCGTATACGAAAGGTCACCATCCGATTTTTACATGTGAAAAAAAATCACAGGATTTGAAAGCGGGAGATGAATTACTGGTTCAGGTAACGCAGGAAGCCTTAAAAACAAAGGCTCCCTGCGTTACCTGCAATTTGAGTTTTTCAGGTACTTATCTGGTACTTACTACAGAAAATAAAACAATTGGTGTATCCAATAAACTGTCAAAAGAAAAACGGGAAGAATTAAAAGGACTTTTGGAACAGACTCTTGGAAATCAGTGTGATTTTGGAGTGATCGTTCGAACGAATGCAGCCGGAGCTTCGAAAGAACATATTCTGGCTGAGCTGGAAGACCTGAAAAGAGAATTGGAAGAAACCATCCGGCGTGGGAGATTTAATCCCTGCTTTACCAAAATCAAAGAGGGATCGGATTTTGTGACAAATGCCATGAAAAATGTATATTGGGATGCATTGGATCATATTGTCACGGATGATGAGAAAATTTACAAAAAAATACTGGAATATACAAACAAAATGAACCCCAAACCAGGATGTGAGGTGAAACTCTATCAGGATTCACTTCTTCCTCTTTATAAGCTTTATCGACTGGAACATGGACTGGAAGAGGCATTGGATGAGAAAGTCTGGTTAAAATCCGGCGGTTTTCTGATTATACAGCAGACGGAAGCTTTTGTAGCGATTGATGTAAACTCTGGAAAGTATATGAGTAAAAAAAGGGCGGATGAAGAATATAAAAAGATAAATCTGGAAGCTGCAAAGGAGATTGCACGACAGCTGAGACTCAGAAACCTGTATGGTATGATTCTGATTGATTTTATCAATATGAATCAATATGAGGATCGGTCTGAGCTTATACGAGCTATGAAAAACTTTGTGAGAGATGACAGAATTACGACAACGGTTGTAGATGTAACGGCTCTTGGAATCATGGAATTGACACGTAAAAAAGAAGAAAAATCGATTCGTGAACAGGTGACTGAAGTTACAGGAGGTGACGGACGATGAAACGCAGGGCATTAAAACCATGGCATGGAATTGTATTTTTTATTCTGATCATGGCGGCTTTTTTCTTTATCTGTGTGCCAATGCAGGCTTACTGGGGAATGTATGGACTGGCAGCTACAGAACTTTTGATATTGGTGATGGCACTGATTTTTACAAAGGTGATGGGATATCCGCTTAAAGTATTATTTCCGGTAAAGAAACCGGAATTTCTTCCGATCCTTGGAACCTTCATTATATGGGGTAGTACTTATCTACTGGACATGGTCATCATGCTGATTCAATATCGTCTGTTTCCCATACAGATGGAGCAGCTTAACAGCGGTCTGAATGAAGTTATGTTTAGTGTTCCTGTTTTTGTGACCATTCTGGTTGTTTCGATCATGCCTGCTATCTGTGAAGAGGCTGTTCATCGGGGTGTGATCATACATACCCTATACTCTGTTCGTAAAGAATGGCTTGTTGTGCTGATCATGGGAATTTACTTTGGATTATTTCATTCAGATCCGCTTCGTTTCTTACCTACCGGGATTCTCGGAGCCGCCATTTCCTATATTATGCTGGAAACGGAGAATATGGTATATCCGTCCTTTTTCCATTGTATAAACAATCTTTTTCCGATACTTTTACAGGTGTTCTTGTATGGATCACTACAAAACAGTATCATGCAGGAGGCTCAACAGGTTGGTGAGCAGATGATCCGCAACAATACAGAAATTCAGATTCCGCTGGTAAGTATCGGGATCTATATAATTTTCGCGGCTGCATCGCCTTTTGGTCTGTATCTTGGAAATTATCTGCTGCATCATAAAAAGGGAATGAAAAGAACATTCATTCCTTAGAGAAACGGATGGAAAACAATTCTTGGTATACTTTTGCCGACGGTATTGTTGTTTGGAACAGGAATGATGGTAATCATTTATGGAATACTTTTTGACCCGGTTATGAAACATATGCTGCAGAATTCTATAAATCAATTCAGTGTGGGCAGCTTTATTTTTGTAAGGTAGCCATACGGAGATTACACTATCGTTTATAAACGAAAAAACTTTAAAAGTGACGGAAATAATGCTATAATAGGAAAGAACGTGTGATGATTGTATTTTACAGGGAGGAAGAAATATGAGCCGAATTGCCATTGTAACAGACAGTAACAGTGGAATTACACAGGCAGAAGCCAGACAATTGGGAATTTATGTTATGCCAATGCCTTTTTTTGTAAATGAGAAATTATGTTATGAGGAAGTGGACTTATCACTGGAGCAATTTTATGAACTTCTTGCTCAGGATGTAAATGTCTCTACTTCTCAGCCTTCTCCGGCAGATGTTATGGATCTGTGGAATAAGCTGTTGAAAGAATATGATCAGATTGTCCATATTCCTATGTCGAGTGGTCTTAGCGCATCCTGTGAGACAGCGATGGGACTTGCCCAGGACTATGATGGAAAGGTACAGGTTGTGAACAATCAAAGAATTTCCGTTACTATGAGACAGTCTGTTATGGATGCGATTGCACTTGTAAAGCGGGGAAAAAATGCGGAAGAAGTAAAAGAAATTCTGGAAAAAGAAGCTTTGGAAGCCAGTATCTATCTTGTAGTAGATACACTTAAATATCTGAAAAAGGGAGGAAGGATCACTCCGGCAGCTGCTTTGCTTGGTTCTGCTTTGAATTTGAAACCGATTCTGCAGATTCAGGGGGAAAAGCTGGATGCATATAAAAAAGTGCGTGGAATGAAACCGGCAAAGAAAAATATGTTGGAGGCCATGAAAAAGGATTTGGATACCCGATTTGCAGATTATGTGAAGAAAGGTGAAATGAAGCTCCATATTGCCTATACATCAAGCAGGGAAGAAGCAGAAGCGTGGACGGAAGAAGTAAGAGCTGCTTTTCCGAATCTTCCAATCAGCAGCGTCGATACACTGTCTCTCAGTGTAATATGTCACACCGGACCTGGTGTGTTGGCAATCGCTGCAAGCCATTGTCTGGATAACGAATAAAATATTTTAATTTTATGATAAAAAATTTATCTAAATAGTTGACGATACGGGATTTTCGTGTTAAGATTACGAAGTATGCCGCACAAAGAGGTAGAAGCATCCGAAAGGATCACCGTATTTGGCGAGTAATGATAATAGGAGGTGTGCCATATGTACGCAATTATTGCAACAGGTGGTAAACAGTACAAAGTAGCCGAAGGCGATATCATTAAAGTAGAAAAGCTTGGTGTAGAAGCTGGAGAAACCGTTACATTTGATCAGGTACTTGCAGTAAGCAATGATGGTCTGAAAGTTGGTGCTGATGTTGAGAACGCAAGCGTTACTGCTTCCGTAATCGAGAATGGCAAGGCTAGAAAAGTTATTGTTTACAAGTATAAGAGAAAAACTGGTTATCATAAGAAAAACGGACATAGACAGCAGTTCACAAAAGTGAAAATCGAAAAGATCAACGCTTAATCAGGTGAGCTGATGACCAGGGTAACGTTTTATCAGAATTCGGAACATCAATGTATTGGATTTGATGTGGACGGCCATGCAGGATATGCGCAAGAAGGCGAGGATATTGTCTGTGCTGCTATTTCGGCGTTGGTTATTAATACAGTTAATTCCATAGAGGCATTTACGGAAGATGAGTTCCGGGTGGATGTGGATGAGGAATCGGCAGACATTCGTTTTTCTCTTGAAAACAGTCCTTCCAAAGAATGTTTATTACTTCTGAATTCGCTCATTCTCGGATTACAGAGAATGGAAGATGAACAGTATACAGATTTTATTGATATAATCTTCGAGGAGGTGTAAAACCATGTTAAATATGAACCTTCAATTTTTTGCTCATAAAAAGGGAGTTGGTTCTACTAAGAACGGTAGAGATTCCGAGTCCAAGAGATTAGGAGCAAAGAGAGCTGACGGACAGTTTGTAAAAGCTGGTAATATCCTTTACAGACAGCGTGGAACCAAGATTCATCCAGGTGTTAACGTTGGACGTGGAAAAGACGATACTCTGTTTGCACTGACAGACGGTGTTGTTCGTTTTGAAAGAAAAGGAAGAGATAAGAAACAGGTTTCTATCGTTCCGGTAGCTGAGTAATGCATATGTGCGGGCTTCAAATCAATTTGGTTTGAAGCCTGTTTTTTGCTATTAAATTTTGATTAATGTATCAGGAGTTCGTATCCATCATGTATAAGTTTAAACGGATTGTGAATTCTATGATCAAAATAAATACAGGAGTAAGAATATGTTTGCAGACAGAGCGAAAATAATCATCCGTTCCGGAAAGGGTGGCGATGGTCATGTCAGTTTCCGGAGAGAACTTTATGTACCGAATGGCGGTCCGGATGGCGGAGACGGCGGCCGTGGTGGGGATGTAATATTTGAAGTGGATGAGGGATTGAACACCCTGAATGAATTCCGCCACAAAAGAAAGTATTCCGCACAGAACGGTGAAGAAGGTGGTAAAAAACGCTGCCATGGTTCGGATGGAAAGGATATTGTTCTGAAAGTACCGGAAGGTACAGTAGTATATGAGGCAGAAAGCGGAAAAGTTATTGCTGATATGTCAGGAGAAAACAGACGTCAGATTATTCTAAAAGGAGGCAGGGGCGGAAAAGGAAATATGCATTATGCTACTGCAACCATGCAAGTTCCGAAGTACGCACAGCCGGGACAGCCGGCCCAGGAACTGGAAGTACGTCTGGAATTGAAAGTGATTGCTGATGTTGGTCTTGTGGGTTATCCAAACGTGGGAAAATCAACATTTCTTTCCCGTGTGACAAATGCACAGCCCAAAATCGCAAATTATCATTTTACTACTCTGACCCCCAATCTTGGTGTCGTCGATTTGGACGGTAATGATGGTTTTGTTATTGCGGATATTCCAGGACTGATTGAAGGCGCATCTGAGGGCGTGGGATTGGGACATGAGTTCCTTCGTCATATTGAACGTACCCGGGTGATGATTCATATTGTAGATGCAGCTTCTACAGAAGGAAGAGATCCTGTGGAAGATATTTATAAGATCAATGCGGAGTTGGAAGCATACAATCCGGAGATTGCATCACGTCCGCAGGTGATCGCAGCAAATAAAATTGATGTGATCTATTCGGAAGATGAAGATCCCGTTCAGCGTCTCCGGGATGAGTTTGAACCGAAAGGGATTAAAGTATATCCGATATCTGCGGTTTCCGGAAAAGGTGTTAAAGAATTATTATATGCAGTAAAAGATCTATTGGATCATACGGAAAAACAGCCGATTATCTTTGAGCAGGAATTCTTCCCGGAGGATGTTCTGATAACTGAAAATCTTCCTTACACAGTCGAAAAGGAAGATGATGGACATACTTATATAGTAGAAGGTCCTAAGATCGAAAAAATGCTTGGTTACACAAATCTTGATTCTGAGAAAGGATTTTCTTTCTTCCAGAAGTTCCTGAAAGAGGGAGGTATTCTGGAAGAACTTGAAAAGGCAGGCATTCAGGAAGGTGATACTGTACGTATGTATGGTTTCGAATTTGATTATTATAAATAAGACGGAGGATATCATGACAAGTAAACAAAGAGCATATTTAAAAAGTCTTGCAATGACAATGGAACCAATTCTGCAGATTGGTAAATCCAGTTTAACTCCGGAATTTACCAAGTCTGTCAGTGAAGCACTTGAAGCAAGAGAGCTGATTAAAATTAGTGTGCTGCAGAATTGCATGGACAATCCCTCTCAGATGGCCCAGATGCTTGCTGAGAGAACAGGATCTCAGGTGGTACAGGTAATCGGAAAGAAAATTGTTCTTTATAAAGAAGGCAAGAAGGAAAAGAAAAAAATACAGCTTCCATAAGGCGGGGAGAGATATGAAAAGGAAAATCGGTATTATGGGAGGAACCTTTGATCCCATCCATATCGGGCATCTGATTCTGGGTGAAAAGGCATATCAGCAATTTGGACTTGAAAAAATAATGTTTATGCCTTCTGGTAATCCTCCTCATAAGCAGCACAGGGAAGGACGTGCCACGGATGAACAGCGGGTGGAAATGGTGCGAAGAGCTATCGAAGACAATCCACATTTTGCCCTTTCTCTGGAAGAAATGAATGCAGATGGGTATTCCTATACCTATAGAACCTTAGAACGGTTAAAAGGGCAAAATCCGGGCGTGGAATACTATTTTATTATAGGTGCGGATTCGTTGTTTGATTTTGATGGATGGAAGGAGCCGGGACGTATCTGTCAGGTAGCTAAACTTCTGGTAGCCGGGCGGAATCATGTGGAGAAACCACGGCTTATAAGTCAGATGAAGTATCTGGGTGAAAAGTATAATGGAGAGTTTTTCTTACTGGATATTCCCAATCTTGATATTTCCTCAAAAATGCTGAGAAAGTGGATCGCAGAATCGGAAAGCATTCTTTATTATGTGCCAGATTCCGTATACACTTACATCAAAGAACAAAAAATATATAAGTGACAAATGACAAATTGGAGATTCCGGAGGAAAAATTTGTGGAAGAATCAAAATATGATTTACAGAAGATAGAGAAAAAACTGAAAAAATATCTGGATGATGACCGTCTCTGGCATACGTTGGGTGTAATGCATACAGCAGCGGCTCTTGCTATGGTATATGATGTGGATCTGGAAAAAGCACAGATTGCCGGTCTGCTTCATGACTGTGCCAAATGTATTCCTACAAAGAAAAAGCTGAAGCTTTGTAAAGAAAACAATATACCTGTCAGCGAGTTTGAAAAAGAGCATCCATTTCTTCTTCACGCAAAAGTTGGAGCTTATATAGCAAGTGAAAAATACGGGATAAAAGATCAGGAAATCCTGCAGTCTATTATCTGGCATACAACGGGAACGGAAGATATGTCCATGCTTGAAAAAATAATCTATATAGCCGATTATATAGAACCTGCCAGAAACAAAGCTCCAAGGCTTGCAGAAATACGTAAGATCGCTTTTCGGGATCTGGATCTCTGTATGTATGAGATTCTGCATGATACCCTGGAGTATCTGGATGAAAATCCAGATGATGTGGATCAGGCAACAGTGAGAGCGTATGAATATTATAGAAAAAAATGTGGTAAATAACAAAAAGGAGGAAAACATGATGACAGAATCCAGAAAAATGGCTGCTATGGCATGTGATGCGCTGGATGACAAAAAGGCAAATGATATTAAGGTTATTGATATCGAAAAAGTTTCCAGCCTTGCCGATTACTTTATTATAGCCAGCGGAAGTAATAGAAATCAGGTACAGGCTATGGCAGATAACGTAGATGAGGTACTTGGAAAAGCAGGATATCCGGTGAAGCAGATTGAAGGATATTCAACAGCCAATTGGATATTAATGGATTATGGCGATATTGTAATTCATATTTTTGATGAAGAAAACAGATTATTCTATGATCTGGAAAGAATCTGGAGAGATGGAAAATCCGTTGAAGTGGCAGATTTGAAATAAAGAGAAAAACGAAAAATTTTAGTAAAAATGATTACGTATGTAAATTTCAGTAACACGCATGTTGACATAATATATTTATGTTAACATGCGTGTTTTTATAAACCATTGCTATTTCATAAATCGGAAAACGCCAATAACTTTTCCAAGAATCTGCAGTTCTCCATTTACTATGATTGGGTCCATATAATCGTTTTCCGGCTGGAGGCGATAATATCCATCTTCTTTATAGAACGTTTTCACAGTGGCAGAGTCATCAACGAGAGCGACAACCATATCACCGTTGGAAGCACTGGAACATTGTTCAACGATTACATTATCACCATCAAGGATTCCTGCATTGATCATACTTTCACCTTTTACATTCAGAATGAAAGTCTGCGCATTTGGCATAAATTCTGCGGGAATCGGAAAATAAGATTCGACATTTTCGATTGCCAGAAGTGGTTCTCCGGCAGCAACCCGACCAACGACAGGCACATTCACAACTTCACGACGAACCAGATTAAAATTATCATCTACAATTTCAATTGCACGTGGTTTTGTGGGGTCACGACGGATATAACCGTTCTTTTCCAGCGTCTCCAGATGTGAATGAACAGAAGAAGTAGATCTCAGATTGACTGCTTCACAAATCTCACGGACAGCTGGTGGAAATCCACGATTAAGAATTTCGCTTTTTATATAGTCTAATATTTCTTGTTGTTTTTTACTTATCTTTCCGTATGCCATTACGAATACCTCCCGAAACTAATGAGCACTTTTAATCATAATATCATATCACTATCAAAAATGCAAACAAATATTCGAGAAAATTTGTTCGAAAAAAAACGGTTACGCGTTGACAAACACGTGTTCGCATTATATAATGGCAATACAAGGAACAAATGTTCGTGAACAAACATTCGCATGTGTTTTGGAGGAATAAGATATGAGGAATAATAAGGGAATTAAAATGTGTAGAAAAAGAAACCAGCGACGCAAAGCTTTTCTTATAGTTGCATGCATTCTGGTAATTGTAATTATGATATTCTGCAGTGTATCTGCAGTTCAGGCAAACGAAGAACAAAGTCATTCACAGGAGGAAACCTACAAGTATTATACAAGTGTATATGTTGATCGGGATGATACTTTATGGGGAATTGCTTCAGAGTATATGACGGATGAATATACAGATATCTATGAATATATGGACGAAGTAAAAACAATTAATCATTTGACAGATGATCACTTGCAATATGGAACTGTAATCTGTGTGCCATATTATTCAGAGGAGTTAAAATAGTTTTGAATCCATAAACATTCCAAGTAAAATATCAAAAAAACGAAAGAGAAAATAAAACGACTAATTATGTAAATAAATATGGTCGTTTTATTTTTTTATCACATAATGAATATAACATGTGAGAATAAGATGTTCGGAATGAATTTATGAATATATATCTATACGACAAACACGAGTTTTTCAAATAGATTGACAGGAAAATTTAGTAATGCTATACTTTTATCAAACATAAAACAATTTGTCGTTATTAAATATATAAAATTATGAATACGGAATTTAGAAAGGATTTGTATATATGGAACGTATCACTTACAGGAATCAGACAGATACAGAAAATATTATTAAGTTAAGGGAAATTTTAAAGACACTTCCTCCATTTGCAAAAGATTATTTCAGAGCGATTGATGGGACAACAACTACGAAAACCCGTATTTCCTATGCATACGATATCCGTATTTTTTTTCAGTTCCTGATTCAGGAAAATCCGTCATATCATAATTTCACAACTGCTGATTTTACAATTGATATACTTGATCAGGTTCAGGCGCTTGACATAGAGGAATATATGGAGTATTTAAAGGTTTACAAAGACAAGGATGATACTTATATTACCAATGGTGAGCGTGGGTTAAAACGCAAGATTTCGGCTTTAAGAAGCTTTTATGCATATTACTATAAACGTGAAATGATAAAAACAAATCCCACTGTTCTGATTGATATGCCTAAAATTCATGAAAAAGCGATTATCCGTTTGGATACGGATGAAGTTGCGATGCTTTTGGATTATATTGAACACTGCGGTGATCAGCTTACAGGACAAAAAAAGGTCTATTATGAAAAAACAAAGGAAAGAGATTTAGCTCTTATCACTCTTCTTCTAGGGACGGGAATTCGTGTGTCGGAATGTGTAGGGCTGGATATAGAGGATGTTGATTTTAAGAACAATGCTGTCAAAGTTACTCGAAAAGGCGGGAATGAAATGTTTGTCTATTTTGGAACAGAAGTAGAACAGGCATTAAAAAAGTATATTGAGGTTCGAAAGGGCATCACACCGGTAGCAGGTCATGAACATGCTCTCTTCTACTCTACTCAACGGAAAAGAATGGGTGTTCAGGCTGTTGAAAATCTGGTAAAAAAATATGCAGGCGAAATAACAACTACGAAAAAGATTACTCCTCATAAACTGCGAAGTACGTATGGTACTGCACTTTATCAGGAAACAGGTGATATTTATCTTGTAGCTGATGTACTGGGGCATAAAGATGTCAACACAACTAAAAAACATTATGCTGCAATTGGTGATGAAAGGCGAAGAAAAGCTGCTTCGGCAGTAAAACTAAGGGAAGTTTAAGATGGTATAGGAAAAATAAGTTCCTGTCTAAAGAAATTTTATGATTTTCAATAGACAGGAACTTTTAAATATGAGTATTCTCTAAGGTCTGGAAAGATAATTCCACGGAGATACATATGTATTATTAAGCATTACTCCAAAATGAAGATGCGGACCGGTTGCAACGCCTGTTGATCCAACGTAACCGATTGTTTGTCCTGCAACGATGCTCTTGCTTGTCGAAAGGCTGGCAATCTTACTCATATGCATATAGACAGTCACAAGTCCATTTGCATGTTGAAGTTTTACATAGTTGCCCATAGAGGAATTATGGCCGTAAGCCAAAACAGTACCGTTTTGGGCTGCAACGATGATTGCACCTGTTGGAGCTGCCATGTCAATTCCCTGATGATTGGTAGAAGCTCCGGATGTTGGTTGAGTACGGTATCCAAAATCGCTGGAGATATAAGTATATCCAGGACAGGGCCAGGTAAATGTTTCAACAGATGACATAGTTTTGCCTTCAACCCATGCGCCTGTCTCATCTACCCAATAACCATCAATCCATGTATTTGCAGCCATAGCACCGGAAGAATACATATAGTACCATTTATCGCCAATCAACTGCCAACCGGTCTGCATAGCACCGGAAGTGTTCATATAATACCATTTACCTCCAATCAACTGCCAACCGGTCTGCATGGCCCCGGAAGAATTCATATAATACCATGTATTATTGATCAGCTGCCAACCGGTCTGCATGGCCCCGGAGGAATTCAAATAATACCATGTGCCGTTTACTTTTTGCCATCCGGTAGTCATTTTTCCGTCATCCTGCATATAGTACCAGGTATGATTAATGTAGATCCAGCCGGTGACCATACTTCCGGAAGAAGTAAAATAATACCATGTGTTTTCATATTTGAACCATCCCGTTACCATTTGTCCTGAAGAGTTCAAAAAATAAGTGATATTATTTATCGTTTGCCAATCCGTACATATGGGCCATCGGAAGCATACATACGATATTATCACCCGGATGGATGAACGGTAAATTG
>SFGF01000014.1 GCA_004556655.1 Lachnospiraceae bacterium | reverse complement strand
AAGATATCTCGTCGGTATTTTACAACCAAAATCAGGTGATAATACAGCAGAAAAACCGAATGAGCATTATGGTCTAATTCTCGCATAATAAAAGACTTCCTTTCCTATCGACTGAGTTTATTATACCACATTGTTTACCGGATTTCAAGAACGTATGTTCTATTTATTGTAATTCATCCCAACCACCTAAGAGGATGGGGGAATTCTTGCTAGATATTGTTAAACATTTCCACCTGCATCCGGCACTTTTCCAGTTTCTGAAAAAAGACATCACTGACAGCATATACTCCATTTGTTTCAGACCGTCCTCTGCCAGCTTTCCAATTTCATTCGTTAAATGTAGTTTTCTCCTTCCATTCTGTCCTTCTGTGTCGGAGTAATCTGGTCGATCTCTAAAAGCTCCAATTCTTCCATTTCTATCCTCAAAGGCTATATACGCCACCCAGCCATCATCCGTTATTACAACCGGCTCTCCTTTTATACGCTGCTTTTCTCTTATCCTCTCATACAGAGATGGATCTGAAAGAAACGGATCTTCGTCACATTCCTTAATTCCAACACATTCTGCTAATTTGCCATCTTTCTCATAAATATGAATCGAAAGTTGTTTATTTACAAAGAGTCTTTCCGCCCAAAAAGAATGTTGTGACATATAGAATCACCCCCCACGTAAAGATTCCATTCCTTTTTTAACCAAATTTATTATAAAAAATAAGTTTGTGCAAAGCTATTTTTACAACAATGGTGAGAAAACTTTCATAACCTCCGCCAAAAGTCTCTCCCATCCTTTCAGCTTTGCTCTTGCTTCATCAATCTGTCCTGACTGTTTCAATGTTTCTTCAAAATCTTCTTTCATATCTTTAATACATTCCACATGATACATCCATATACCACATTCATAATGATGAACCAGGGAACGATAATCTAAATTGATGGTCCCGCATACTGCAAATTTATCATCACTCACAAAATTCTTCGCATGGATAAAACCAGGTGTGTACTCATAAATCTTTATTCCATCCAGAATCAGTCGTTGATAACTGGAACGTGTCATCAAAAAAATGGTCTTTTTATCCGGAATATGGGGTGTAATAATGCGAACATCCACTCCTTTTTTTTGCCGCAAGACGCAAAGCAGTCATAAGCTCATGATCACAGATTAAATAAGGCGTTGTAATGTAGAGATACTTTTTTGCAGCATTGATCATGTTCAGATAAACATTTTTTCCGATACTTTCCAGATAAAATGTTTCCGGTCCATCGCCGTATGGCATCACTACACCTTCTTCTTTTTCCCCGTGTGAACTCTTATCAATATACCATGCAAATTCATAGTCCATCGGTTTCTTACTCTGAACATTCCAGAAAAGCCAGACTAAAGCAGTCAGATTTTTTACTGCCTCTCCTTCTATCTTTACGGCAGTATCCTTCCAATGTCCATATTTATCGACGGCATTGATATACTCATCTGCAAGATTAATTCCTCCGGTAAATCCCACTTTTCCGTCAATCACTGTAATCTTACGGTGATCACGGTTATTATGTATATTAGACAAAACAAGGGTAAACTTATTTGCTGGAATACAATGAATCCCTTCGCCTTCCATTTGTTTATAATAACGTTCCGGCAGGGTTGCCATACATCCGAAGTCATCATACATCAAATAAACCGCAATCCCCTGTGCAGCTTTTTTCTTCAAAATCTCATGGATAGGCGCCCACATCCTGCCATCCTGGATAATAAAATATTCCATCAAAATATATTTTTCTGCCTGCTCCAGTTCTTTCAGTAATGCTTGATGAAATTCTTCCCCTATTTTATAATAAGTTACATTCCTGCTTCCATAGCAGCACATTCCTGTAGCCCGATGCAGGTAATGCACCTGGGAAAATGCATCCATATCGTCCTCTTCCAGACGTTCCATACATTCCGAATCTTGCCAGTATGGTCGTATCCTCTGACAGGCATTATCAAATTCTTTTTTAAGCTGTTTACTACTTTCTGTACTGGATAACAGCATAAAAACAAATGCACCTATGACCGGAAGCATTGAAAGCAGAATCAGCCAGGGCAGTTTGAATTCTGGAATTTCATCTCTGTTAATGATATAGAGCAATACAGCTACATGAAAGATCACTTCAAGAACGGTAATCGGCAAAAAATATTTATAGAGTAAAATAAATACTGCCATAATCTGTGCAAATTCAAGCGCAATGCAAAATGCCGCCAAAGCATATCTTGAATGTAAAAATTTTAGTATCTTTCTCATGCACATCATCCCCATTTGACCCTTGTTCCATAATTTACTTCACTCATCATTATTTCATTCTTTGTTTGTGTAATATAACAATAGATTATTTTTACAATGTTTGAATCTTGTTTAAGTTTTATTAATTTGAAGTATTTAAAAATCTTATGAAAAAAACTCCATCCACTCCTGTAAATGTAATTTTTATACGATTTTTCAGCCGGAAATGCCGCACACTGTACAGAACATTATCTTCCATTTCATGATACAATATCTATTTTTTTTGTATCACATCCACATCTTGTTGAATATGCCTGTATATGATACAGTTGTTTCATATTATTTTAGCAGGATACATAGTTTTGCCAACAACAAGGAGAGATTTATGAAAACAGCAATTGTAATGGTAAAAAATTTATCTAAATATAAAACTTCCGAAAGCTTCAGTTAATTCTATAGCTTTCGGAAGTACAATACAAACAAAAGATAATAAGCAGTTATCTGAATGATGTTGCCACCACCGGAACCCCTGTACCGGCAACATTATCCAAAATAATCTGGCCGATCTTTACCGGTGTATCCACTTCCAGCCGCTTTATTTCATTCACGCAGTCCATAATCTTTTCTTTTGGTATATCTTCTTTTGTCTTTACGGAAACTACCCCTCCACTTTTCAGCCGTACTGTTGTTGTCACGATTCGGGTAGGATTAGTAACTTCCTTTCTTGCGTATATATCGCCACGTTTACAAGTATTTCCTTCAACGCTTTTTACCTCATTGCCTTCCAGTTCTACCGTCAGTGTACATCCCATCGGACAGCCGATACAGGTTAACACTTTTTTCTCCATATTCTTTCACCTCCGGGATTTTATTTATGCTCCAGCACGATCCTGATTTTACCTGGTCTGCCGTTTTCTTCTATTTTTGTCTTTTCCAAAATAACTTCTTCCATCTCGCCTGGGGTCACAATCTGTTTCTTTTTGCGCTGAATACGATTTTCATCCAAATATACACTAATATAGCAATCCCGGTATACATTTCCGGTACGAAAACGAATCTTTACTTTGTCTCTCATACGCTCCGGTGCAACGGAAGCAGGAACGGTATAACGGATTCCTCCCTCCACTTCTACGAAAACCGGATTTCTCTCCACTTTCGACAATTTTCCCTGAATATAATCCGCTGCATTTTCACCTGCACATTTTGCTTCCTCCGAAACAAAATCCACCAGATCATGTACATGCAGCACATTGCCGCAGACAAATACCCCGGAAATACTGGACTCAAGACTTTCATCCACAATCGGACCATTGGTAACCGGATTCATAGCAATGCCCATTTCTCTTGACAGTTCATTTTCCGGAATCAGACCACAGGATAACAGAAGTGTGTCACAGGAATAATATTCTTCTGTTCCCGGTACAGGTTTTCCTTTTTCATCTACTTCTGCCAAGGTAACACCTTCCAGTTTTTTCTTTCCTTTTATATCTACCACCGTGTGGCGAAGTTTCAGTGGTATTCCAAAGTCATCAAGACATTGTACAATATTTCTTTTCAGACCGCCGGAGTAAGGCATCAATTCTGCAACAACTTTAACTTTTGCTCCCTCGAGAGTCATTCTTCTTGCCATGATCAGACCGATATCACCGGAACCCAGTATGACAACTTCCTTCCCAGGCAGATACCCGTCCACATTTACCAGGCGCTGCGCCGTACCGGCTGAATAAATCCCCATCGGGCGATAGCCGGGTATATTCAAAGCTCCTCTCGGACGCTCTCTGCATCCCATGGCAAGAATAATAGATTTTGCCTGAAGCTGCACGACACCATCTTTCCGATTCATAATTGTTATAATCTTCTCCGGCGTAATATCCAAAACCATGGTTCCTGTAAGACAGGGAATCTCAAGTTCTTTCACCTGACAGATAAAACGATATGCATATTCAGGACCGGTAAGTTCTTCCTGAAACGTATGTAAACCAAATCCATTGTGGATACACTGGTTCAAAATACCTCCCAGTCTGTCATCACGCTCTACGATCAGAATATCATCGATTCCTTTTTTCTTCGCTGCGATTGCGGCAGCCAGACCTGCCGGACCTCCGCCGACAATTACCAGATCACATTGTTTCATCATACGTCCCTCCTTCCGGTTTTTCGAATATCTTTCAGTTCCATCTGCAGTTCTTTGGAAAGTATTTCCATGGTTTTCGGAGTACAGAAGCCTGCCTGACATCTTCCCATACCTGCCCTGGTGCGTCGCTTAATTCCATCAAGTGTCGTTGCCCCCAACGGCCGATGAATCGCATCCAATATTTCTCCCTCTGTAATCTCCTCACATCTACATACGATCTGACCGTATGATGGATTCTCTTTGATCAGACGGTTTTGTTCTTCTTTAGAAAGTTCCTTAAAACGTACAATACCTTTTCTGGTTTCCACGAAATTATCTTTTTCTTTCAGTTCCGTCATTCCCGCAAGAATGTCCCGTACATATAAACCAATTGCCGGTGCACTGGAAAGTCCCGGTGATTCGATACCTGCCACATCAATAAATCCTTTTGCATCTTCCACTTCTTCGATAATAAAGTCTCCATTGTCCTCATGTGCTCTCAATCCTGCAAATGAGGTGATCACCTGCCGCATCGGAATATTTTTTACGGATTTTACACACTTTTCCATCACCTCATTCAATCCCTGCGCAGTGGTCGCTGTTGCTTCTTTATCTTCAATATCAATAGCTGTGGGACCCAGCATCAAATTGCCATGTATGGTTGGTGTCACCAGAATACCTTTTCCTTTTTCCGACGGAAGCTGGAAAATCGTATGGCTGACCAGCCCTCCAGTCGTTTTATCCAGCAGACAATAATCTCCTCTGCGCGGTATGATATGTATTTTCTTTTCACTCACCATATTGTGGAATACATCCGCATATACCCCTGCCGCATTGATCAGGTATTTTGTCTCCAGCGTCCCCTGATCTGTCTGAACGCGATAGCCGCCTTTCATCTTTTCAATGGACTGCACCTGTGTTCCCAGTCGGAACTCCACTCCGTTTAATGCTGCATTTTCCGCATAAGCAATATTCATGCCAAAAGGACATACAATCCCTCCGGTTGGTACATACAATACCGCATACACTTCATCTGCCAGATTTGGTTCCAATTCCAGAGCCTGCCTGCGATCCAGAATCTCCATTCCCGGTACACCGTTTTTAATCCCCCGCTCCAGAAGTTCTTCCAAAACTGTTTTTTCTTTTTCACTCCAACAAACAACCATAGAACCATTGCGTCTGAATTCAAAATCCAGTTTACGGGACATCTCCTCCATCATCTGATTTCCTAATACATTCAACTTTGCTTTCAATGATCCGGTTTCTGCATCAAATCCTCCGTGAACAATTCCACTGTTTGCTTTGCTTGTTCCTTCGCAGATGTCACTTTCTTTTTCCACTACACAGATATCCAGCTGATAACGGGATAACTCCCTTGCCACTGCGCATCCTGACACACCTGCTCCGATAATAATTACATCTTTCATTACAGCTTCCTCCTTCCTATAATTTCCATACATTCTGATTGGTAGATGAAATGGCCGCTGCACCTGCCGAAAGAGCTCCTATAATATCTTCCCGATCTGAGATCAGTCCCCCGCAGATCACAGGTATATTGACCTGCTTCACTATCCGTTTTGTGATCTTTGGCATCACTCCGGGCAGAATTTCCATCATATCCGGCTTAACCTGTTCCGTCTGCTTACTTATATTTGTAAGCGCCATAGAATCCAGAATAAAAAAGCGCAGTACTGTAAAAAGTTCCAGTTCTTTCGCTCTTCTCAACAAGGTGGGCTTGGTAGAAATCACTCCGTCTGCTCCCGTCTGCGCTTTAATAAAATCAACTGCAATCTCTTTACTTCCGATTCCTGCGAGAAGATCCATATGTACAATTGCAATCTTTCCTGACTTTTTTACTTTTTTTACAATATCGGCAATATTACAGATATCTCCAAACAGGATAAATACAATACGGGATTCCGTTTGCAGACAAGCTTCCAGCCCTTCCTGATCTTTTACTGCCGTGATAATTGGATTTTCTTCAATGGCCTCCAGTATCTCCTGTTTTCCCATTTTCAATCTCCTTTCCCAAGATACAAAATTTACTCTTTTTAAATAATTTTTCATGGCATATAAAAAAGAGCAAAGTACTATATAAGTTCTTATATAATCACTCTGCTCTTCATCTCTCAGCAATTATTTATGGATAAATTATATCACAATTTTTTTGAAAAAACAATAATTTTTGAAAACTCTAACGATACTCTCCCAAAAAGAACAATGCAACTGTACCTGGACCGGCATGTGCCCCGATCGTAGCTCCTATGGTATTGATCAGGAATGTCTCATATCCAAATTTTTCTCTCACCAGTTTGGCAACATACTCCGCATCTTCCTGGCAGTCTCCATGACTGATAAATATTTTTGTATTCTTATCTTTCCAGTCTCCAATACGTTCTTCCATCATCGACACCAGACCTGACAGTGATTTTCTTCGTCCTCTTACATTTTTAAGCGGGATCAGATGTCCTTCATTATCCACATGAAGAAGAGGCTTTAAATTGATCATTGTACCTACCACAGCCGCTACTTTTGACACTCTTCCGCCTCTGTGAAGATGGAACAGATCATCCACCGTAAACACATGACAAAAATTCAATTTGTTCTCTTCCAGCCATGCAGCATTTTCTTCCAGAGACTTTCCTTCCTCTTTCATCTCTACTGCCTTATCCACAAAAAGTCCTTCCCCAAGAGAAGCACACAAACTGTCAATTATCACAATCTTTCTGTCTGGAAATTCTTCTCTCAGTTCTTCTGCAGCCATACGGACACTGTTATAACTTCCGCTGAGACCGGAAGAAAAAGCCAGATGCAGAATATCTTTCCCCTGGGCAAGAATCGGTCTGAGAACTTCCTTTGCTTCTTCTGAATTCACCTGAGAAGTGGTAGGCATGGATCCCTTTCTCATACGTTCGTAAAAATCTTTATACTCCAGTTCATTCTGCTTTCCATATGTTTCACCTTCCATCTGGTAAGTCAGATACATATATTCAATATCATGCTGTTTATAATAGGAATACGGTAAATCCGCAGTATTATCCGTTGTAATTACATACTCTCTCATGATACTCCTCCTTGTAATCTAATACCCATATAGTTATTGTACTATGTTTTTATTTTAACATTACTCTTCTTCTTCCGCAACCATAGATATGATCACTTCCCAGGCTCTCTTCATCTGATTATCTTTTTGAATCCATTCAGCAAACGACAGCTCATTTACCTCAGACGGACTGACCAGCTCTTCTTGATCTTCCGGCCATTCCACTTTAATGTCCGGTTCAATTCCTGTCCCATGAATATTGATTCCGTTTGGGGTATAATATTTGGATACCGTAAGCTTCACAGCACTTCCATCTGACAGCGTATAAATTTTCTGTACAATTCCTTTTCCAAATGTGGTAGTTCCTACAAGTTCTGCAATCCCATGATCTTTCACAGCCCCTGCAAAAATTTCGGCAGCACTGGCACTTTCACCATTTACAAGGACTACCAGTGGAATTTCGATTGGTGTCTCTCCTTCACAGGTGTGCTCTTCTCTTTTTCCATATTTATCTTCCGTATACACGATCAAACCTTCCGGGAGAATCTGATCTAACGTATCACATACCGCATCCAGAAGACCACCCGGATTATTTCTAAGATCAATGATCATTCCTTTCATATTTTCAACCTGAAGCTCCTGATATGCTGTACGAAATTGTTCTGACGTACCATCCGTAAACTCAGCAATCTGAAGATACCCAACTGAGTTTTCCAGCATACGGCTGCTCACTACCGGGATTTCAACTGTATCCGGTACAATCGTCACAGTAAATGTTTCTTCAAGCCCCTCCCTTTTTATGGTCAGTTCAATTTCTTTTGTGCCGCCATTCCTAATCTGATTAGAAATATCTGTTACATCCAACTCGGCTGCCAGCTGCTCACCAATCTTATAAATCTCATCCCCGGCCTGAATCCCGGCCTCTGCTGCCGGACTGCCGGCATAGCACTGTGCTACGGTTATTTTACCGGTTTCCCGGTTCTGCTCCATTACAAGACCGATTCCTGTATATTTCCCCTCTGACGATTCTTTCAATTTCTTATAATCATCTTCTGAATAATATCCCGAATATTTATCTCCAAGACTCGCCATCATTCCTGCATACATTCCTTCGGCCAAAGTCTTCTCATCCACATCTTCCAGATAATTATTTTCAATAATTCTTTCGATTTTTGCTGCTTTTTCTCCTGTCTCTCCAGTGACCACAGAATCACCAACAAACGGAAGTGTTCCATACTGTATATAAAAACTTCCGATACCGAGAGCCAGCACAACTGCAGCGCCTCCTGCAAAACCAGACAGCCAGATTTTTGTATTACTATTCATCATCCCACAACTCCATCACACAATTTGAACAAAGACAAGGTGTTTTGTAACACAGGAAAGTCAAAAACCTTACCTATGTTACAAAAAAGGTGCTGCAAATAACACCTGCGTTACTTACAGCACCCCCTCGTTTTATCATACTTTCAAATGCTTACGAATGGTAATGATACTTCCGAACAAACCAATTCCCATACCGAGAACCAGTGCCACCGGCACCAGAACCTCAAACACCTGATAGACATTTAAAAATGTCATAACACTGTTCAACATACTGAACCTTGTTAATATATATTCCACTACTTTATTATATAGTATAAAAAGCAATATCAGTGGAATCACAGAACCGATCAGACCGATAATGATACCTTCAATAATAAATGGTGCACGAACAAAAGAATTCGTTGCGCCGATCAGTTTCATAATACCGATTTCCTCTTTACGGATGGAAATACCAATAGATACAGTATTGCTGATAAGGAACACGGCCACACAGAGCAAAATCAGAATAATTGCAACGGCCACATAACTAATCAGTTTATTAAAGGTACTCAATGTCTGTGTAGCACCTTTCAGCTGATTCACTTCCCGAACTCCATCCAATCCTTCGATGTACTGCACCAATGCATCCTGGTTCTCAATTTTATCAATATAGACCGAATAACTCGACGAGTTTGCCAGAGGATTGTCATTTTCAAATCCTTCTGCCCATTTATCTGCCTCTTCCGTATCTCCAAAATACTGTGTTTTAAAATCATCCCACGCTTCTTCCGCAGATATGTATTTCACAGACGTTACACCTTTATACTGCTTAATTTTCTCTCCGATCTCATTAATCGTAGCCTGATCTGCATCCTCGTCAAACAATACGGTTACAGAAACATTTTCCTCCGCATTTTTCACAATATATCGAAAATTAATCACCAGTGAGAAAAATAATCCAAATAAGAATATACATGCAGCCATCGTAGCAATGGATGCTGCGGAGAACATGACGTTTCTCCATATATTTTTGATTCCCTGTTTGGCACTGTAGCCAATCGTACTAATCCTCAAGATATTCACCTTCCTGTTCGTCACTTACGATAACGCCTTTACGCATCGTAATTACTCGCTTTTTAAATGAATTTACGATTTCTCTGTTATGTGTAACCACTAAAACGGTAGTTCCCCGCTCGTTGATTTCCTCCAGAAGTTTCATAATATCCAATGAATTCTTCGGATCAAGATTACCGGTCGGCTCATCCGCCAGAAGAATGTTCGGACGGTTTACCAATGCCCTTGCCAAAGCCACTCGCTGCTGCTCACCGCCTGACAGTTCTCTGGGAAATGACTTGTACTTTTCAGCCAGCCCCACCAATGTCAGAATTTCAGGAACTCTTTTCTTGATGATCCTGTTAGGTTTTTCAATTACTCGCTGAGCAAAAGCAACATTTTCATAAACATTGCGGTCTTTTAAAAGTCTAAAATCCTGAAATACTACGCCAACTCCCCGGCGATACTTCGGAATCTGTCTCCGCTTTAACTTTCCAAGATTCTGATCATTTACAATGATCGTGCCGGATGTTGGTTCCAGCTCTTTCAGCAAAAGTTTGATCAAAGTGGATTTCCCAGACCCACTGTTACCTACAATGAATACGAATTCCCCTTTATCAATGTGCAAAGATACATCATTCAGAGCCGGCTGGCCCTTTGCGTATGATTTGCTTACATTTTCTAACGTAATCATATACTCCTCCTGTCATATCCTGCAGTACATATTCTCCGGTTTCCTTCTGCCGCAGAATCGTAACTGCTCTTTATCAGTAATCTAAAGTTTCCATATACTTCATATACCGCACAACCATCAGAGCGATCTTGAATGTAATAGCATCTTCAAACACCCTGAGATCAAGTCCAGTACTCTTCTGGAGTTTATCAAGGCGATATACAAGCGTATTTCTGTGAATGTACAGCTGCCGCGAGGTCTCTGATACATTCAGACTGTTCTCAAAGAATTTATTGATGGTGGTAAGTGTTTCTTCATCAAAATCATCCGGAGATTTATTCTCAAAAATTTCTTTGATAAACATCTTACACAGAGGAATAGGAAGCTGATAAATCAGCCGACCGATTCCCAGAGAACTGTATGCAATAATTTCCTTCTCATCAAAGAAAATTTTTCCTACATCCAATGCCATCCTTGCTTCTTTATAAGAACGGGAGACTTCCTTTAACTCCTTTACTATCGTACCATAGGCAATATGCATCTTTCCATCGGAATTTCTTCCCACTGCATCCAGAATACCAGCTGCAATCTTCTGCATCTGTTCATAACCATCCTCTGGTCCTACTTCTTTTACGATAATAATACTCTTCTCATCCACCGCGGTGATAAAATCCCCGCTTCTTCCCTGGAATACACTTTTCACGCTTTCCAGAGCATTGTAATCTTTCCCCTGTCCTGTCTCCAATATAAAGACAACACGTCTGACTTCCACTTCAATATGAAGCTTTTTGGCACGATTATAAATATCCACCAAAAGGAGATTATCCAGCAAAAGATTCTTTATAAAATTATCTTTATCGAATCTCTCTTTGTAGGCAACCAACAGATTCTGAATCTGAAATGCAGCCATCTTGCCCACCATATAAACATCTTCACTTCCGCCGCCAGCGATCAGTATATATTCCAGTCTGTTCTCGTCATAAACTTTAAAGAACTGGTATCCACGGATTACCTGACTGTCTGCCTGTGACTCCGCAAAGTTCAAAATCTCTTTTCCGCCAATCTCATGATCCTGGTACGTAGTAGCCAAAATCTTCCCCTCAGTGTCGGCTACACCAAAATCAATTCTGCAAATCCCCTTCAGACCATCTATTGTACTTTGAAGTATCTGGTTTGAAATCATAATCATACCCTCTTTCAGTATATATAGTTTTAGCTGTTTAATTGTTTTCCCCCAAAAACAAAGTCCCTTAGACTATATTCTAATATAAATAGAAAAAAAATGGAAGAGAGAATGTAATAATTTTAACATTTTCTCAATATTTTTTCATGAAGTATAATTTTCGATAAAGCCTTCTCCCAACACTTCTCTTGCATCCATAACAATCAGAAAAGCTCCGGGATCAGTTTTTACAACGATTTCTTTCAGCCTGACGATCTGTTTTTTGCCAATGATGCAAAAAAGCATCATTCTATTTTTCCCCTTATACATTCCTTTTACAGGGATTCCAGTCGCTCCTCTGTCAAGCTCACTCATTAATTCTTTCGAAAGTTCGTCCGCATGATCTGAAATAACATAAACTGCTTTTGCATAATTCATTCCCTCCAATAAACCGTCAGTAACTTTTGCAACAATATAAATCGCAACAATGGCATAAAGTGCATTCTTCGGTCCGAATACAAAAGCACCTGCCGCCACGATCAGAGCATCTACAAGCTGCATAATCCGGGCAACCGACATATGTTTTACATAATGTTGGATCAAAACAGCCACCATATCGGTTCCTCCAGTAGTTCCTTTTCCCAGAAATACCAGGCCAATTCCCACTCCCTGAAGTACTCCACCAAAGATTACTGCCAGAAACAAATCACCTTTTACGATTGGGAATATCGGCATAGCATACAACCAAAAGGACAGCGAAAATGTTCCCCATATGGTTTTCGCCAGAAAACGGATTCCCTTAATCTTAATTCCCAGAAAAAACATAGGAATATTCAACACAATGTTCGTCAACCAGAGAGGAATTCCAACACCAAACCAACTCTCCGTCAATGACTTCACAATAATTGCAATGCCGCTGAAGCCGCCATCCACCAGACCATTCATATCAAAAGCAGAATTCAGAGCTATGGACATCAGCGCAGTACCCACGAATATTAACAAATAATCCATAATCCAGCTTTTCTTATTCCACATAAAACACTTCCACCTTTCTTGTTTGCTTCAACACTTTAGCCCACTAACATATCCGTAAAACACAAAAGAACTGTGCTCTCAGTTTTACACTGAAAGCAACAGCTCTTTTTATTTTTATTTCCTATAAGTGATATATTTATTCTCCGCCAGGGTACGGAAAAATGTTATCAGCCTTTCATAAAGAGGCTCCGCTTCTTTACCAAATCGTTCTTTTACTTTCTGTCCGATCTGATAAATATTTTGTTCACCATCAATCTGCTGCCAGACAAAGCTCCCAAAACGGTCCATCTTTATGTGGCTCACTTTTGGACGATTGAATGCTACCTGCGCAATCTTTGCAGCAATCCCACGATGTGTCACATCTACAGTGACAATTTCTTCTTCATCTTTGCTCCATGGCAAGGATGGATTTTTTACCGGAACAAAGTCCAAATAATTTCTTTTATCTTTCATTTATTTGTCTTTTTCCACAGCGAGAATTTCAACAGACTCAATACCATCAGTGCAAGAACAATCAGACCCACGATGTTTCCTGCAGCACCGCTCAGATTGATAATTCCACCAAGGATATCACCGATGGAATTTTCACCGATTTTGATGATTGCAAAGAATGCCATAAGAATACCTACCAGGCCTTCACCTGCGATCATACCTGCACAGTACAAAGTACCGTTGCTGACAATCTGTTTTTTCTCTTCTTCTTTTTTACTCTTCATCTTGTCCAGTGCCAGACGAACGACACCACCGACCATGATACCGGCAGAAAGCTGTACCGGCAGATAAAGACCGATTGCAAACGGCATAACCGGAACACGAAGGATTTCCAGGGCCAGAGCCAGGAATACACCCATGAATACCAGTACCCACGGAAGTTTTGCGTCCATGATACCTTCAACGATCATCTTCATCAAAGTTGCCTGAGGTGCGGGGAATCTCAGCAGATCCAAATCCCCATGCTTTGTTCAGAAGAGAAAGTACTCCTGCGATAGCAAGACCGGATGCAAGAACACCGATCAGCTCACCAACCTGCTGTTTTGCCGGTGTTGCTCCGACAATATAACCTGTCTTTAAATCCTGTGAAGTATCACCGGCAATTGCAGCTACGATACAGATAATAGATCCAATAGCAATTGCACCGGTCATACCTGCCATACCTGTGTTTCCTGTAGCTTTCAATGCGAATGTTGCCATCAGAAGAGTAGCAATCGCCATACCGGAAACCGGGTTGTTGGAACTTCCTACCAGACCAACCATTCTGGAAGATACAGTAGCAAAGAAGAAACCAAATACTGCAATCAAAACTGCACCCAGCAGGTTTACCGGTACTACCGGTACCAGCCAGATCAAAATGATCAGAACCAGGATTGCTCCCAGAACAAACGGCATCTTCACATCACGGTCTGTACGTATTTCTGTACCACCGGATGTATTTTTCAGGCTCTTCATAGCTCCGCCGAATGTCTTAACAATCAGTGGGAGAGATTTAATCAGGCTAATCACACCACCGGTAGCAATCGCACCTGCACCTACATATTTGATAATATTGGACCAGATCGCACCAGCACCGTTCTCAGCATATACTTGTCCGATTGTCATACCTGCCAGATTTGCATTACCCAGAGTTTCAAAATCAATATTACCGCCAAAGAATACAACAGCCGGAATCAGAACCAGCCATGCGATAATACCGCCGGCAAACATATAAGAAGAAATGGACGGTCCGCAGATATAACCAACTCCGATCAGAGCCGGGTAAATCTCAACACCAATCTGTCCTGCATATCCATTCAACTGAGGAGTATCAATATCACACGGAACCAGCTTGATTCCATCTACAATAAATTTGAAAGCAGCCCCCAGTCCCATACCGGCAAATACTGTGGAAGCGTTTGCTCCGCCTTCCTCACCTGCCAGAAGAACTTCCGCACACGCCATACCTTCCGGATAAGGCAGTACACCATGCTCTTCCACAATCAAAGCTTTACGAAGAGGTACCATAAAAAGTACACCCAGGAAACCGCCGAATAAAGCAATCAGCGTAATCTCCATAAAGCCAGGCATCTCGATCTTACCTTCTTCTGCCCAAAGGAACAGTGCAGGCATGGTAAAGATTGCTCCTGCTGCCAGAGATTCACCGGCAGAACCTATAGTCTGTACCGTATTACTTTCCAAGATAGAATTTTTGCGCAAAATCACACGGATTACACCCATTGAGATAACTGCTGCCGGAATGGAAGCAGATACTGTCATACCAACCTTTAATCCAAGGTAAGCATTGGCTGCACCGAACACAACTGCCAGAATAATACCCATCAGAATCGACGTTACAGTAAATTCCGGGAGAACCTTATCTGCGCTGATATAAGGTTTAAAGTTCTCTTTGTTCTCGTTCATAGCTTTTCTCCCTTTTCTTTTCTCGCGGAACAATTGCCCTCCACAGCCCTGTTCCATATCGGAAATCGCCCGCGGATATAAAGTTTCCCCTTGCATTGGAAACCTTATTGTGTACATACCTGAATACTATATCAGAATCCTGTGTTAAATTCAATGAGAATAATTAACAATTTTCTTCAAGCTGTTTTGTCAAATAATTTCCAACGATTTTGGAAAAATTAGATATGTCACGGATATAGGCAAAATCTTTTCCGAATATTTTTTTTTCCGCATCCAGTTCTTTTTCTTCTCCTACAAAAACTCCAAGAACCGAAACTCCAAGATTACGGAGCCTCCTCACTTCAACCCCTGTATCTTTCACTGCGTATTCACCAAAATATGGTTCCGGATTACGTGCGTTCGGTCTGTTCATAATTACATCATAGGGGCGCCCGTCACTTAGAATAATCATGATTTTATTTTCCTCTTCCCGTCCCAGAAGACTTTGAGACGCAGCCCTGATGGCAAGACCATCCCGGTTATTGGAAGAAGTAGTAAAAGTAAATATTCTTTCATTGGCCGACTCATCCTCATCATATTCACGAAACCTCTGCAGAATCGTATGATCCCAGAAAGTACAAAAACTCATCACCTTATGTGGAATGCCCACTCTGCTCAATGCCTGCATGATAATATAAGCCTGCAGTACAACTTTTTCCTGTCTTGCTCTCTGAGAACCACTGGCATCAATGAGCAGTTCCACCACAAATTCCCGGCTGTCCTGCTTTTCTGTCTGAGTAAATAACCGCGCATCCCGGCTTCTTCCCACACGCCACAGCCGTTGCGGCTGCAGCCTCCCTTTATCTGCTATGACCTCGTTAATCTCCTGCCGCATAACAATTGATTTCTTTAATATTCCCGTTAAGATTTCAATATTTCTCTTTACGATTCTATGATTATCATAATACGCGTATTTATTCTTGTCCCGCTGCTTTTTTGCGTATTCCAGCTGATAATTTCTGCGTACTGGATTTGCGAGGATTCCATCTGTAAAGTATAACCCGCAGTCTCCGTGGATTCCACGACAAAACTGATAATTGATTTTCTTTTCTTCCAGTGGGGTAAGATATGTTTTTCCAAAATTTAGTTCAACATAGGTATAAACTTTTTTCATTTCCTCTTCCGTAACACGGAGTATTTTATGAGCTCTTTGCTTTACTTTATCCTTTTCCTCATAATCTCCGCCTGTGGCTGTCATCTGCTGACTCATCTGCTCCAGATATGCCTCAAAATTTTCTTCATACATCTCTTCTGTAAGAAAATCTCTCCAATCATACTCTGTCAGTTCTTCCATAGTCACTGACAGCACTTGCTCCAGATTTCCCACCTTCTTTTCAAATTCCGGATCCACCCAGGAATTGTAGCACTCATCAATTTTTCGAATCACTTCCATTGTATCTTTCGCATCTCTCAGTTCATGCAGGCTGTCCATCCGCTCCTGTAACTTTTTTTCCTGAGTACTACCACCCATCAGCGCATCTCTCATAATTGCAATCTTCAGCCTCCCCAGGTCATGATGGAGAAGATGTTCCAGATCATGATCAAGCACATACTCATAAGCCTTTTTACGGATACTGTCTACCCCTTTTCTCTCGCCAGCGATTCTGCTGCCTACGGCTTCTTCCATACACAATCTGGCGATTTCCATCAAAGGTCCCTCCTGTGCCTGAAGATAAATCTTTTTTACAAGATACAGGCTTAATGCTTCCTTATCAAAATATTTAGCAAAAGCTCCCTGTTTGATTCCATCATAAAGGGCAATGTATTTACAGCGCAAAAATCCTTCCACATCGGGCTTTGCTTCCATAGTATAATCACCACATACAGTCCAGATCAAATTTCTCATACGGTTGGCAATCTCCATCTGGCGCTCTTCCATAAACTCACCTCCTTGCCTGAAATCTGCTATGTAATTCACCTTTTTTGAACTTGTTATGCAAATACGTCATCTGCCTTCCATTCCTCCGGAATCCGTGTCATCACCACATCCTCCACAATTTCTTTCTCGAAGGTGTCAAAACACTTATTGATCACTCCCATACGTATTGCAGATGCCGGAGAAAGACCCTGGCGTACTGTCCGAATCGCCGCAAGAATTCCTCGAAGATCCAGAGATTTCGTTGAAATTTCTCCATTTTCTGCTTTCATCTGAAGATCAAGGAATAAACCAATAAATTGTTCCATGGCTTCTTTCTTCCCATCCGGAAATGTTGTAGCAAATATTTTCTCCAATGTATCTTCCGTCTGTTCCGGCATATCGATCACTAAGAAACGTGATACCAGAGCTTCATTCAATTCTTTTGTGCCTGCATATCCATAATTCATAGTCCCGATAAACCTGGTCGCTTCATGAAGATCAATCTTATCATATCCCGGTACATCAATACTCCTTCTGTAGTCCAGGGTTGCATGCAGTACGGATACCGCATCATTTTTTGCCATATTGATCTCATCCAATATTCCAAATCCACCATACTCCGCGCACTGATAAATACTTCCCTTTCTAAGCTTGACCTGATTGTCCTCAAAGGTATCCGTACCGATCAGTTCTGCACTTCCTGTGTTTACATGAAAGGAAATATTATAAGAAGGTCTTCCGAAAATCCATGCAAGATTTTCCGCCAGCACATTCTTTCCTGTAGCCTTAGAACCAGTGAGCAACAGATTTTCTTTCTGTAAAAGTGCAGCGATCCCCATTTCCAGAATTTCTTTTCCATAAAAAGGCATCACAGGCTGGACAATCCGATGCCGAACTTTTTCGTCCACCGAATACATCTGCCGAAACTTTTCTACTTCTTGAATCAACACAGGATTAATCTCCTGCATTTCAAGATATTGCAAAACCTCCATCGCATTCCCTCCATTTACATTCATGTTTTATCCATTATAACCAATAAAGTCTTATTCATATTTTGTTCATTTATCTTTTAAAATACATTCATTTCTATATCATGATTTCTTCATTTCTGTCTCATATAATAACATCATAGAAACGTGCTAATTACTTTTTTGATAAACTTTTTCATAATAGTGCCAGGTAACATAAAGCTACCTGGCACCCTCCTTTTTATCATACATTTTATACTTCAAACATCAGATCCCCATAGGACGGCATTGGCCACATTTCTTTATCTACAATCATTTCCAACTGATCTACCGGTTTTCTCAACGCTTCCATAGCCGGACTTACCTCATCGTGATAGTATCTGGCACGACGTTCTCCTTCTTCCATAAGACCTGCTGCCTCTGTTTTCTGTTTCAAAACACCTAAAGCTGTCTGTGTCTCTTTTAACAGTTGGGTTGTCTGCAGGAGAAGATCTTTTTCCACACTTATATCTGCACCTTCCACAGACCCTATTACATTCACCGCATCAGCCAAAGATTTTGCATATCGAATCACTGCCGGAATAATCTGTTTGCTTGCGATATCGATCATCGCACGAGCCTCCACATTGACAGCCTTTGAATATGTCTCATATTTTACTTCTACACGTGATTCCAGTTCTGCCTTGGTAAATACGTGGAATTTTCCAAAGAGATTGATGGATTTTTCCGTAACCAGAGCCGGAATCGCATCTACCATGGATGAAATATTGGGCAGCCCTCTACGTTTCGCCTCTTCCACCCATTCCTCAGAATAACCATTGCCATTAAATATAATTCTCTGGTGATCGGCACAATTTTTCTTGATCAGATCATGTACCGTTTCTTCAAAATTCTCAGCATTTTCCAGAACTTCACTTGCTTCACTGAATGCTTCCGCAACAATGGTGTTCAAAACAATATTGGGAGAAGCTACAGAATCCCTGGAACCAACCATACGGAATTCAAATTTGTTTCCTGTAAAAGCAAACGGAGAAGTTCTGTTTCTGTCCGTAGCATCTTTTGCCAGGTCCGGAAGTGTACGAACTCCTGTCATCAGTCTTCCGCCTTTCAGACTGTGATCCGCCGTACCTGTATTTACCAACTGTTCTACTACATCTTCCAGCTGTTCGCCAAGATAAATGGAAATAATCGCTGGTGGTGCTTCATTAGCTCCCAGACGATGGTCATTTCCCACATCAGCCGCTGACTCTCGCAGAAGATCTGCATGACGATCCACTGCTTTTAAAATGCAGCTTAATACAAGCAAAAACTGTACATTTTCATGAGGCGTTTTTCCCGGATCAAGAAGATTGATACCGTCATCCGTCACCAGAGACCAGTTATCATGCTTACCGGAACCATTGACTCCTGCAAATGGTTTTTCATGAAGCAGACACTTCAATTCATGCTTTCTGGCCACACGTTTTAATGTCTGCATAATGATCTGATTGTGATCCACTGCAATATTGGCCGGGGCATAGATCGGGGCAAGTTCATGTTGGGCCGGTGCAACTTCATTATGCTGTGTTTTGGCAGATACTCCAAGTTTCCACAACTCTTCGTTGACATCCCTCATGTAAGCAGCAATTTTCTGCCGGATGGTTCCGAAATAATGGTCATCCAGTTCCTGTCCTTTTGGCGGCATTGCACCAAACAAAGTTCTTCCTGTGTAGATCAAATCCTTTCTCTCCATAAATTTTTTTGCATCTACAAGAAAGTATTCCTGTTCCGCACCAACAGAAGGTGTAACTTTTTTTGATGTCGTGTTTCCAAAAAGGCGAATCAGCCGAAGGGATTCTTTGTTGATTGCTTCCATGGATCGCAGCAGAGGTGTTTTCTGATCCAGTGCCTCTCCTGTATAAGAACAGAAGGCCGTCGGAATGCACAGAGTAGCCCCAGCTGCATCCTGACGCACAAATGCCGGTGAGGTACAATCCCATGCCGTATATCCTCTTGCCTCAAAGGTAGCACGAAGTCCGCCAGACGGAAATGAAGATGCATCTGGTTCACCCTTGATCAATTCTTTACCGGAAAAACTCATAAGTACCTTTCCATCCGGCTTGGGCGCAGTAATAAATGCATCATGTTTCTCAGCCGTCACACCTGTAAGCGGCTGAAACCAATGGCTGTAATGAGTAGCCCCCTTTTCAATCGCCCACTCTTTCATCTCGTGAGCAACTACATCTGCAATCTCGAGCGTCAGTTCTTTTCCTTCTTCGATCGTCTGTTTTAATTCCTTGTATACTTTTTTCGGCAGTCGCGCCTGCATCACGGAATCATTAAAAACATTTTCTCCAAATATCTCAACCACATTCACATACTCACTCATTTTTCTTAACCTTTCTGTCATAGATGATAAGAGAAAAAGGCAGTCCACTTAACTTACGAAGTGGACTGCCCCAGACCTTACAAACATCAAGCTTTGTTAACAGAACCGAACAATTCCATTTTTTCTTTTACAGTTGCTTTGATAGCTTCTGTACCAGGTGCCAGCAGTTTTCTTGGGTCATAGCCTTTACCCTGCTGATCTTTTCCTGCTTCAATATATTCACGAGTTGCTGCTGCAAATGACAGCTGGCATTCGGTATTTACATTGATCTTGGATACACCCAGATCAATAGCTTTTTTGATCATATCAGCTGGGATACCTGTACCTCCATGAAGTACCAGAGGCATATCACCTGTCAGTTTCTGAATAGCATCCAGAGTTTCAAAGCTCAGACCTTTCCAGTTTGCCGGATATTTTCCATGAATGTTACCGATACCTGCTGCCAGGAAATCAATACCCAGATCTGCAATCATCTTGCATTCCTGAGGATCAGCACATTCGCCCATTCCGATTACACCATCTTCTTCACCACCGATGGAACCAACTTCTGCTTCCAGAGACATTCCATGCTCTGAGCAGATCTTAACCAGTTCTTTTGTTTTCTCAACATTTTCTTCAATCGGATAATGAGAACCATCAAACATAATGGATGAAAATCCTGCTTCCACGCACTTCAGACATCCTTCATAGCTGCCGTGATCCAGATGCAGAGCAACCGGAACAGTGATATTCAGTTCTTCCAGCATACCATTTACCATGCCAACAACAGTTTTATAACCTGTCATGTATTTTCCTGCACCTTCAGATACACCCAGAATAACTGGAGAATTGCATTCCTGAGCTGTCAGAAGAATTGCTTTTGTCCATTCCAGGTTATTGATGTTGAACTGACCAACAGCATAATGGCCAGCTTTTGCTTTTTTTAACATTTCAGTAGCTGATACTAACATTATGAAACCTCCTACGTTCGCATTTTCTAATTTGGGTAACAGTTATTCCCGTATTATTTCCCACTGCCACCAATTTCCAAACTATTATACCCCAATCTTTCGGAAAATTCAAGGGTTGATGAGAATATCGAGTGCCTGCTTTTTATTCTTGATCTTAACATCTGTATGTTCTCCACCAAATTCTCCATCCAGTGTCCATGATATACTTTCTTCCGAATGCAGTTCCAGACAATCAGTTTTGAATGCATCAATCATATTTGTATTGTCATTAGCACTAAGAAGCGCTGCAATAATCTCATTCAATTCCAAAAGATTATTAGGCTTTTTAATCAATGTAACCTCAAAAAGTCCGTCATTCATCTCTACTCCGGGACCGATCAGATTCTTAAATCCACCTACAGAATGAGAATTTGTGATCATTCCATAAAGATATTCCCCTTCATAGACCTTATCATTGGCTTCCACTTTTACTTTATAAGTTTTTACATCAAAAATTCGTTTTGATCCCTCCATCAGATAGGCCAGATGACCCAGCATATTTTTCAGATGTTGGCTGGTCTGGTAAGAAACATCTGTGAATAATCCAAATGCTGCCACATACACAAAAGTATCTTTATTAAAATCCCCCACATCAAAAGAATAAAGCTTGCCTTCTATGATATTTTTCGCAGCTTCTACCATATCTCTGGGTATCTCCAGACTATTGGCAAAATCATTGGTACTTCCAGCAGGTATGTAACCTATGGGAACGCTTGCTTTTGCCTTCATAAGACCTGTAACTACCTCGTCCAGAGTTCCATCGCCTCCGCTGCAGACGATCAGATCCACGTCTTTCGCCATTTCCTGTACCATCTGACAGCCATCCATAGGACCCTGAGTCGGATGAGCGATTACCTCATAGCCACCCTTTACAAATACATCAATGATATCCAGAAGTTTATTCCGAATCTCTCCTCGCCCTGACCTGGGATTAAATATAAAGAGAAGTTTTTTGCTCATAGTTCCGCTTCCTTTCTTTTAGTGTTCTATTATCATACACCATTTTCAGGATCCGGGCAATGTAAAAAACTCTTAATTTTTGAGCCCAGTTCTATCATAGATCCGCACCCTTTAAAACCCATATGTTCTTTCAGAATATCCTCTTCTGAACGCACTGTCAAATCTGAAAATTTCAGCATATTCATACTGTACAGGTGCAGTTTTACTCTCACCAAAATCTATCATGTACAGAACTCCGTCTTTCAGGATTATATTATTTTCGCTCAAGTCTCCGTGAACAAATACTTCAGAAAAAAACTTACTCTCGTAATAATACTTTATTCTTTCCTGATTAAAGGATTCTTTCCAGACACTCCATCTGGAATTTTCTTTAGCCTCTTTCAGTATATCCATATATACAAAGTGATCCACCGATATATTTATCTTATTACACAAAGTGCGAATCCTTCTGCCTGTCTCATATCTTTGTTCTGAAGTCATCTTTCGTTTCGCAGTTTCATATGATAGTCCATCGATATATTCCGTTACGATATACGAAAACACATACCTGTCTCTTATTTCTCCATATGCGATCAGTTTTGAAACATATACTCCCTGTTTCGCAGCATGGGTGAGTCCGAAAACTTCAGCTGTACAGTCCCCGCTTCCGTTTCCGCTTTCTTCCGGAGCATATATTTTAATTACCATATTTCCAAACCTTGCAACAAAATGAGTACCTGACATACATTCGGCAAATGATTTCAGCTTAAGATTTTCCCGCCTGAAAACTGCTTGAATAAGCGGAAGAAATTCCGGAACATTCTGATAAACCGCAAGCCAATCCTGCCAGTTTTTTATTTGTGGCTTAAATAAATATTTCAATTCTTTCCTCCTGTCTTTATCTCGAAATGTGACCACGTCACAGAATGTTTTTTCATAAATGTGGTATTCTATCATCAAGCAACACGTACAACATATATCAGATACATGCTTAACGTTTGAGTAATCTGATAAAATAGAAAAAAGGAGTAAAAAATATGGCAAAAGCATTTACAACAGCAAATTTTAACGAAGAAGTTTTACAATCCGATGTTCCTGTAATGGTAGATTTCTGGGCAACCTGGTGCATGCCCTGTAAAATGCTCGCCCCGATAATTGATGAACTGGCAGCAGAAGCTGATGGCTACAAAGTCGGCAAAGTCGATGTAGATCAGGAACCAGAACTGGCAAGACAGTACCGTGTCATGAGCATCCCCACCGTCATGGTATTTAAAGACGGTAAAATCGCTGCTACTACCGTGGGCGTACAAAGTAAAGAAGCACTGAAAAATCTGCTGAAATAAAACTCACTTTTTTTCGTATTGCCCATAAAGTAAATTGGCTGATGTAATGGTGTTCTTCCCCCAATGACCTTGGTGTGAAGAACACCATTACATCAGCCTCACTGTCTTTACAATTTCTGATATAGTTTTCTCCTGTTAAGTATTTTGACTCCTCCCCGAAATAGTTCCACGCTTCCTTCCTGTACCATTTGTTTCAGTGTACGGCTGACTGCTTCTCTGGCACTCCCGATTGCTCTTGCAATCTGTTCCTGTGTCATGTTAATCTGGTCGGAATGGCACCGTCCCGCTTCATCCAGTAAAAATTCTGCGAGCCGCTGTTCCAGACTGGCAAATAATATTTTCTGCACTGCAGCGATAATATCTGAGAAACTTTCATTCATACTTTTATATATAAAATTTTCCATATAAATATTATCTTCCATGATCTTTTTTACTGCTCCTGTAGGCAGAAGGCAGACTTCACTCTCTTCTTCTGCATCAATCTGCACATCAAATGGTATTTCTGACATCAGGCAGAATCCTGACAGCATGCATAATTCCCCTTCATGTAAACGACAAACGGTCGCTTCTTTTCCATCTTCTGAAACAAGGTATACTCTCAATATTCCTCTTTGCACAAGAAGCAATCCCAAACACTCACTGCCTGTGCCAGTTACAAGTTGTCCCTCTTTATATTGATTCCATCTTACCTGCTGTTCTAACAGCCTTTTCTCAACCTCTGTAAGTTTTTCCCAAAACGAAAAGTCATGAAAAAGTTTTTCTGCTTCTTCTCTGTTCATACTGTTTTTCTCCTTATGTTTTTAGAATTTCGAGAGTGCAAAGCACGGAGAAATTTGTAGTCTCATCCCATTTGTCGGGCAACTCATAGTATATACTACATATATCTCGTCACAAAGCAAACAAGATATCTCTTCTTTCCCTTTATCTTTTATTTTGATATAAACTGTCAGTACGTCTTCTGTACTGCCGGTTTACAAATATTTACATCTTCAGATAACATCCTGGAAGGATTGGAACAGTTTCTGGAAAGAAAAAGTCCTTTTATCGAAACAGACATGATTCTCACTTCCGATGGTCAACTTGTATGTTCACAAAGATAGTTGATACCATATGTTCTAATTTTCTGACATTTGAGGATTTATCATAATGAAATATTTATTGTGAAAACAGCGCCGGTTTCTCTCCTCTGGAGAGCCAACCGGCGCTGTCATATAGTCTTTAATTATACCAGCTCAAGAACTACTTCCATAGCTGCGTCACCTTTACGAGGTCCGATTTTGATGATTCTTGTGTAACCACCATTACGGCCAGCATATTTTGGTGCGATTTCATTAAACATCTTATCAACCATGTCTACATTCTTGGTGTTTTTCTTTCTTCCAGCTGCTTCTGTTGGAACAGATTTTACCGGATAGAATACTTTCAGCATCTGACGTCTTGCATGCAGTCTGGATGGAGCATCTTTGGTAATCTCTTTCTGTACTTCATCGTATACAGTAACTTTTTTACCATCTTTAACTTCTTTTACTCTCTTTCCATCAGCATCTTTGCGAGCAACTTTTGCTGTAACAGTTACTTTTTCAAAATTATCTTTTTCTTTTACAGCCAGTGCAATCAGACCTTCAGCAACTTTGCGGATCTCTTTTGCTTTTGCTTCTGTTGTCACGATTTTTCCGTGATAAAGAAGATTTGTTACCTGGTTTCTGATTAATGCTTTTCTCTGATCAGATGTTCTGCTCAGTTTTCTATATCCTGCCATTTTATTTTCCTCCATTTGTGGAACAACATATCATGCTTCTTCGGACTTACTGATATATTGCTTTCTATTCTACAAATTCTACTTTACCCTACCGACTTACATCTTCTGTCGGCAGTCACAGATGTTTTTCACCTGCTTTTATTCTTCACCGGGATTCAGCTGAAGTCCCAGTTCTTTCAACTTAGCCAGCACTTCCTCAAGGGATTTGCGTCCCAGGTTACGAACTTTCATCATATCCTCGGAAGTTCTGTTGCAAAGCTCTTCTACAGTATTGATTCCGGCTCTCTTCAGACAGTTGTAAGAACGAACAGACAACTCCAGTTCGTCAATATTCATTTCCAGAACTTTTTCTTTCTCATTGTCCTCTTTTTCAATCATGACTTCTGCAGTCTTTGCATTTTCAGAAAGGTCAATGAAAAGCTTCAGATGCTCACTCAATACTTTTGCTGCAAGGCTTACTGCCTCATCCGGATCCAGTGTTCCTTTTGTATATACATCCAGAGTCAGTTTATCAAAATCAGTAATCTGACCAACACGGGTATTTTCTACTGTGAGGTTTACACGTTCCACCGGTGTATAGATAGCGTCAACAGCAATCACACCGATTGCCATATCTTCTGTCTTTCCTTTTTCTGCGCTGACGTAACCACGGCCTTTTGTAATGGTAAGTTCCATATACAGTTTGCTGTCCGGTCCACCATTCAGAGTAGCGATCACCTGGTTCGGATTCATGATCTCGATATCCTGATCAACCTGAATATCAGAAGCACGTACCACACCTTCGCCTTCAAATTCGATGTAAGCAATCTTAGGATCATTGCTTTCACTGTTATTACGGATTGCAAGACTCTTCAGATTCATAATAATTTCTGTCACATCTTCTTTGACGCCCGGAATAGAACTGAACTCGTGGAGCACTCCTTCAATCTTAACCTGGCTTACTGCTGCTCCCGGCAGGGAAGACAGCATAATTCTTCTCAGGGAATTTCCCAGAGTAGTGCCATAACCTCTTTCCAGCGGTTCTACAACAAATCTGCCGTATTTTTTATCATCGGAAATTTCTGTAATCTCAATTTTTGGTTTGTTAAAATCAAACATACCAGGCCCTCCTTTATGGGATAATTTGTTTCACTGAGGGTAACATATGGGAAACGGCCCATATCCACTTCCGGATTATGAGCCGCAGCTCATAATTATTTAGAATACAACTCGACGATAAGCATTTCGTTTACAGGTACGTCAATTGCATCTCTTGCAGGAACTTCTTTCACAGTTCCTCTTAATGCTTCCTGATCAACATCCAGCCATTCCGGAACCAGTCTTCCGCCTGTTACTTCCAGAATGTCTTTATATCTCTGAGAAGATTTTTTAGCTTCTTTAATTTCAATCTGGTCACCGGCTTTTACCTGGTAAGAAGGAATGTTTACCTGTTTGCCGTTTACCATTACATGCTTGTGATCAACGATCTGACGAGCTTCTTTTCTGGTTCTTGCGAATCCAAGACGGAAAATAACGTTGTCCAGTCTCATCTCAAGCAGAGTCATCAGGTTTGTACCAGTCATACCCGGCATCTGATCAGCTTTCTCATAATAGTTACGGAAAGGTTTCTCCAGAACACCATAGATGAATTTTGCTTTCTGTTTTTCTCTCAGCTGCAGACCATACTCAGAAACTTTACGGTTTGCTCTTTTCAGCTGTCTTGTGGATTTTTTATCAATTCCCAAATAGATCGGATCCAGACCCAGGGATCTGCATCTTTTCAGTACAGGTACTCTATTAACTGCCATAATCTACTGACCTCCTAAATTAGACTCTTCTACGTTTTGGTGGACGGCAACCATTGTGTGGTACCGGAGTTACATCTTTGATGCTTACTACATCAAGTCCGCATGCGGAAAGAGCACGGATTGCTGCTTCTCTTCCTGATCCCGGTCCTTTTACGAATACATCAACAGTCTTCAGACCATGAACTAATGCTGCTTTTGTAGCAGTCTCTGCTGCCATCTGAGCTGCATAAGGAGTAGATTTTCTTGAACCTCTAAATCCCAGACCACCGGCACTTGCCCATGAAAGAGCATTACCTTCAGCATCTGTCAAAGTTACGATTGTATTATTGAAAGATGACTGGATATGTGCCTGTCCGCGTTCAACGTTTTTCTTTACACGACGTTTTGTCGTTTTCTTTGTCACTTTAGCCATTTTAAAAACTAACCTACACTTTCTTATATTCTTTTTTAATGGTTACAATTCTTTTTAAGCTGCCTGACCAAGTATCAGGCTGTCTGCTTTCACTGTCCGAAAATTATTTTTTCTTATTTGCAACAGTTCTCTTCGGGCCTTTTCTGGTTCTTGCATTTGTTTTGGTTTTCTGACCACGAACCGGCAGGCTCTTTCTATGACGGATACCTCTGTAGCATCCGATCTCCTGCAGACGTTTGATGTTCATAGCGATCTCTCTTCTAAGATCACCTTCAACAACCTGAGTCTCATCGATTACAGCACTGATTCTCTTTACTTCTTCGTCCGTGATATCTCTTACACGGGTATTCGGATCTACATTTGCCTCTTTCAGAATACGGTTAGCACTTGTTCTTCCGATTCCGTAAATGTAAGTTAATCCGATTTCGATACGTTTTTCTCTTGGTAAGTCTACACCAGCAATACGTGCCATGTATTTTTCCTCCATCTTCTTCTTGATCAGTCCGGCAGCCCATATGCTCTGCATATGTCTGAAATGTTGTGCCTCTGATCGTATTAATATTTTCCTAATTGGGATGCCGGTATGTGAGCATCCAGCCATGTTTCCATGACCTTTCCGGCTATGCCGGTATTAAGCAATATTATAAGGGATGCAGCGCCTTAGGCGTTCATCCGCCGGAGGCTCCCCGGTACACCACGCCGGAGTTCTCTCATTATAATATTTAAACAGTACAACACATCCAGATGTGTCCTACTGCAGCCGCACTTAATTTGAAGCGTATGCTTCCTGCATGAAATCTGCTATCAGCAGTTTCAGCGCACAACATAAAACAGTTTATGCTAACATGACGGTATTAGCCCTGTCTCTGTTTGTGTTTTGGATTCTCGCAGATTACTCTGATGCTTCCTTTTCTTTTAATGATTTTACATTTTTCACAGATAGGTTTTACAGATGATCTAACTTTCATTTGAATCCTCCTTTCCTCTCTCTAGGCCGAATGGCCATAGTGGTATCCCGCCTCGGGGTTTCCTCTCTCTAGGCCGAATGGCCATAGTGGTATCCCGCTGTGGGATCCTTTTCCGGCCGGTTGGCCCTGGTGTGAAAAACTCCTGTTTTTGCGCACAAAAAAAGCACTTCACAAAAGTTCGTTTTATAGTATAACACCACAAATTCGAAAATGCAAGCAAAATCTTCCTGTTTTTCAGTTATTTTTAAGACTTTTTATTTCATTAAAAAGGAGAAACTGCACTGTTTTACAGCTTCTCCTTTTCGTTGTCTTATTTATCTCTCCAGATGATTCTTCCTTTTGTCAAATCATATGGTGACAGTTCCATGGTTACTTTATCACCCGGCAGAATACGGATAAAATTCATCCGCAATTTACCGCTGATATGTGCCAGTACCACATGTTTATTTTCCAGTTCTACCTTGAACATTGCATTTGGCAGTTTTTCAAGGACAGTACCTTCAACTTCAATAACATCTGCCTTTGACATCTCATTACCTCCCATATTCTCTTCTTACTTTGATGACATCAGAATCCTGAACAGACTTTCCTTCTGCGAGAAGTTTCTGGATCCATTCGGGGATCTGATAATCTATCTGTACATGTTTTTTCTTTTTTCGTTTTGGACGATCCATAGTGCGGCACTTGCCATCCACAAGATATACGTATGTCTCATCCGCACCTGAAACCAGATAGACCTTCCCTTTGTCATGACCGGCAAGGGATTTTGCCATCATGCCGATACTATATCCTTCCATTCGCCACCTCTACTTCGTCAATGTCAGAATTTCAGGTTCACCATCAGTAATCAGCACTGTATTTTCATAATGCGCCGATAATGATTCATCTTCTGTCACTACAGTCCAGTCATCATCCAACCAGCAGACATCAGGTCGTCCCATATTGATCATTGGTTCGATTGCCAGTGTCATACCAGGCACCAGACGGATTCCTCTCCGTCTCTGGGCAAAATTTGGAATCTGAGGATCTTCATGCAGACTGGTTCCAATTCCGTGTCCCACCAGATCGCGAACTACACCATATCCAAAACTTTCCGCGTAAGCACCGATTGCAGCGGAAATTTCATACAAATGGTGACCGGCTTTTGCATACTTGATTCCCTCAAAAAAACTTTGACGGGTTACATCAATCAGCTGTTTTGCCTCTTTACTGATCTCTCCCACCGCATGAGTGCGTGCGGCATCGGAATGATATCCTTTATAGATCAGCCCGGCATCAAGGCTTACAATATCGCCTTCCTGAAGAATTCTCTTTTTGGAAGGAATTCCATGTACCACCTCATCATTTACTGATACACAGATAGATGCGGGGTATCCATTGTAATGAAGGAAATTTGGGGTACACCCAAAGCTTCGGATGATTTCTTCTCCCAAATGATCGATTTCCCAGGTAGAAATCCCCGGCTTGATAGCTTTCGCAAGTTCATCATGAACGATTTCAAGCAAACGGCACGACTCCCTCATCAGCTCAATTTCCCTGGCAGTCTTTATTGATACAGACATGTTTTACGCTCCTAAGATTTTGGTGATAGCCTGGAACACATCTTCCAGATTCTGTGTTCCGTCAACTTCTACCAATACACCCTCTTTATCGTAGAAGTCGATCAAAGGCTGTGTTTGTTCATGATATACATCCAGACGTTTCTTTACGGTTTCCGGTTTATCATCGTCACGCAGAACAAGCTTTGCTCCACAAACATCACATACATCTTCTTCCTTTGGTGCATTATACACTACATGATAGGTACATCCGCAGGCAAGGCATGCACGACGTCCGCCCATACGTTCTACAATGTTCTCATCCGGAACTTCAACGTTAATTGCATAATCAATCGTGGTTCCCATTTTTCCAAGGGCTGCTTTCAATGCTTCAGCCTGTGGAATAGTTCTTGGAAAACCGTCCAGTACGTAACCATTTTTGCAGTCATCCTGTGCGATACGATCAACTACCAGATCACAGGTCAGCTCATCCGGTACAAGAAGTCCCTGTTCCATATAGCTTTTCGCTTTATTTCCCAGTTCAGTTCCGTTTTTGATGTTCGCACGGAAAATATCTCCTGTGGAAATATGCGGAATACCATATTTCTCTGCAATTTTTTTTGCCTGAGTACCTTTTCCGGCACCAGGAGCTCCCAGCATAATTAACTTCATTTTACCCTCTCCTCCTTACGTTAGACATTTTTCACAGTATTATTATTTTCTTTTATAGCACTTTAAGGCTGTGGCGTAAACGCCACAACCTTTTAATCATTTAAAAAACCTTTGTAATTTCTTACAAGCATCATAGATTCAATCTGTTTCAATGTTTCCAGAATTACACCCACAATAATGATGATGGATGTTCCCCCGAAGGAAACATTGGCTCCGAATACTCCATTAAAGAAGAACGGAATCACAGCTACGATGGTAAGTCCTGCAGCACCAATGAATATGATATAATTCAACAGTTTTGTCAGGTAATCAACAGTTGGCTTACCCGGACGAATACCCGGCACGAATCCACCCTGCTTTTTCATGTTATCTGCCACTTCCAACGGATTGAAAGTAATAGATGTATAAAAATAAGCAAAGAAAATAACCAATATAATATAGACCAAAAGTCCGATGGAATACAATGGCTGCTGTGGATTAAACCAGTTATTACTGTTCATACCTGCCAGAATCTTGCTTCCCCATCCGGTTCCATTTGTTTTACCCAGGAACGTGGCAATTACGCTTGGGAAAGACATAATTGATGATGCGAAAATTACAGGCATTACACCGGCCGTATTTACTTTTAAAGGAATATGGCTGGACTGTCCGCCCATCATTTTTCTGCCCTGTACTTTCTTGGAGTACTGAACAGGAATTCTTCTCTCAGCTCCATTCAGGATCAACACCAATACAACAACACCAACAATAATTGCTGCTATAATCACAGCTGCGAGGATTCCTTTAGCAATGATTTTTCCTTTAATGAAGGTCTCATACAAAGTAACCATATCGCTTGGGATACGGGAGACAATGTTAATAAGAAGGACAATGGAAATACCGTTTCCAATACCTTTCTCGTTAATCTGTTCACCGATCCACATAAGAAATGCAGATCCTGCAGTAAGTGCAGCTACTACAACTACCATTTTAGCAAAATTGTTATCCGGAATCAATCCTTTATTACCAAATCCAATTGCCATGGCAATCGATTCAAAAAGAGATAATCCCACAGTAACATAACGGGTAATTGCACCGATTTTTTTTCTTCCCTCTTCACCGTCTCTCTGCATTTCTTCCAGTTTTGGAATCGCAATTGTGAGAAGCTGCATGATAATGGAAGATGTAATGTATGGTGTGATACTTAAAGCGCAAATAGACATCTGTGAAAATGAACCGCCCGTAAAGGCATCCAGGAAATTGAATGCATCACCTGACTGACTTGCGAACCACTCCTGAAAATAACTGCTGTCTACACCAGGTACCGGCAGCTGTGAGCCAATTCTCACAACCACCAGCATCATTAACACATAAAAGATCCTATGTCTGACGTCTTTCACTTTAAATGCATTTTGAAGAGTCTTTAACATGAGATCACCTCTACTCTACTGTTCCACCTGCTGCTTCGATTTTTGCTTTAGCACCTTCGCTTACGGCGGTAACTTTTACAGTCAATTTCTTTGTCAGTTCACCATTACCCAGAATCTTAACACCGTCTTTTGGATTGGAAACCAGTCCGCTTTCTACCAGTGTTGTGATGGTAACTTCTGTTCCATCTTCAAATCTGTTCAGAGCCTCAACATTGATACCAACGATCTCTTTTGTATTTCTGTTATGGAAACCTCTCTTCGGAAGTCTTCTGTATAAAGGCATCTGTCCACCTTCAAAACCTGGTCTAGGAGCTCCGGAACGAGCTTTCTGACCTTTATGTCCTTTACCAGCTGTTTTGCCGTTTCCTGAACCGTGTCCACGGCCTCTGCGGAAATCATCACTCTGTCTGGAACCTTCAGCAGGTCTTAAATTAGATAAATCCATTGTGGCACCTCCTTCTATCCTAATTACGCTTCTTCAACTTTTACCAGATGCTGAACCTGTTTGATCATGCCTCTTGTTGCTGCATTATCCGGCAGTTCAACAGTTTTATGCATTTTTGTCAGTCCCAAAGCTTCAACAGTTCTTTTGTGTTTTGGAACTGCGCCGATTGTAGATTTTACCAAAGTAATTTTTAACATTTTCCAGTCCTCCTTAAGCAAAGATCTCTTCTACGGATTTTCCGCGAAGTCTAGCTACCTCTTCTGGAGTCTTCAACTGACTTAAACCTGCGATTGTAGCAAGTACAACGTTCTGTTTATTTCTGGAACCCATACATTTTGTACGGATGTTTTTGATACCTGCTAATTCAATTACGGCACGAGCCGGACCACCAGCGATAACACCAGTACCTTCCGGAGCTCTCTTCAGCAGCATTTCTGCGCTTCCGAATTTGCCCATATAATCATGTGTGATACTGTTGTTCTCATCTCTTGCTACTGTTACTAATTTTTTCATAGCATCTTCTTTTCCTTTGCGGATTGCTTCCGGAATTTCAGCTGCTTTTCCAAGTCCTGCACCAACATGTCCGTTGCCGTCACCAACAACTACCAGAGCAGTAAAACGCATATTACGTCCACCTTTTACTACTTTTGTTACACGTTTGATTGAGACTACTTTTTCTTCTAATTCCAACTGACTAGCATCAATGATTTCATGTCTCATGTGTTTCGCTCCTCCCTTTCCTAGAATTCCAGACCAGCTTCTCTTGCTGCATCAGCCAAGGCTTTCACCTTACCATGATATACGAAACCACCTCTGTCAAATACAACTTCCTTGATTCCGCTTTCAACTGCTTTCTTACCGATTACAGTTCCCAGATATGCTGCAGCTTCCACTGTGTTTGTATGTTCCAGTTCTGCTTTTACATCTTTCTGAAGAGTAGAAGCGGAAACCAATGTTTTTCCAACAGTGTCGTCAATAATCTGTGCGTACATATGATTGTTGCTTCTGAATACAGCCAGACGTGGTCTTTCAGCTGTACCAACGATATGATGACGCATTCTTCTATGCTTTTTAGCGCGGACTTCCGCTCTTGATACTTTACTAATCATTTTCACACTCTCCTTATTTATTTCTTACCAGTTTTACCAACTTTACGTCTGATAACTTCATCAGCATACTTGATACCTTTTCCTTTATAAGGTTCAGGTTTTCTCTTTTCTCTGATTTCTGCAGCATACTGACCAACTTTTTCTTTGCTGATACCTTTTACAGTAATTTTGTTACCTTCTACAGTTGTTTCCAATCCTTCCGGATCTTCCATTTCAACCGGGTGAGAATATCCTAAGGAAAGAACCAGTTTCTTACCCTGTTTTGCTGCTCTGTAACCAACACCGTTTACTTCCAGAACTTTCTGGTATCCTTCATTAACACCAGTAACCATATTCTGAATCAGTGTTCTTGTCAGACCATGAAGAGATTTCATTTTCTTCAGATCATTTGGTCTTGTTACAATTACATGGCCATCCTCAACTTTAATGTCCATCTCTACAGGCAGATTTCTTTCCAGAGTTCCTTTAGAACCTTTTACAACAACATAGTTATTCTCTTTTACTTCAACTGTTACACCAGCCGGAATAACTACTGGCAGTCTTCCAATACGTGACATACCTATTTTCCTCCTAACTTAGATTTTCGGAGAGGACGCGGGGGTCCCCTCTGTTTTCAGTACTCTATCTATTCCATGAAGCCTTATAGAAGGCTATTCATGCAGCTACACATCGTCCCCCAGGCTTAAGCTGTGCTATAGCTTGCGTGGGGAAGTTCTGCTCCCTATGGTTATAGAACGGCTTTCGTACTAAATTCAGCTATCGCCTTCGGCTCAGCTTCATTAACACTCAATACCCAGTGCCTACCATACAAATGCCAGAACTTCTCCGCCTACCTGCAGTTTTCTGGCTTCTTTATCAGTGATAACACCCTGGTTTGTAGAAAGAATTGCGATACCCAGTCCACCAAGTACTTTTGGCAGCTCATCTTTACCAGCGTAAACACGCAGACCTGGTTTGGAAATTCTCTTCAGACCAGTGATGATTTTTTCGTTCTTATCTGCACCATATTTCAGTGTTATACGAATGTTTTTGAAATTTCCATCTTCAACGATTTCATATTTTGCAATGTAGCCTTCTCTCACAAGAATATCAGCGATAGCCAATTTCATCTTGGAAGCAGGAACATCTACAGTGTCATGTTTTGCAGTATTTGCGTTACGGATTCTTGTAAGCATATCTGCAATCGGATCGCTCATTGTCATGATAGTTTCCTCCTGAATAATTTAGACTTTTCATGTTCATTGATATATATATTTATAATAGTTACCTTGGCTATGTTTGCTCCACTAAGCTCAGCTCTCACCTTTCGGCTTGGCTTCACAAAGTGTCGCAAACGACCTCGTGCAAAATTGATACTTTGCTTTCAGCTTATACGTATATAGCTTCTACTGGTCACCAGCTTGCTTTTTTAACACCCGGGATCTGTCCTTTGTATGCTAATTCACGGAAGCAAATTCTGCAGATTCCGTATTTTCTTAAGTAAGCATGTGGACGACCACAGATTCTGCAACGATTATATTCTCTTGTGGAGAATTTCTGTTTACGCTGCTGTTTGATTTTCATTGCTGTTTTAGCCATGAATTTTCCCTCCTATTCTTACTTTGAAAACGGCATGTTGAATAATGTCAATAATTCGCGGGCTTCTTCATCAGTCTTTGCTGTTGTAACGAAGATGATGTCCATACCTCTTACTTTATCAACTTTATCATACTCGATTTCCGGGAAAATCAACTGTTCTTTAATACCCAGTGCATAGTTTCCTCTTCCGTCAAATGCATTCGGGTTAACTCCACGGAAGTCACGTACACGAGGCAGAGCCAGGTTGATCAGACGATCAGCAAACTCGTACATTTTTTCCCCTCTCAGGGTTACTTTACATCCGATCGGCATACCTTCACGAATTTTGAAGTTAGCTACGGAGTTCTTTGCTCTTGTCAAAACAGCTTTCTGACCTGTGATTGTCTCCATATCTTTTACAGCTGAATCCAGAAGTTTTGCATTTTCTTTGGCTTCGCCAACACCCATGTTGATTACGATCTTATCGAGTTTTGGCACTTCCATGATATTTTTATATCCGAATTTTTTGATCATAGCATCTACGATCTCATTTTTGTAAGTATCTCTCAGTCTGCTCACTTTTGATTGCCTCCTCTCTCAATTAATCGATCACTTCACCGGTGCTCTTTGCAACGCGGACTTTTTTACCATCTTCAACTTTGAAGCCTACGCGAGTAGTTTTTCCTTTAAATACAAGCATTACATTGGATGCATCGATCGGAGCTTCTTTGTTGACAATACCACCCTGCTGGTTGGCCATAGAAGGTTTTGTGTGTTTTGTGATCATGTTGATACCCTCAACGATGACTTTACCGTCTTTTACAGACAGAACTTTTCCTTCTTTGTCTTTATCTTTACCGGCGATCACCTTAACGGTATCACCTTTTTTAATCTTTAAAGTTGCCATCAGGTTACCTCCTTATAATACTTCGGGAGCCAGAGATACAATTTTCATAAACTGTTTCTCACGAAGCTCTCTTGCTACTGGTCCAAAGATACGAGTTCCCCTTGGTGTTTTATCATCTTTGATGATGACTGCTGCATTCTCATCAAATTTGATGTAGGAACCATCTTTACGACGAACACCTTTTACAGTACGTACAACAACGGCCTTTACTACATCGCCTTTTTTAACAACGCCGCCTGGTGTTGCATCTTTGACGGAAGCAACGATTACATCACCGATATTGGCATATCTTCTAGTAGAACCGCCCATAACACGGATGCACAGAATCTCTTTTGCTCCGGTGTTATCAGCAACTCTAAGTCTACTTTCCTGCTGAATCATGCTGGTATTCCTCCTTCACGAATTTACCGAAATAATTATTTCACTTTCTCTACGATTTCAACCAGTCTCCATCTTTTGTCCTTGGACAGCGGTCTGGTTTCCATAACTTTAACGGTATCACCGATGCTGCACTGATTCTGCTCATCATGTGCTTTCAATTTATAAGTTCTCTTTACAATCTTCTTGTAAAGTGGATGTTTTACGTGGTCTTCGATTGCAACTACGATTGTTTTGTCCATCTTGTTGCTAACTACTTTACCAACACGTGTTTTTCTAAGATTTCTTTCCACGGTTTAGAGCCTCCTTCTTAGATTACTGTACATTTGCCTTTTCAGCGATTAAGGTCTGAATTCTGGCAATATTTCTGCGAACCTCTTTGATTCTGCTTGTGTTATCCAACTGATTGGTTGCATTCTGGAATCTCAGGTTGAAGAGTTCCTTTTTAGCAGCTACTAATTCTTCCTGTAATTCTGCAGCTGATTTTGCTTTTAAATCTTCTACATAATTTTTAATTTTCACTGTTATCACCGCCTTCTAAGTCTGCACGAGAAACGATTTTACATGTACATGGTAACTTATGCATAGCAAGACGTAATGCTTCGCGAGCTGTCTCTTCCGGTACGCCTGCGATCTCGAACATTACACGGCCTGGCTTAACAACTGCTACCCAGTATTCCAGAGCACCTTTACCGGAACCCATACGTGTTTCTGCTGGTTTTGCTGTTACTGGTTTGTCCGGGAAAATTTTAATCCAAACTTTACCACCACGTTTGATGTAACGGGTCATGGCAACACGGGCTGCCTCAATCTGGTTGGATTTGATCCAGCAAGGCTCTGTAGCCACCAGACCAAACTCACCATAATTAATTTTATTTCCTCTTAATGCTTTTCCTTTCATGGAACCGCGGAACTGTTTACGACGTTTTACTCTCTTAGGCATTAACATAATTATTTATCGCTCCCTTCCTTAGTTTTGGTTGGAAGAACTTCGCCGTTATAAACCCAAGCTTTAACACCAACTTTACCGTAGGTTGTATCAGCTTCAGCGAAGCCGTAGTCAATATCTGCTCTCAGTGTCTGAAGCGGAATAGTTCCTTCGCTGTAGAACTCAGTACGAGCCATATCTGCTCCACCAAGACGTCCGGATACGGATGTTTTGATTCCTTTTGCTCCGGCTTTCATAGTTCTCTGCATGGTAGATTTCATAGCGCGACGGAAAGAAATACGATTTTCCAGCTGCAGTGCGATATTTTCAGCTACCAGCTGAGCATCTCTGTCCGGTCTTTTCACTTCTTTGATATCTACGATCAGTTTTTTGCTTGTATATTTCTGCAGTTCTTTTTTCACTTTCTCAATCTCAGCGCCACCTTTACCGATTACAACACCCGGTTTAGCAGTGTAGATGATAACTTTTACACGCTCGGAAGCTCTTTCGATTTCTATTTTGGAAATACCTGCACTGTACAGTTTTTTCTTCAGAAATGTTCTGATATTGTAGTCTTCCACCAGGTTGTCAGCAAAGTCTTTTTCTGCATACCATTTGGAATCCCAGTCTTTGATAACACCGACTCTAAGGCCGTGTGGGTTAACTTTCTGTCCCATGATTACCCTCCTTATTATCTTTCATCTAACACGATAGAGATATGACTTGTTCTTTTCTCAATTCTATATGCTCTACCCTGAGCTCTAGGTCTGATTCTCTTCATTGTCGGCGCTTTGTTTGCATAACACTCTGCAATGTAAAGATTTTCCACGCTCATACCGTTGTTGTTCTCAGCATTGGCGATTGCAGACTCCAGTAATTTTTTGATCACGCTGGAAGCGTAACGTGGGTTGTATGTCAAGATACCAAGAGCGGTCTGCACATCTTTTCCACGAATTACATCCAGTACATAACAAGCTTTCTGTACGGACATTCTTGCGTAGGATAATTTAGCAGATGGTCTTGTATCTTTATTAGCATTTCTTGCTCTTTTAATCTGGCTTCTATGTCCTTTTGCCATGACTAAAATCCTCCTTTCAAGATCGGGCTGTACCCTTATTTACGAACACCTGATTTTTTCTCGTCTTTTCCATGTCCTCTGTAAGTTCTTGTAGCAACGAACTCACCAAGTTTATGACCTACCATATCCTCGGTAACATATACCGGCACATGTTTTCTTCCATCATGAACAGCGATTGTATGTCCAACGAAGGATGGGAAAATTGTGGAACGACGTGACCAGGTTTTAATAACTGATTTATCTCCTGCTGCATTCATAGCATCAATCTTTTTCAATAAGCTCTGATCTGCAAAAGGTCCTTTTTTCAATGAACGAGCCATTCGCGTAACCTCCTTTATTTACCTAACGTTTTACCGTCTCTTCTTCTTACAATATATTTATTGGACTGTTTGTTTTTCTTTCTTGTCTTCAGGCCAAGAGCAGGTTTACCCCATGGAGTACACGGACCAGGACGGCCGATACCGGTCTTACCTTCACCACCACCGTGCGGATGGTCATTCGGGTTCATAACGGAACCACGTACTGTTGGGCGGATACCCATGTTACGTTTTCTTCCGGCTTTACCGATATTTACCAGGTTGTGCTCTCCGTTTCCTACAACGCCTACAGATGCGCGGCATTCGATCGGAACCATTCTCATTTCTCCTGAAGGCAGTCTTAAGGTCGCGTATTTGCCCTCTTTTGCCATCAGCTGTGCTCCATTACCAGCAGAACGAACCAGCTGTCCGCCCTTTCCAGGATGAAGTTCTACATTGTGAATCATAGTACCAACAGGGATCTGGGACAGTGGCAGGCAGTTTCCAGGACGAACTTCTGCGTTTGCTCCGTTCATAACCTTCATGCCTACTTTCAGTCCTTCCGGTGCCAGAATGTAAGCTTTCTCGCCGTCTGCATAGCAGATCAGTGCGATATTTGCCGTTCTGTTCGGATCGTATTCGATTGCGGTAACTGTTGCAGGGATATCATCCTTTCTTCTCTTAAAGTCGATGATTCTGTATTTTCTTCTGCTTCCGCCTCCGCGATGTCTTACTGTGATTTTACCCTGATTATTACGTCCGGAATTTTTCTTCAGAGAAACTACCAGAGATTTTTCTGGTGTAGATTTTGTGATCTCAGCAAAATCCAGGTTTGTCATATTTCTTCTGGACGGTGTATATGGGCTATATGTTTTAATTCCCATGATTATATCTCCTTTCGTTTAGCGATAGTACGAGCGGATTGGATGTCCGCCCAAGTCCATTGGACTTTATCCGCTTAAAAGCGAATCTTACAGGCCTTCAAAGATTTCAATCTCTTTGCTGTTCTCAGTCAGTGTAACGATTGCTTTTTTAGTTTTAGCTGTCTTTCCTACGGTATATCCGCGGCGTTTTTTCTTACCATCCAGATTCATGGTATTAACGCTCTTAACCTCTGTTCCTTCGAACATTTTTTCAACAGCTTCTTTGATCATGCTTTTATTAGCTTCCGGATGAACCAGGAAAGTATATTTTTTCTCGCTCATAGCATTCATACTTTTCTCGGTTACGATCGGTTTAAGGATTACATCATAATATTGAACGTTAGCCATTATGCGTATACCTCCTCAACTTTTGCAACAGCTGCCTTATCCAGAACAACTGTGTTGTATTTCAGGATATCGAATACATTCAGTGTACCAACAGAAGCTGTGATCACATTCGGAATGTTTCTTGCAGATACAATTACATTTTCATTATCTGTAACAACCATAGCTTTTTCAACTTTCAGGTTGTTCAGTACATTCTGCATATCCTTTGTTTTGATAGCGTCTAATTTCAATTCATCGAGAACTACCAGTTTGTTCTCCTGTACTCTGGATGTCAGAGCAGATTTCAGAGCCAGTCTTCTTTCTTTTTTATTCATTTTGAAAGAATAATCTCTTGGTACCGGAGCAAATACAACTCCGCCGCCTGTCCACTGTGGAGCTCTTGTTGAACCCTGTCTTGCATGACCGGTTCCTTTCTGTCTCCAAGGTTTTCTTCCACCGCCGCTTACTTCAGAGCGGGTTTTTGCTTTCTGAGTTCCCTGACGTTTATTTGCAAGCTGGCGAACAACTGCCAAATGAACCAGATGTTCATTTACTTCAACACCGAACACAGCATCGTTCAGTTCCAGTGTGCCAACTTCTTTGCCTTCCATATTATAAACAGATACGTTTGACATCTGTGTGATCCTCCTTTCAAGATTCAAGCCTTGCGGCCTCGGGTCCACTTACCGTTAATTATTTAGCGGATTTAACAGTCTCTTTGATTGTTACTAAAGATTTCTTAGGACCTGGTACAGCGCCTTTTACAAGTAACAGATTGTTCTCTGCATCAACTTTTACGATCTCCAGATTCTGAACTGTTACTTTCTTGTTACCCATGTGTCCGGCCATCTTCTTTCCTTTGAATACACGGCTCGGATCAGAACAAGCACCGTTGGAACCTGCATGACGATGATACTTGGAACCGTGTGCCATAGGTCCTCTGGACTGTCCATGTCTCTTGATAGCGCCCTGGAATCCTTTTCCTTTGGAGATTGCAGTAGCATCTACTTTTTCTCCAGCGGTAAAGATGTCAGCTTTGATTTCCTGAGCCAGCTCATAGCTTTCAGCATCTTCAAAACGGAATTCGCGAACGAATCTCTTATAAGAAACGCCTGCTTTGTCGAACTGTCCTTTCATTGGTTTGTTAACCAGTTTTTCTCTCTTGTCAGCAAAACCAACCTGTACTGCACTGTAACCATCGTTTTCTACGGTTTTAACCTGAGTTACTACGCAAGGACCAGCCTGCAATACAGTTACCGGAGTTAATACTCCATCTTCGTTGAAAATCTGAGTCATTCCAACTTTTGTAGCTAAGATTGCTTTCTTCATTCTTTTTACCTCCTGCTTAATCTACAGCGGAACACCACATGAGTGTTCATCCTAGAAAAGCCGATATACCTGGAACACTATGACCCTGATGGGATGTTGATTCCTCAAGAATGTGTTGCTTCTATATCAAACTTCCTAGATTGTTGGGTTTTGATGAAATTATTTGTTTTTCATCTTGATATCGATGTAAACACCTGCCGGCATCTCCAGTCTTGCCAGAGCATCCACAGTTTTCTGTGTCGGCGCGATGATATCGATCAGTCTTTTATGAGTTCTTTGCTCAAACTGCTCTCTGGAATCTTTATATTTATGAACCGCACGCAAGATAGTTACTACCTCTTTCTTAGTGGGAAGTGGAACCGGTCCACTCACTACAGATCCCGTCTTTTTTACAGTTTCGATGATTTTGCTTGCAGATGCATCAACCAGCTGATGATCATAAGCTTTTAATGTGATTCTCATTACTTGACTTGCCATAAAAAAAGTCGCCTCCTTTTCGCACTTTACGAGTACGACAAGCGGTGACTGTACACTCCTCCGTGTGTGTCATGCAGACCCTCACACGTGTTTCCACTTTCTCAGTGGACTCATTAACATGTATACAGTGACTTGTCGCCAGTTTCTTAACTTGACATTCGCTCCACGGAAAACCTGCAATTTTCATGCAGCAACCTCACGCTTCATCGCTATCAATGTCACAACATGGGTTATTATATACGAAACCCCGTGCAAAAGCAAGGGGTTTCCGAAAAAAAATGTTCTTTTTTTAATACAATTTTTATTATCCAAATCATAGGATATCCGAATAATCCAGGAATGTGATACCATTTGTCTCATCTTCCACAATATCCGGCTCCTCACCGGCTGCTTTGGCTTTCTCCATCAATTCCTCCCTGGTATAAACCGGCATGGCCAGTCTTCTTACTTGCGGCATCGGTTCCCCAGAAACAGGCTCTTCCATTTTTTCCGGGATCACTACTTCCGTCACAACACTTTCCTCTGCCGCTGTATCTTCTTTATCGCTTTCTTCTTTATCACTTTCCTCTTGATCAATTCCCAGCATACTTGCTATATCCGCTGCAAAGAATGTGCTTGTCTCATCGAAGAGTTTCTGATCTTCTTCTGTAGTCTCACTCTCACCGGTCATCGTCGCAGCAACTTCTTCCATCGGAAGATCCGGAATATCCTCCGGCTGTTCTTCGTCCGACTGTTCTTCCTCTGTTACTGATTTTTTAGCAGCTTTCTTTTCCGCTTTTGACGCTTTCTTCTCTTCCTTCGCCGCTTTCTTTGCAGCTGATTTCTCCGCTTTCTTTTTGGCTTTCAGCGCTTTTTTCTTTTCTCTTCTGCTCAGTTCTTCCGGCTCATCATCGGATTCCCCGTCTTCTTCATCGTCATCCTCTTCTTCGTCATCTTCGTCATCCTCATCATCCTTTTTCCAGATTTCAGCAAGAATAAAAAGTATGATCACGAACACAACCGCCAGTCCGACGATAATCAACCCTTCTGTCGTTCTGAGCGCCATTGTAACATATCCGATAAACGGTACCGTAAAAAGAACCTTTTTCGCCGAACTTCCCAAAGTCATCTCTTTCGTTCCGCCGTCCGTACTCAATTTATCTTCCAGAGTATAGCTTTCTCCGTCAACCGAAGTAATCTCATACACATACTGACTGTCACCTTCATATACCAGAATCTTGCTTCCGGCATTTAGTTCACTGCTGTCCCTATCCAGAGCATATGTAACAGATCCCTTTGCAAGATTGGTATCCATATCTACATCATCAACAATAACCGTCGTTACCCCTACAAACGGCGGTATCAGCAGGCCTCCCGCCACTACAATTGCGCAAAGCAGGATAATATTTACAACCGTCTTTAAAAACCTTGACATTTCGTACTCTCCTCATCATTCACAAATTGATTAATCCTGTTCATGGATTTCATTATAGCCTTTTTTCCACTCTTCTGCAACCAATTTTAAAAATTGGTAAGGTTTTTTCATTTTTTCATTGAATACAGGTTTCTTCTTTATTATAATGAGAACACTATACGATGCCAGGTTAAAGGGGATCGTAAAGTCAAAGTCCCGGAGGCACAATATGAAAGATCTTACCGTCAAACCGACAATTAAAATGATTGAAGATTTATCGTTGAATGCATGGCCATCTCATCAGATTCAATTATATGATGGATGGCTTCTCAGATTTTCCTATTTTTATACCCACCGAACCAACAGTGTGGAACAGATTGGTCCTTCCACAATTCCACTGGAAGAAAAAATAGATTTTTGTGAAAGTGCATATCGCCGTTGGGGTACGCCATCTATTTTTAAAATTACTCCTCTTCTGGATGAAAGCTTTGAAAATCGTCTGGTAAAGAGAGGTTATATGACACAACACATCACAGAAGTCATGATCCTTTCTTTTCAGAATTATATGTTGGGCACCCCCAATGCTCCCGTGCAGCTTGAAAACACAATCAACTCACGCTGGATCAACAGCCTGTTTGCACTGAAGAGTACTACAAGCGCTATCCATCGTCAAATTGTTCCCTCCATGTATCAGGCAATTCCAAAAGATACACTGGCTGCCTCTATCACAAATGAACAGGGACAAATCGTTGCCATCGGACTCGGTATCCTGGATCGCTCTTATATAGGTATTTATGCCATTCATGTACACCCCCGTTATCGGGGAAGGGGATATGCCCGTTCCATCTGCAGCAGTCTTTTGAATGTAGGGAAAGAAATGGGACTGGACGGTGCCTATCTCCAGGTAGTCCACGGCAATACTCCTGCCAAAAAACTATATCTTTCTCTTGGCTTTAAAGATTTTTATAACTACTGGTTCCGTGTTCTAGACCTATATTAAATTAATTGGAGGCATTTATGGATGTTTTAAGATTTCTGGCGGCTTACCGTTCTCCCGTTCTGGATACGATTTTTCAATCCGCCACCTGGATTGCCCAGGAAACTTTAGTTGTTATTATCATTTGCTGGTTTTACTGGTGTACTAATAAAAAGCTCGCACATATTCTGGGGTTCACATATTTTCTTTCCGGCCTTCTGGTCCAGACACTGAAAATCACTTTCCGAATCCCCCGACCATGGGTTCTGGACCCTGATTTTAAAGCAGTAGAATCTGCAATTGGAGGAGCTACCGGCTACTCATTTCCCAGCGGTCATACCCAAAGCGGAACTGCTCTGTTCTCTACATTGGGGTTTTATCTTAAAAATAAAGGATGGAAATTTTTTTGTTTCTTTCTGATGTGTTTCATTGGTTTTTCCCGTATGTATCTCGGAGTACATACTCCTAAAGATGTGCTGGTATCCATGGTATTGACTCTGGCGATTTCTTTTATTGTATACTATCGTCTGGCTCCGAAGTTCGAGCAGACAGACAGTGTGAAGATTCTCTCATTAGGGCTCCTGGTCATATGCATCCTGGTGTTTCTCTATGCAGGTATCCTATATTTTACCAATATAGCGGATCCTGATATGGCAGTCGATGCTTTCAAGGCCGGCGGTGCAGGTCTCGGTTTTGCTGCCGGTTATTATGTCGAACAGACATATATCCGTTTTTCCATGCCGCAAACTGCCAAAGAAAAAGCCCTGCGTTTTTTTGCAGGACTCTTTTCCGTCGTAGTTCTTATGATTATATTCAAACTTACTATAAAAAAATATCTTTTGGGAAATGTAATATCCTATTTTCTTCTTATTCTGTGGATCGTTGCTCTTTACCCTGCAATTTTCTCACACGTATCAGATAGACGGGCACGATAGGGATTAAAGCTGCCAGCCAGGCACAGGGATCCGTTAGTACGATCCCTGTAAATCCCAGAGGCTTTACAAGTACAGCCACACCAATTGCCCGAGCTGCCAGTTCAAACACTCCACCCATCATTGGGAAAAATCCGTCCCCCAGACCCTGCAGTGAATTTCTAAACACAAAAATCATAGCAAGTGGTACAAAAAACCATCTGGCTATAGAAAAATATTCTGCTGCATACACAGTCACTTCCTGTACATTTTCTGTAACAAACAGTCCCACAAAGGCTTCTCCCACCAACGTGATCAATACCATAGACAAAACACCTACGATCACAGCCAACACGCAGCCGGTACGTACTCCCTGTCGTACTCTATGAATATTTCCGGCTCCCCAGTTCTGACCTACATAGGTTGCCATCCCTACACCAAGAGCTATCATAATCTGCTGTGTCACCAGATTCATCACTTTGCTTCCAGCCGAAAAAGCTGCTATCGGTATTTCTCCGAAAGGATTCAGTGCGCTCTGTACGATCATAACTCCAAGACCCGTAATGGAAAACTGCAGAGCCATCGGTACACCCATTTTCATAAGATTTGCAAAGCTATGCCACGAAAATTTTCCTTCCTCCCGACTGAATGCCAGAAAACGATAGTGTTTTGTCATAAAAGCAAAACACAGTATCCCCGATACTGCCTGTGAAATAACGGTCGCATATGCCGCTCCTGCCACACCCAGATGAAATGTCCGAATCAGCAGCAAATCCAGCACTATATTCAGGACAGAGGAAAAAATCAGAAAATACAACGGAGTTCTGCTGTCACCCAATGCTCTGAGTATACCGGAAAGCATATTGTACGCTATACTAGCGGCAAGTCCTGCATAAATAATGCCTATATAGAGTGCTGTAGCATCCATGATATTCTCAGGAGTATTCATAAGCCTCAAAAGCCATCTGTTCGCTGCCAAACATCCTGCAGTCATCAGAACTGCCAGAGCCAGACACAGGTACAATGACATCGCCACATAATGACGCAGCCGCTTCTGGTCTCCGGCCCCATAACTTTGTGAGATCAAAATAGAAAATCCGCTGGTAATTCCTGTGACCCATCCAAGCACAATAAATGTCAACGGTCCGGTAACTCCAACCGCTGCCAGTGCTTCCACACCGACAAAACGCCCCACAATAATAGAATCTACTATAGAATATACCTGCTGAAATATATTTCCCAGGGCTACCGGTATTACAAACTTCAGAATCAGTTTCCAGGGTGTCCCTGTTGTCATATCATTTGTCATATTTCCTCCTACACAGCAAAGAAAAAGGAGCCACGGTCCGTACCTCAGCTCCTTCCCACCTGCTTATATGTATAATTATTGATTAGTAAGATATTTTTCGATTCCGGCAATCGCATCTTCTTCATCGCTTCCCTCAGCGCTGATTACCACGCTCTCGCCCACATTCAGTCCAAGTGTCATCATTCCCATAATACTCTTCGCATTGACCCGTTTGTCTCCGCTCTCGACCTGAATCCTGCTCTCATACTGACTTGCAACCTGTACCAGCATAGCGACCGGGCGCGCCTCCAAACCATTGGAAATCTGAATAGTAATCGGTTTCTTAATCATAATAATCCTCCTTATCCCTTCGCAGTTCATCCGCAATTCTGCTCAGTTTGCGCAGCCGGTGATTGACGCCTGATTTACCAACAGGCGGATTCAGCATCTCACCCAATTCTTTCAGGGTAGCATCCTGATATTGTAGTCTCAGAACTGCAATTTCCTCCAGCCCTTCTGAGAGCTGAGAAAATCCCATATGTGTTTCTATATACCTGATGTCTTCAACCTGTTTCACAGCTGCCGATACGGTTTTTCCGATATTGGCAGTCTCGCAGTTAACTTTCCGGTTCACATTGTTGCTGATTTCTTTCAGAATCCGTATATTTTCCAGATTCATAAGAGAAATACTGGCTCCCATCAGGCCTAAAAGCTCAACAATCTGTGATCCTTCTTTCAGATAAACTACCTGATTTTTCTTTCTGTTCACAATCCGTGCATCCAGCTCCAGTTCCCTGAGAATATTCTGTACCTGCAAAGCACGTTCCTCTGTGGTACATACGATCTCTAAATGATATGATTTTTCCGGATCACTGATGGAACCGGCAGCAAGAAAGGTTCCTCTTAAAAACGCCCTCTTACAGCACTCTTTTTGAATGATCAGACGGTTCATCGTAGATAGGTCTTCCGCAATCTCCAGATCCACTGTCATAAACTTTGTAGCCTGGAGAATTCTTACCGCATCCTCATGAGAATTCACCTCCACCAGATATACGGTGGATTTTTTCAGATATGCATTCTTTCGAATACGGGTTACTGCTTCTATCTTAAATGTTTTTTTCAATAATGTAAAGTACTTTCTTGCTACAGATATATTTTCTGTATGTACTACGATACGAAACCTGTCATCTTCAGATATCGATACCTGTCCGCACACACTGAGGATAGCTGCTGTTTCAGCAATCTGACAATGCCTTGCAGATGGCAGATGACGGGACAGTTCTTCTTTTACCTCACTGGAAAATGACATCCTGACTACCTCGTTTCGTCCATTCTTTTTCGGATTGCATCTTTTCCAATATCACGATGTTCAATCCGCACTCCATATTCTTCAGACTTCTGAAGTCTCTGGTACAATCCGTTTGCCAATGTAACAGAGCGATGCTTTCCTCCGGTACATCCTATGCTGACAACCAGCTGATTTTTCCCTTCTAATATGTAATTCGGTATCAGGAACCCGATCATATCCTCCAGTTTATCCAAAAAGATCTGAGATGCATCAAACCCCATCACATATTCGCTGACAGGAGCATCATTTCCGCTTAAAGGACGGAGCTCGTCAATATAATAGGGATTTGGCAGAAAACGCACATCAAATACCAGATCTGAATCCGACGGAATCCCATATTTAAAGCCAAATGACAGTACCGTAATCATCAGGCTTTTAAATCCCTGATTTTTCACAAAAATCTTGTCCAGTTCACTTTTTAATTCTCTTGTAAGCAGCTGACTGGTATCCAAAATATAATCCGCATGTGCTTTTAAAAACTTCAACTTTTCCCGTTCTTCTCTGATACCATTTTCTACTCTTCCGCTGCCGGCAAGGGGATGCGCCCGTCTCGTCTCCTTATAACGCTTAATCAACACATCATCATCAGCTTCCAAAAACAGAATCTCATACTCCAATCCTGTCATGCTGATTTCTTCCAGTGCTCTTGCCAGCCCTTCCATGGCAGCCCCGCTTCGGATATCTACCCCCAGCGCTACTTTCTGAATGCTGCCCGAATTTCCCTCCGTAATAAACTGGGCAAACTTCTCCAGAAGAGGAATCGGCAGGTTATCCACACAAAAATACCCTGCATCTTCCAGCATTTTCAGTGCCGTACTTTTTCCTGCACCGGACATACCCGTCACAATTACAAATCTCATTCTTTCCTCCGCCCACTATTCCTCATCAAAATTCCCTAATAATTTTACTTCCGGTTCCAGCTTCACCTGAAATTGCTCATATACTTTTTCCTGTACATCACAAATCAGCTGCCAGACATCAGCTGCTGACGCATCTCCGGTATTGATCACAAATCCACAATGCTTTTCGGATACCTGTGCACCTCCTACACGGTATCCACGAAGACCGGCATCCTGGATCAATTTTCCGGCAAAATAACCTTCCGGTCGTTTGAATGTGCTTCCTGCACTGGGATACTCCAACGGTTGTTTGGTCACTCTCTGCACTTTCAGTTCTTCCATCCGGTTCAGAATATTCTCCCTTTCTCCCGGACACAGCTGTATCACCGCTTCCAGTACAATATATCTTTTTTCCTTAATAATACTGGTACGGTATCCGAAATGTAACTCGGACGCATCCAGTACCAGAATCTCACCTTCATCGGTAAGTACAGTTACAGACTTCAGGATATCTTTCATCTCGCCGCCATAGGCTCCTGCATTCATAACTGCCGCTCCGCCTACAGTTCCCGGAATTCCTGATGCAAATTCCATACCGGTAAGTTTTGCTTCCAAAGCTTTTTTTGCTGTTGCCGACAGCAACGCTCCGGCCTGTACATGAATCTGTGTACCTTCTATATGAATTTCGTTCATATTTTTATAAATCTGAATCACAGCTCCCCGATATCCCTGGTCACTCACAAGAAGATTACTTCCGTTACCAAGTACAAAATAGGGAATATTCTCTTCCCGGCAAATATGTATCAGCTCTGCCACCTGCACGGCTGTTGTCGGACACAGAAAATAATCGGCAGGTCCGCCCAACCGGAATGTCGTATGCTTTCTCATCGATTCTTCCGTCAGAACACAATCTTTTCCAATGACTTTTTCAAATTTACTGATGATATTTTCTTTCACGCCAATCCCTCTGTTCTATCTCATTTTCTATTAAATCATGATGAGTTACCCGACGAATAAGATGAGACTACGAATTTCTCCGTGCTTTGCACTCTCGAAATTCTCTCATCATGATTATGCAGGGTCAAAAGCTTTTGACCCTGTAATCAATATATTATACTATAGATATCCATTCCCACGCAAGACTTCTTCCATCAAGTTTTTATTGTACATAAAACAAACTTATTGCTTCATTTTAGGCTGAAATACAAGACTTGCCAGATATCCGAAGATCAAAGCTGCGCTGATTCCCGCTGCGCTGGCTTTAAAACCTCCTGTAAAAAGTCCCAGGACACCGGTTTGGTCGATCGCATCTTTTACACCTTGATATAAAAGATGACCAAATCCAATCAGTGGCACTGTGGCTCCGGCATGTGCGTAATCCACCAGAGGTTTATATATTCCCAGCGCACTGAGAAGACTGCCACAGCCCACAAGCAGCACCATAATACGCCCTGGCATCAGCTTTGTTTTATCCAGTAATATCTGAGCCAGCGCACAGATCAAACCGCCTACCCAAAAAGCATTGAAATATTCCATATGGATCCTCCTCATCTGTCCCTGTTATTTCCGGATTCCGCATTTTCCAAGATAACCGCCTGAGCGATCCCAGGCACACTGTTTCCTTCATAAAAACTTACTTTTGACATCAGCGCTCCTGTCGGCACAAATAATACCCGTTTCCAGTCTCCGCATGCAACTTTGGGTATAATATAAGAAGCAAGAACAGCGGCAGAACAGCCACATCCGCTTCCACCGGAATGAGTATCCTGCGTTTCTCTGTCATAGATCAGGATACCGCAATCCTCATGGACTTTTGCTGACGGATAGCCTTCCTTCTCCAACAGATCCAGTAAAATCTGCTGACCTACATATCCCAGATCACCGGTAATTATTTTATCATAATCTTCCGGTTTTCTCCCAAAATCTTTCAGATGCTGTACAATCGTATTACAGGCGGCCGGCGCCATGCATGCCCCCATATTCTGAGAGTCTTTAAGGCCATAATCCGTGACTTTTCCTGTTGTCACTCCTGTGATTTTTACTTTTCCCTTTTTGTTTCCCACCACACAGGCACCGCTGGCGGTCACCGTCCAACTTGCCGACAGGGGTCTCTGATTGCCGTATCCCAGCGGAAAACGAAATTCTTTTTCCGCAGTGGCAAAATGACTGGATGTCACTGCCAATACATATTCTCCATATCCTCCGGCTACTGCCATAGAAGCCAATGCCAGAGACTCCCCCATGGTAGAACAGGCACCAAACAAACCATATAAAGGGCAATCCAAACCACCGATTCCGAAAGAAGAGGCAATGGACTGCGCAAGCAGATCACCGGCAAAGATCATCCGAATATCATCCATCTGCAATCCTGCTTTCCCGACTGCCATACTGGCAGTTTTCCTCTGCATGACGCTCTCTGCTTCTTCCCAGGTCTTTTGTCCGAATTTATCATCTTCTTCCACCTCATCAAAGTGGCGTCCCAAAGGTCCCTCTCCTTCTTTCTTTCCCACTATGGCTGCACATCCCTGTACATACACAGGATATGCAAATGAAATACTCTGTTTTCCAAGAATCTGTGTAATACAACCGTTTTTTTCTTCCACTCTGATACCTCCTTACTCTCCTTGCAATTCTTTCATATCACCATGGTAAAGATCCAATAAATCACGCCCAACAGCCAGCTAAAAAAAATTCCGTATAGGATTACCGGTCCTGCAATTGTAAAAATTTTACATCCGATTCCAAACACCTGGCCTTCTTTCTGATATTCCACTGCCGGGGCGGCTACGGAATTGGCAAATCCCGTGATAGGAACCAACGTTCCTGCACCTCCCCATTTTGCCAGTTTCGGATATAGATTCAGTCCTGTGGCCAACGCACTTAAAAATACCAGAATGATGGAACACCAGGAACCTGCTGTTTTTTCATCCATTCCCATCCCCTGGCACCAATTTAGGATCACCTGTCCGAGCACACAGATAAGTCCACCCACCAAAAACGCTTTTGCCATATTCGCAGGCAGGCAGTGCGTTGGTGTCACTTCTTTCACATATGCTTCATATTGTTTCTTCTCTTCTTCCGTTTTCAGTTCAGCCATCTTTTTTTACCATCCTTTCCAGAAAAACAGCAGGGAACCCAAGGTTTTGCCCACCGCCATAACGATAATGATCAGTCCGATACCTTTTGTGATCCCTATTCTCCTTGCCATAATGGAGAATATATTCACAACCTCTCCCAGGGCAATAATCCAGCTTCCAAGAAATACACCGGCAAAAACTCCGTATATCGCAAGTCCTGCATTGCCCAGAGACAGTCTCCCTGAATATAAAAACAAAACATTTCCCAAAAATGCTCCCAGCATGGAACAGTCTTCATAAAGCCTTACATTTTGAGCTGTCCTTGTAATTCCCGCATATCTCGGGACAAGTCCCAGAGAAATAACAAATGCTGCAGCTCCGCTTGCCACAATGATTCCAAAACAGATTCCCAGAAATCCTAGCCAGAGTTTCACCAGCATTTCAGCTTCCCTCCCGATTTTTCATCTCCAGAATTGTATCATCCACTTCATTTTCATAGGTCCGCATTTCCACTTCCATGGGTGTAGGATCATAACTGAGCTTCCATTTTCCAAAATGATTAAAGAAAAACACTACACCAATCCCGATCCCCAGGGAATACGTGATTTCAAGAATCGTAAAACCATCGGATATCTGACCGGTAAACTGATAATAGATTTCCTGAAACAGCCGCGGCACATCCACATCCGTATTGAATGTCATGATAGAAAACATGGTTCCAAAAAAGGTAATCAGGCAGACTGCCAATGTTTTAAACCAGCTGAGAACCACATTCTTTTTGTCAGGATTCTCATACGTCAGGATAAATTCCGGTTCCCCAATGTGTACCACGTGAACATCCTCAAATCGCTGCTGTATCTGTTTAACCAGATCAATGGCCGATGCCGTATATCTCCCGTACTTTTTTTCAGGAAGTGTCATGACCGGAAGAATACTGCATTGGTTCAGAACTTTGGAATTGTCAGCAGACAGCCGCGCAATATCCTGAAGATATATCTGCTCTGAGGTCACTTTCATATTTTTGTCTGTCTGAATATAGAGTACATTCTTCATTCACCCTCACCTTCCTCTATTCTCACTAAAGCAGCACCCGGCGACTGCTCTTTATTTCCTGCATAGAAAAAGGCTACATAGATAACTGCCGCAGCCACGATCGCAGCCGCTGTCCATAACCACCATTTTTTACACATCATAGAAATCTCTCCTTTTGCGGATAGTATGTACTTTCAGACAAAAAAAATACATAAAAAGGGAAAACTGATTTACAGTTTTCCCCGCATTTCTTTAATGATTTTTTTTTCCATCCGCGATACCTGCACCTGCGAGATCCCCATCTCATCTGCGATCACCGCCTGGGTCTTTTCTAAAAAATATCTTTTGAAAATCAATTCCCGTTCTTTTCCATCCAGTTCTCCCAGCATTTCTTCCAGAAACAGACGATTGACCAATTTTTCATTAGTATTTTCTTTTTCTTCCAGTTTATCCATCAGTGAAATGTCATTTCCATCCCCTTGATAAATAATCTGCTGAAGAGATTCTACCTGAGCACCTGCCTCCATGGCAAGCATCAGTTCCTCCACTGCCACTCCCATTTCTTGGGCGATCTCAGACACCGTGGGTTCTCTCCCTTCTTTTTTCTCCAGGGCTTCTCTGACTCCATATGCTTTTCCTCCCATTTCTTTCAGGGGTCTGCTCACTTTCAGCATACCGTCATCCCTTAAAAACCGTTTGATTTCCCCTGCGATCATAGGAACTGCATAAGTAGAAAACTGAACTTCATAAGACAGATCAAACTTGTCCACTGCTTTAATAAGCCCGATGCTGCCGATCTGAAACAAATCTTCCATCTCCACGCCCCGATTCTGAAACCTTCTTACAATACTCCAGACCAGTCCTATGTTTTCTTCAATTAATGTATCCCGTGCATTTTTATCCCCTTCGTGTGCCGATTTTATCAAGGCAAGGGTATGTTCCATAGGACCTCCTTTTATGCAAACGGGCTTTTCTGACTTCCGATTGTTTTTTTCATACGGACAATGGTTCCTTTTCCCACTTCAGATTCCACCTGTATATCATCCATAAACGCTTCCATGAAAGCAAACCCCATTCCGGAACGATCCAGCTCCGGACGCGTGGTAAACATGGGCTCCATCGCCTTTTCTATATCCGGAATTCCTCTTCCTTCATCACTCACTGTCACATACAAAGTCTTATCCTCTGTACGACATTCGATCCGTATCTTTTTCACTTGATTGTCATATCCATGAATGATGGAATTGGTTATAGCTTCCGATACCGCCGTCTTGATATCCGCCACTTCTTCCAAGGTAGGATTCAGCTGGGTACAGAATGCCGCCACCGCCACCCTTGCAAACCCTTCATTGCAGGAGCGGCTGTCAAATATAATTGTCATTTGGTTGTTTTGTTCCATATCCTTTCCCCCCTATTCACCCTGATTCCAGAATCTCTCCCTGTCGATTCCAATTACTTTTGTCACTCCCGCCAGCTGAAGTACCTTATAGATTCTGTCACTCACGTGGGTAGCCGTCACGATTCCCCCTAAAAGCCGTATATTCTGATATCTTCCCATAATCACTCCAATCCCTGAGCTGTCCATAAATTCGGTATTCCGAAAATCAAATTCAATCTGATTGATATTTTTCTCTGCGATCAGCCGGTCAGCTTCCTGCCGTATCTCCTGAGCACTGTGATGGTCCAGTTCTCTTGGCATTCGAATCGTCAATACTTTCTGTCTGATTTGAAATTGTTCCATATGATCCTCCCTGTACAAAAATCTTATTGACCCAAAAAACGGGGATATGCGGCTTGCATATCCCCGATTCAGAGGTTTCTCTTAAGTTTTTGTATTATTCTGTTGGCTCTGTTGCTCCCTGGGTCGTATCTCCGGTATCTTCAGGAACTGTACCCTCACCGGTATTCCCGGCGGCAGTATCGCCTTGGTTTCCTGTTGTCGTTGTACCGGCACTTCCCGTCGTCTGACCTGCATCATCAAATCCATGGCCACCATTATCAATATATTTCTGAGCACTGGTAGCACGTTTGGTTCCCGGGAACGTATCTACAATTTTCTGGAAGATTTCTACCGCTTTATCATACTCCTCATTCAGTCGATAGGAATGAGCCAGAAGATTCAGGACTTCATAATTCGTCTCATCCATCTCCATCGCCTGCGTGAGAGATTCAATGGCCGCAGGATAGTCTTTTGCATAGAATGACTGCTCGCCCTGACTCTTAAGTGTCTTTTGCATCGTTGATTTTATATTATTATAAATTGTATCATATATTTCCTTCGCACTGGCTGACAAAAGATCCGGCTGTACATTCTGCAATACATTAGCCGCAGAAGTATAACTTCCATTTTGATAAGCCTCATAAGCTTTGATCAGATTTTCATAAGACGTAACCTGACTGGCCGCCTGTTCAATCTGAGCCTGTGCAGATGAAACCGTCTCTTCAGACTGCGCAATCTGTTCTTTCATCTTATTCATCTCAGCATTCTGGCTCGCCATAGTGTTGCTGTATTCCACCACTTTTTCATTGGCCTCCCGGTTAATCTTCTGGGTATTCGCCGGTACTACCAGAAACCAGACCAGACATGCTCCCACCAGAAAGCCAAACCCCAGATTCAAAAGCGTAGCCGCCAGCGAACTTTCTCTGAATGTAGGCGGCTGAATCACCAGCTCGTTATCTGCCATATACGCTACAGACTGTCCTCTTTCCGGCTTTATCTTTTCTCTGCCGCCAAATCCCCAGCGCCGCGGCTCCAGGCTCGTCATCGTTCCTGTCTGTTCGTCTACTTCTTTCAGGAAACGAAGTGTTGTGGAGTTTGTTTTATCAATCTTTGCAGCCTTCTTCAGAACTTTTCTGGCTTTCTCGTATTCTTCCTGCTTCAGGTAGATCAGTGCAAGGAGATGATATCCCTTGATCAGCTTGGGATTCTGATTCAGAATCTTTTTCAGCTGAATCACTGCCACATCTTCACTTCCCCTGCGGCAGCACTGCAGACTGTCGTTATATTTTTTAATCGTCTGATTGATTACATCCAGTTTATTGGCATTTTCCTGAAGCCGGTCAATATATTCGGAGGCAATATTGTTCTCCGGCATAATATTTTTGCTGATCACCCACTCGCTGAGAGCAGCCACCGCTTCTCCCGTCTCAAAATAAACAAGACCAAGAAGGTTACGCGCCTGTATATTCAGTTTATTAAATTTGAGGCTTCGTTTCAGCAAATCAATAGCCCCTGACAAATCCCGTATCTCTGCCTTTTCCAGTCCCTGATTATAATAAAGATTGGAAAGCTGCCATACTTTTTTCTGTACTTCCACGTTGAACCCGCAGCTGGGGCAATAAGGAGATTTGTTCAGCAAAGCACCGCAATTCATACAATTCATGATTTTCCCCTTATTCTTTTCGTTTCTGATCTTCTGTTTTCAGCATTTCTTTCAGGATATCAACAATATCCGTCAGATCCCGGGTGTAAATCGCACTTTCCACTTCATCTACATCCAGACAGGGCTTAAACTTCTTCAGTTCCTCTTCGTAATTAATCATACTTTCTCTCCTCATTTTTCTCTGCCAGATATGCCTTGATTTCTCCCACGAGATAAAGGGAACCTACGCAGAACAACATCCCGTCTCCCTTGAGACTGCACGCTTTCTCGAAAGCTTTTCCCACATCGGATTCAGCTTCCACTTCCGCACAGCCATTGTCCCGGAAAAGTTGTGCCAGCTTATCTGCAGGTACCACACGACTTCCCCAGATCTGAGTAGCTACAACTGCCCGCGGTCTGATTTTTTCACAGACTGTCTGGATCATTTTCTCATAATCTTTATCCGCAACCGCCGAAAACAACAGCGTGATTCGGCTGCTTTTTCCGAAATGACAGGCTGTCTCCACAAAACGTGCCACACCGTCAGCGTTATGGGCTCCATCTACAATGACGCCCGGAAGAATCGTCTCCATTCTTCCCTCCCAATGGGTATTCGCAATTCCCTGAATCAACTTTTCCACCGGAATCCTGTGTTCCTGGCTAAGCTGCTCCATCGTAAAAAATGCAAGAGATGCATTCATCATCTGATACGATGCAATGTACGGAATGGAAATAGTAACAGTTTTATAATACTGGCAATGAAAAGAAAAATCAATGCCTTCACGGGTATTTTTCACCATTTCATACATGTCTGCAGTAAGTGGATACGCCGGAGATCCCATCTCTTTAGCTTTCTTTTCGATCACACGAGCTGCCTCTTCGTTCTGTCCGTCGTAGATCACCGGTACTCCCGGTTTGATGATTCCGGCTTTTTCTCCAGCAATCTGTGTGATTGTGTTTCCCAGATATTCCACATGATCTTTACTGATGGATGTTATGATACATGCAAGAGGTTTATCCACGGTGTTCGTAGCATCCAGTCTACCGCCCAATCCTGTCTCCAGTACCACATATTCCACCTGTGCCTCCTGGAAAATCACCATGCACATCAGAAAAAGAGTTTCAAAATAACTGGGATGATCCAGTCCGTCCACCTGTGCTTCCTTGATAATCGTACGCACTTTCTCAAACGCCTTTACAAACTGCTCATCAGACACCATCACACCGTCAATTTTAAAACGTTCATTGATTTTCACCAGATGAGGAGATGTAAATAATCCCACATGATAGCCACCGGTTCTCAGCATGGAGTCCAGATAAGCGCATACGCTTCCCTTTCCATTGGTTCCCGCCACATGAATCACTTTCCTGTCATTCTGCGGATTGCCAAGCCGCGCCAGAAGATTCTTTGTGTGTTCCAGCGGATTCTTGGATGTAAACTTTGGTATCTCTTCGATATAATCAACAATTTCTTTATAATTCAAAACTACCACCACTTTATCTAATGTATTCACCGGCTGACCGGTACTTTTACATTATATGATTAGGGTGTCAAAAGGTACACCCATGCGAACCTTGAAAATTTCATATAAAACAACAAATTCATGTCAGGAAATGGTATAATGATCTCAGATTA
>SFGF01000082.1 GCA_004556655.1 Lachnospiraceae bacterium | reverse complement strand
TTTAATCATCACCGAGTAGGATTCCCAAAGTAAAACAGCCCCGAATTGACGGGGCTAATGTTTCACTTATTTTGGGACATTTTCAAAAATGCTTGACAGTGTAAAAAAGGCTTTATTTCGTGCGGGATATCGTGTATTATAATAACAGAAAGATAACAGGGAAATATATGAGTGTTATCTGTTATAGAGTAAAGAGTGAAGTTTATGAAAGCACTTCAGGAAAGGACCGAGTATGAAAATTCTGATTAAGAATGGACGTATCATTGATCCGGACAGTAAGATGGATCAGGTGGCAGAATTGTTGATTGAAAATGACAAGATTGCCGCGGTAGAAGAAAAGATTGAGGAAGAAGCCGACCGCGTAGTGGATGCGGAAGGCTGTTATGTAATGCCGGGATTGATCGATATGCACGTGCATCTGAGAGATCCGGGTCTGACACACAAAGAAGACATCATAACTGGTGCACGTGCAGCGGCCAGAGGCGGAGTGACTACAGTCCTCGCTATGCCAAATACAAAACCTGTTATGGATGATCCCAGCAGAGTGGCTTATGTGAAGAATAAGGCCAAAGATTATGCAAAGGTAAATGTCCTTCAGGTAGGAGCAATCACCAAGGGGATGAAAGGCGAGGAATTGTCTGATATTGAAGGAATGGTAAAAGCCGGGATTCCGGCAATCAGTGAGGACGGAAAGTCTGTTATGAATGCCCAGCTGTACAAAGAGGCTATGCTGATTGCCAAAAGAATGAATATTCCCGTATTAGCTCACTGTGAAGATATTCATATGGTTAATGGCGGATGTATGAATGAGGATGAGAATTCCAGAAAGTTTGGTCTGCCTGGAATCAGTAATGCGGTGGAAGACACGATTGTGGCCAGAGATATTATAATTTCCAGAGATACGGGATGCCATCTTCATCTTTGCCATTGTTCCACAGAAGCAAGTATGATTCTTCTGAAACTGGCAAAAGAGAGAGGAATCCCTGTGACGGGTGAGGTGTGTCCGCATCACTTTACACTTACTTCTGATGATATGGTGAAAGACGATACGAACTATAAGATGAATCCGCCGCTGAGAACCCCAAAAGATGTGGAAGCATTGAAAAAGGGACTGAAAGAGGATGTCTTTGATGTGATCAGTACAGACCATGCTCCTCATAGCAGCGATGAGAAAAATCAGTCCATGCAGAAAGCACCATTTGGCATTGTTGGTCTTGAGACAAGCGTGGCCCTGACAATTACAGAACTGGTGGATAAAGGTTGGCTGACACCTATGCAGATGGCAGAAAAGATGAGTTATAATCCGGCAAGAATTTTGCATCTGGATGATAAAGGATCTTTGAAAAAGGGGAAAACAGCAGATGTTGTGATTATAGATCCCGAAGAAGAGTATACCATTGACGTGAAACAGTTCGTATCTAAAGGTAAGAATTCACCTTTCAACGGTAAAAAGGTGAAAGGAAAAGTGAAAATGACAATCTGCAGCGGAACTGTAGTCTACGAAGATAGATAACAGATAAATATATTAGAAATAAACAGGAGAGACAGGAAAATGATCAATAAACTGATTGAAAAAATTAAGAAAACTCATGCACCGATCGTGGTGGGACTGGATCCCATGCTGAATTATGTACCGGAGCATGTACAGAAGAGAGCGTTTGCAGAATTTGGGGAAACTCTGGAAGGTGCAGCGGAAGCTATCTGGCAGTTCAATAAAGCTATCGTAGATGCTACGTATGATTTGATTCCAGCTGTAAAACCACAGGTTGCCATGTATGAACAGTTTGGTCTGGAAGGGATGAAAGCTTTCAAAAAAACTGTGGATTACTGTCATGAAAAAGGTCTGGTAGTAATCGGTGATGTTAAAAGAGGAGATATTGGTTCCACTTCAGAAGCATACGCGGTAGGACATTTGGGAAAAGTTCAGGTGGGATCCAAAAGATTTTATGGATTTGATGAGGATTTTGCTACTGTGAATCCTTATCTTGGTTCTGATGGAATCAAACCTTTTATTAAAGTATGTAAAGAAGAAAACAAAGGTCTGTTTATTCTTGTAAAGACATCCAATCCTTCCAGTGGGGAGTTTCAGGACAGACTGATTGATGGACGTCCGCTGTATGAGTGGGTCGGTGAACAGGTTGCTGCCTGGGGCAAAGAACATATGGGAGAATCTTACAGCTATATTGGTGCTGTTGTAGGCGCAACTTATCCGGAACAGGGTAAGGTTCTCAGAAAAGTAATGCCAAAGACATTTATTCTGGTGCCGGGCTATGGTGCTCAGGGTGGAAGAGGCAAGGATTTGGTACATTTCTTTAATGAAGATGGTCTGGGAGCAATCATCAATTCTTCCAGAGGTATTATTGCGGCATACAAACAGGAAGTATACTCAAAGTTTGGTGCGGAGAATTTTGCGGATGCATCCCGTCAGGCAGTAAAAGATATGATCGCAGATATTGACGGAGCACTTCAGGCAGCAAAATAAAACAGGAGATAACAGACAGATGAAAGCAAAAGAATTGTGTACTGTGATCAGTCAGGAGTGCATCGGGACTGATATTTATAGTATGTGGATACAGACTGAGAGGATTGGAAAAGAGGCAAAGCCGGGACAGTTTATATCTTTATATTCAAAAGATGGAAGCAAACTTCTCCCACGTCCGATCAGTCTTTGTGAGATTGACAGTGAGTCGGGAAGTTTAAGAATCGTGTATCGTGTCACAGGAAAAAACACAGGAACCGAAGAATTTTCACGACTGCAGAGTGGAGATACAGTAGAGATACTGGGACCGCTGGGTAATGGATTTCCACTGCAGGAAGCGGAAGGCAAAACCGTATTTTTAATGGGCGGAGGAATTGGTATTCCGCCGATGGTGGAGACAGGAAAACAGATTCAGGGAGATGTGATCACAATAGCCGGTTACAGAGATGAACTGTTTCTTACAGAAGAGATGGAGAAAAATGGAGAACTTTATATTGCCACAGAAGATGGAAGTGCAGGAACAAAGGGGAATGTAATGGATGCAATCCGGGAAAATGGCTTGAAAGCAGATGTGATCTTTGCCTGTGGACCTACGCCTATGCTCAGGGCAATTAAAGCATATGCTGAAGAGCAGCAGATTTCCTGCTGGATTTCCATGGAAGAGAAGATGGCGTGTGGGGTCGGTGCGTGTCTTGCATGTGTGTGTAAATCGAAAGAAGTGGATGACCATTCTCATGTGCATAACAAGAGAATCTGTAAAGATGGTCCTGTATTTTCTGCATCGGAGGTGGAACTGTGATGAATACAAAAGTAAATCTGGCAGGTGTGGAACTGAAAAATCCGGTAATGACAGCTTCCGGAACTTTTGGAAGTGGTGCAGAATATAGTGAGTTTTATGATCTGGGGGAACTGGGAGCGGTAGTAACAAAGGGAGTGGCAAATGTGCCATGGCCGGGAAATCCCACCCCAAGAATTGCAGAGACTTACGGAGGCATGATCAATGCTATCGGTCTGCAGAATCCGGGTATTGATGTATTCTGTGAGAGAGATATCCCATTTCTGAAAAAGTACGATACTAGAATTATCGTAAATGTATGTGGTAAAACCACAGAAGATTATTGTCAGGTAGTAGATCGGCTGGCAGATGAAGATGTGGATATGCTGGAGATTAATATCTCCTGTCCGAATGTCAAAGAAGGGGGAATTGCTTTCGGACAGGATCCAAAAGCTGTGGAAGCCATTACAAAGGAAGTAAAAAAACGTGCAAAACAGCCGGTGATTATGAAGCTCAGCCCGAATGTAACCGATATTACAGAGATGGCAAGAGCTGCTGAGGCAGGAGGGGCGGACGTACTTTCTCTGATTAATACCCTTACCGGCATGAAAATTGATATCCATCGCAGAACCTTTGCGGTGGCTAATAAAACAGGCGGTATGTCTGGTCCTGCAGTAAAGCCGGTTGCGGTTCGTATGGTGTATCAGGTGGCAAATGCAGTAAAAGTTCCGATTATCGGTATGGGTGGAATTGCAACAGCCGATGACGCAATGGAATTTATTCTGGCGGGAGCAACTGCGGTATCTGTGGGAACAGCCAATTTTTTTAACCCTTATGCGGCAAGAGATGTGGCAAAGGGGATAGAAGAATATATGAGAAAATATCAGGTAGAAGACATCAATACACTGATCGGTGCAGTGAGATAACAGGAGGTTTTATAGATTATGGAAGCATACAAACAGGAATTTATAGAATTTATGGTGGAGAGCGATGTGCTTAAGTTCGGTGAATTTACACTTAAGAGCGGAAGAAAATCCCCATTCTTTATGAATGCGGGTGCATATGTAACCGGTTCACAGTTGAAAAAGCTTGGAGAATACTATGCAAAAGCTATTCATGACAAATACGGGATGGATTTTGATGTGCTCTTTGGACCGGCATATAAAGGAATTCCGCTGGCAGTCGTAACAGCTATGGCATTCAGTGAGCTGTATGGAAAAGAAGTACGTTATTGTTCAGATCGTAAAGAAGAGAAAGATCACGGTGCTGACAAGGGAAGTTTTCTTGGAAGCAAGTTAAAAGACGGTGATCGTGTGATCATGATTGAAGATGTGACCACTTCTGGAAAATCTATGGAGGAGACAGTTCCGAAAGTACGGGGTGCTGCAGACGTGGAGATTAAAGGTCTGATGGTATCGCTGAATCGTATGGAAGTAGGAAAAGGCGGAGAAAAATGTGCACTTGATGAAGTAAAAGATCTGTATGGATTTGAGACAGGTGCGATCGTGTCTATGGCAGAGGTTGTTGAATATCTTTATAACAGAGAGTGTAATGGAAAGATTGTTATTGATGATTCTGTAAAAGCTGCTATAGATGCATATTATGAACAGTATGGGGCAAAATAGAACAGATTGTAAGGAGTGTTGTTATTATGGATAATGAAAAGCTGTATCGTGTGATTTCTCATAGTGGCGCATGGAACCTGGTTCTGGGAATTATTGTACTGGTTACAGGTGTTGTTTCCGGTGTTTTGATGATCGTTAACGGAGCAAGACTGTTGAAACAGAAATATCAGATTACATTCTAATGAATGAGGAATTATTGTGAAGAATGAAACGAAAAAAAGGATCCGCCTGATAAGCTGGATTCTATTTGTGATGTATATTCTGCTGCTGGTTTATTTTCTGTTCCTTTCGGAAGAATATGGAAGAAAAGATTTTGCACTGAGAGAATATCGTTATAATCTGGTTCCTTTTCAGGAAATCAGGAGATTCTGGATTTACAGGAAAAAAGTAGGCTATTTTGCCTCGTTTTTGAATCTTGCCGGCAATGTAATCGGATTTTTACCGTTCGGTTTTTTTCTGCCCATCATCAGTTATCGGTGTCGTAATGGCTGGCTGACAGGAATTTTGGGATTTTCTTTAAGTCTGTTGGTGGAGTCTGTTCAGCTCATCGGTAAAGTGGGCTGTTTTGATGTGGATGATCTTATATTGAATACGCTGGGGACGGTGCTGGGATATGTGATATTCCGGCTCTGTAACCGAATGAGGAGATGGATGTATGAAAAGAAGATATAAATATGCATTTACAAAAAAAGACGAGACAGAAGGGGGATTTGCGTCGGTAGTCTTTGCTGTGAGTTCCCTGATTTTGTTTTTGGCAGCATCATGCATTTCTTTTATGTGGGAGGGAAATGCAGAAAGCTGGATCGGAGCTTTTGGTGTGATGGCGATCCTTTTTTCAATCTGCGGTTTCTATATTGGAATTAAAAGCTTTCAGGAGAAAGATAAAAATTATCGACTCAGCGTATTGGGAGCTATGGCAAACGGTATTTTTGTGGTTGGATGGCTGGCGCTTTTCCTGATGGGAGTATAATGCTATGAATGAAAGATTAAAAAAACAAAAAGAATTTCTTCTGGAAGTGGATAAAATGAAGCAGATTTACCGACAGACCCATATCAGAGGAGGCAGCCGACAGGAAAATGATGCAGAACATTCCTGGCATCTGGCGTTGATGGCATTTTTGCTCAGCGAACATGCCAATGAAGAAGTAGATGTACTCAAAGTGATGAAAATGGTTCTGATCCATGATTTGGTGGAGATTGATGCAGGTGATACTTATGCGTATGATGCTGCAGGGAATGCATCGAAGCGTCAGAGAGAAGAGAAAGCTGCTGACAGAATTTTCGGAATTTTGCCGGAAGATCAGGAAAAGGAAATTCGGAATTTATGGGAAGAATTTGAACAGTATGAGACTCCGGAAGCAGAGTTTGCTCATGTACTGGACAATTTTCAGCCGTTGTCATTAAATGATGACAATGGAGGCATGGATTGGAAGCGTCATCAGGTTCATAAATCTCAGATTTTAAAGAGAAATGAGAAAACACCTCTTGGAAGCCGGGAAATATGGGAATGCATGGAAGAAATGATTGAGCGGAATGTAGAGGAGGGTAATATTATCGATGACTGATAAGAACATACCTGTTGAGGATATTCTGGAAGAGAGATATTGTCTGGCAGCAGAACGAGTGAAAGAATTAACACAGGAAAAAGATGTACCGGAACCGTTTCGGTCTTTTTTTGCTGAGATGGCAGTATTTCTTGAAAAGATTTTGAATCTCAAAGAAGAGATTGCAGAGGGTAAGTATCAGCGATACTCTTTGGAGGAATTGCGCAAAAAGAACAAAGAACTGTATGAAGATATTCTTCCGCAACAATATGGACAGTCCTATGGTAATCCGGCTTATGCGGCAGAAATTCTTGGAAAATCCTATGGTCCGCTGTTCAGCTTTTTGTATACAGAGCTTCGGGGGCTGATCGTATATGCATTTGAAGGAAGAAACTGGGACATTTTGGTAGGATTGGAATTATTTCTGCAGGTATACGGAGAATTTCAGGATGGAGATTTGCCGGGAGCAGAAAATATCCGTCAGGTGCTTTACTGGTATATCAATGATTATTGTAAGGAAATGGTAGAACATCGGATCCTGACCGGAATCGATCCGTCGATAGATTTTGCTGTGAAGAGGATCATGGAGGCGGATGTATCAGATCTTAGATATCTGTATCAATTTGGTGAATATGTTACAGAGCAGGAGGAGAGAACCGCTTCCTTTTTAAATACACTGCCGGAAGAAGAGATTCAGGCAATGGCTCGTACCTATACAGAAGGATATCGAATCGGTTTTGAAACTACCGGAAAAGATTTGAAAAAGAAGAAAACGGTCAACATAAGATATTGTCTGGGATTTGAGCGGATGATTCGGGCTGCGATTCTTCAATTTCGTCAGATGGGACTGGAACCGGTAATTTATCGGGCGGCTTCTCATGCGGTTAATAAACGTCAACATTTTCGGGTTGGATATTATGGTGCCATACCGAATCCGCAGTTTGATTATGATCACAGAAATGATGCCGGGATTTTCATGGATGAAGATTTTGTGGGACGTAAACTGCGTGCGGCTCAGGGAACCTATGAAAAATATAAACAACTGGCAGCAGAGCATGGCGGACCGGCAATGGTGGAAATATTCGGAACAGCTCCGTTTGTTCCCCGAACTTGTGAGAATACAGTTACCATGACAGAAAAACAGCAGAAACTGCAGGTGCATCTGAACAATGAAATGAGTCAGATCACAAATCGTTATATTAAGGGAGAAGAAAGAAGTTTTACCATAATTGCGTATCCGGTTCCTGAAATTGGAGAACAGTTCGAGGAAATTTTCCGTGAGACGGTAAAAATCAATACGTTAGACTATAATCTCTATCAGAAACTGCAGCAAAAACTGATTGATGCTTTGGATCAGGGAACCAGTGTAAGGGTTCTCGGAAAAAATGGTAATCACACAGATCTGCGTATTCAGCTTCATAAACTGAAAAATCCGGATAAGGAGACAAATTTTGAAAACTGCGTGGCAGATGTAAACATTCCGGTAGGTGAAGTATTTACCTCCCCTGTATTGGCAGGCACAGACGGAATTCTCCATGTGACTAAGGTATATCTGGAAGAACTACAGTATCAGAATCTGGAACTGAAGTTTAAAAATGGAAAAATTGTGGATTATAGCTGTACAAATTTTGATACCGAAAAAGAAAATCAGGAATATATCCAGGAAAACATTCTGCATCATCACAAAACCCTTCCGATTGGAGAATTTGCCATCGGAACCAATACCACGGCTTATCGTATGGCAAAAGAGTATGGCATAGAGGATAAACTGCCCATACTGATCGCTGAAAAGATGGGACCCCATTTTGCAGTGGGAGATACCTGCTATAGTTGGGCAGAGGATATGAAAGTATATAATCCCGACGGAAAAGAAATTATCGCCCGTGACAATGAAGTTTCCATTCTCAGAAAAGAAGATCCGGGAAAAGCATACTTTGGCTGCCATACAGATATTACAATTCCTTATGATGAACTGAAAGCAATCTGGGTGGAAAGAGCAGATGGAAGCAGAATCGAACTAATCCGGGACGGAAAATTCGTACTGCCGGGGACAGAAGTGTTGAATGAGGCACTTGAATAGGACAGACACCTGTCCCAGATCCCTGTATTATCGATACAGAAAAAATATGTGCTGAGACCCTCAATGACTTAAAAATGAGGGCTCAGCACATTATTCTCTAATTTAATTTACGGACACTGCCTGATTGATATCTGAGTATTTTACATCTTCAAAGGGCAGGTATACCCGTTCACGTTTCATGGAGGACAGGTAGATTCCTTTTATCATTTCCAATGTCTTGCGGCCTTCCAGTCCGTCAACCATGACAGGGGAGTCTGTCAGGATAGAATTGTAGAAATCACGAAGCTGGATATGATGGCTGCTGCCCCAATAATCAGGTCCTACGTTGGTGGTTTCGTATGTATTGCGGATTTCGGCGTATGTGCCGTCCAGTTCATAAAAACCCATATCCTGAATCAGACCACAGCGTCCTTTTTCACCCATAAGCTCAATGGTGATGGGTGAATCTGCACCATAAATATTGCAGGCATACAGGTTGTAGAGACAGCCGTTTTTAAACATGATGGCTGCGTTTGCAGAATCTTCTACTTTCACAAACTTGTGTACATAATTGTGGATGCTTCCCTCAATCCATTCCACATCGCTGTCAAGCATATAACGGACACGGTCGATGCTGTGGATGGCCTGATCGATCAGAACTCCGCCGCCTTCCTTGTCCCAGGTACCTTTCCAGTCACTGCCGGAATAGTAGTTCAGCGGACGGTTCCAGGTGAGGTAGGAACGGGCAGTGTGGATTTTGCCAAAATCACCTCTGGCAATCATTTCTTTTAATTTTTCTACACTTTTTGTATAACGTGTTTGAAAAATCACTCCGAGTTTGACACCGGTTTCTTTCTGAACACGAATCATTTCATCTGCATCCTGCAGAGAAATAGAGATGGGTTTTTCAGTCAGTACGTTGATTCCGGCTTTCATTGCCTTGATGGCCATGATCGGATGAAGATAGTGCGGAAGACAAAGATGTACAACGTCAATATTTTTATCCAGAATTTCATCGAAATCAGTAGTAAAGGAACAGCCAAATTTTTCAGCAAATGCTTTCGCCAGTTCCGGATTCTTATCTACGGCATATACTAATTCTACCTGATCGGAAAGGCGGTGGAAAGCATCTTCATAACATACGGAAATTCTTCCGCAGCCTACAATTGCAGCTCTCAGTTTTTTCATTTCTTATGTTACCTCCTATGGTGAAGAATCAACCGATAAAAAAGGAACCGGTCAGATTCTGTGTAAAATCATAATGAATATCAAAAAAATATTTCATACCACCTACAAAATAGGCAGTAGAATCCAAAAAACTGTATCGTATCTGAACGGAATCAAGCATTCGTTGAAAACCTGTTTCTTTTAGTCGAGAAGATATTTCTTCGAGAAAGAATGGTCCGAGATCTTTTCCTTTACCTCCAATAATAATAAGTTTTGGATGTACAAGGCAGACAAGATTTCGCAGTGCTATAGAAAAATCTTTTGCCATATCACGAATCACTTTTTGAGAAGCCGGATCTCCGTAAAGGGCAGCAGAACTTAAATCCGCATATGTTATTTTGGAATTCTGCCGGAGAGAGGACTGGCATCCTGCCTGGACCAGGCGTTCTTTCAGAGAATCTTCGCTTATCATCAATTCCAGACATCCTTTATTGCCGCAAGAACATTGTTTGCCATCCGGATCAATAGAATAATGACCGAACTGTGTATAGGATGCAGTTGCATTACCCAGCAGTTTATCGTGGATAAAAAGCGCAGCTCCGATACCATGCTGAAAATTGATGTAAGCAAAATCCTGCTGAGTGATTCGTGTGTATACTTTCTCTGCATATGCGGCACAGGCAGTATCATTCAATATGGACAATGGAAAATCCGAAAAAGTGGATCGAATATTTGTGAGTAGATCGGGACTGTCCTTTGATGAAATATCCAGGGTTGTCGTGAAAATACTCATGCGGTCTGCATCAATCATAGCAGGAATCACGATGCACACTCCTAAAATCTGATCTCTGGAAACATCTTCTTCCAGAATTTTATCTAAAAGCACTCGTGAGCATGATACATAAGAATCATTTTCATAGTAGGGCTGATAGATTTCTTTTACGATAACGCCACAAATATCCACCAGCTTTGCACTGACATTTTTAGAATTCCATCCAATAACAACTGCATAATGGTGATTATGTAGAAGCTGAAGGCCATTTGGCTTACGACCTACAGAAGAAGTATCGTCAAGGATTCCTGTATCTTGAACAAATTTACGTTCAATCAGTTCATCTACTAGAGAAGAAATTGTTGTTTTGCTGAGCCCCGTCAGTTTGGATAGCTGAGCCCTGGAAATACCGGGCGTTTGCTGAATATGTCGATACAGTATTTTAAGGTTGTTATTTTTTATAATTTGTTGGTTTACAAGTTTCATAGGGACCTGCCTTCTTAGCTTATTTTTATTATTACCATATCATAAACAAAACGAGAATGAAAGCGGTCTTTTTAGTTAACCGATGAAAAAAGAAGAAGTATTGTTATCGGTAAAACTATAATGAATATCAAAAAAATATTTCATTGCACCGTTTATAAAAGAATCGCTTGGGAGTTTTGAATAACGCACAGTTACAGAATCAACCATTTTGCGAAAACCAGTGCTTTTCAATCCGTTTCGGACTTCATTTAGGAATAATTCTCCAAGAGGAGGTATTTTTCCTCCCAGTACGATCAGTGAAGGATTGACGGTACAAATCAGATTTCCCAGCGCCTGTGCCAGTTCCCATGCCATCTGACGTACCATGGTAATAGCAGTTGGATCCCGGAAGGTGACGGCTTTTCCTAAATCGGAAAAAGTAACGTAATCCTGCATTTCCAAGGAAGAAATTGAACCAAATTCGGAAATTCGCGATTTTAATCGGTTTTCTGAAATCATAGTTTCCAAACACCCATGATTACCACAAGCACATAAAGCTCCGTTTGGATTGAGAGAATAATGACCGAACTGGGTAAAAGAACCACTGGCTTTACCGAGCATATTTCCTTCTATAAAGAGCGTTGCGCCGATTCCTCTGCTGAAGTTTAAAAATGCAAAATTCTTTTCTTCAATTCCGGCATAGATTTTTTCTGCATAAGAATAACATGCAGTATCTTCCAAGAGAGCAACGGAAAACTCAGGAAATGCAACTCGCAGTGAATCAATCAGATTCTCTCTTTCGGTATCGAGCAGGCTGAGTGTGGTAGAATATACTTCATTGTGAGCAGCATCGATCATGGCAGATACAACTACACAGATGCCCAAAATTCGTTTGGAATCATAATGGTTCAATATAGAATGATAAAGGCAGGACGATGAACAGGCAATATAAGTATCACTGGGATTCAGCTGGTATTGTTCACTGAATACAGAAGTTCCTGCTATATCGACCAGGCATGCATAGACTGTGTTTTCCACCCAGTTAAGAACCAGTACATAATAACTGTTTGTCCTCACATGCAGGCAATTTGGTTTTCTGCCGATGGAATCGGAGTCGCTGATCCCGCTGTCAAGTATAAATTCGCGTTCAATCAGTTCGTCAACCAGCGTGGAAACAGTCGTTTTACTCAGATGCGTCTGCTTGGCAAGATTGGCTCTTGATATTCCGGGAGAAGAATAGATAGAAGTATAAAGATGCTTCATATTGGTATCCTTGATGAACTGTTGATTGACTAATTTCATTATGTTTTCACCTCCAATCTTTTATAATAGTCCAGTGACTTTATCAAAAATATCGTATCATAGAATGCAAAAATAAGCAATAAGTGTTTTCAAAAAGATGAAAAAGATATAAATTGTATAAATAAATGGAAATATTCAAAATATATAGTGATATAAATAAAATATACAGAAAAATAAACGGGTTGAGAAGATAATATTGACAGAACAAATAGTAAGAACGACGGAATAAGAATGATATGTAGCGATATGCACAAGGAAATGCAATAAAAATAGTTATAAATAGCAGAATATGCCAAGGGAAAGCAAAATACACAACAAATAATATTGACACATTAATGAAAACGTGATAATCTATATTCAAGCTAAATGTTAAGCAATAAAGTTAAACAGAGAAAAAAAGTTGAAAAACACATGTTTAGCTTTTATTTTTTAACATAATAGTTAAGTCACTGGACAAACAAAAAAGAAAGAGGTGGAATGTGTGAAAGTTGGTGTAATCGGATGTGGAGGAATGGGAACCACACATTATCTTTCGCTAAAGGCATTGTCTTCCCAGATGGACGTAGAGGTAGTAGCGTTGGCAGATTGCAGAAAAGATTTTCTAGATAAGGCTGCTTCCTATTTCCCAAACGCCAGAACCTATCAGTTTGGTATGGAACTGATAGAGAAAGAGTCACTGGATGTTGTACATATCTGTCTGCCCAGCTACCTGCATGTGAGTCATGCAGTGGCAGCTATGGAGAAGGGTATGAATGTATTTGTGGAAAAGCCGGTCTGTCTGACAGAGGAAGATGCCAAGCTGATTCTGGAAACGGAAAAGCGTTACAAACACCCCATCCGCATCCTATTATATGGCAAA
>SFGF01000081.1 GCA_004556655.1 Lachnospiraceae bacterium | reverse complement strand
CTACTAAGTGGCATTGTTCATGATAAGTATTTAAAGTAAAATCAGTAATAACTTATATGGACAGGAATCGTTTCTTTTATTGTTAACTAAACGACATTGTGTCTGTCCCCTGTCCGATGTCCCCTGTCCGATGCCCTGTCCGTTCCCCCGGTCGTCAAAAAAGAAAACGTATAAAGTATTGTGAGATTTGGAAAAATCATTTATAATAAACATAAATTCCTGCCCGATGGAGTGATCCGGCAGAGAATAAAATTAAATGATAGGACGTGAAGAAGAATGAAAAGGATAGGTTTATTGACAAGCGGAGGCGACTGTCAGGCACTGAACGCTACCATGCGCGGTGTTGTAAAAGGTTTGGCTAACAATCTGGAAGAGCTGGAAGTGTACGGCTTCATGAACGGCTATAAAGGATTGATCTATGGTGATTACCGTATGCTTACTTCAAAAGATTTCTCCGGTATTTTAACAAGAGGCGGCACGATTCTGGGCACATCCCGTCAGCCGTTTAAATTGATGCGTACACCGGATGAAAAAGGTCTGGACAAGGTAGAAGCTATGAAGCAGAACTATTACAAGCTTCGTCTTGACTGTCTGGTAATTCTGGGTGGAAACGGTACCCAGAAAACAGCGAATCTGCTGAGAGAAGAAGGATTGAATATTATTCATCTGCCGAAGACCATTGACAATGATATCTGGGGTACAGATATGACTTTCGGTTTCTACAGTGCTGTCAATATTGCGACAGAAGCAATCGACTGTATCCATACCACTGCATCTTCTCATAATCGTGTGTTTATTGTAGAAGTTATGGGACATAAAGTTGGATGGCTGACACTGTATGCAGGTATTGCCAGCGGCGCTGATGTAATTCTGATTCCTGAGATTCCTTATGACATTGATAAAGTGGTGGATGCCATCGAAAAGAGAAGAAAAAGAGGAAGCGGATTCACGATCCTGGCTGTGGCAGAGGGTGCCATTTCCAAAGAGGACGCAAAACTGTCAAAGAAAGAACTGAAGAAAAAACAGGAAGAGGATGCGAAGAAATATCCATCCATATCTTATAAAATTGCAAAAGAAATAGAGACACGTACCGGTATGGAAATACGTGTTACGGTTCCGGGACATACACAGCGAGGCGGAAGCCCCTGTCCGTATGATCGTGTACTTTCTACCCGTCTTGGTTCTGCTGCTGCAAAACTGATCATGAACGATGATTACGGATACATGGTTGGTATCGTAAATGGAAAGACCAAGAAAGTACCTCTGGAAGAATGTGCAGGAAAATTGAAAGTGGTTACTCCTGATGCACAGGAAATCAAAGATGCAAAGAGAATCGGAATCAGCTTCGGAGACTGATCATAAAAAGGCATTTTTTAGATAAGGGGAGATTCCATGAGCTATACTGCTCTGTATCGAAAGTTCCGCCCGAATACTTTTGAAGATGTAAAAGGGCAGGAGCATATTGTAACAACCCTGAAGAATCAGATTCAGGCGGAAAGAATCGGGCACGCATTTTTGTTTTGCGGTACCCGTGGAACAGGTAAGACGACCGTGGCCAAGATTTTGGCCCGGGTCGTCAACTGCGAACATCCCGTCAATGGCAGCCCATGCAATGAATGTGCAACCTGCAAAGAGATCATGGCGGGAACATCCATGAATGTAATAGAGATTGACGCCGCTTCCAACAACGGCGTGGACAATATCCGTGAGATTCGGGAAGAGGTTGCCTATCGCCCGACTCAGGGAAAATATAAGGTGTATATTATCGACGAGGTTCATATGCTGTCAACAGGAGCATTCAATGCCCTTTTAAAGACACTTGAGGAACCTCCGTCTTATGTTATCTTTATTCTGGCGACGACAGAAGCACACAAGATTCCGGTTACGATTCTGTCCAGATGTCAGAGATATGATTTTCACAGAATTTCTATCGATACCATTGCCGGAAGACTTCAGGAATTGATGGATAAAGAAGGAGTGCAGGCGGAAGAAAAGGCTCTGCGTTATGTTGCAAAGGCGGGGGACGGATCCATGCGTGATGCCCTCAGTCTTCTGGATCAGTGTATTGCATTCTATCTGGGACAGGAGCTGACCTATGATAAGGTTCTTGAGATACTGGGAACGGTGGATACAGAGGTGTTCAGCAAGCTGCTCAGGCAGGTGTTGGCGGGAAATATTACCGGTTGTATCCATATGTTGGAAGAGCTGATTGCCGGAGGAAAAGAGCTGACCCAGTTTGTAGCAGATTTTACCTGGTATATGCGAAATCTTCTTCTGGTAAAAACATCCGGGGATGCAGAGGAAGTGCTGGATGTATCTTCAGAAAATCTGAAAGCACTGAAAGAAGAAAGTCAGATGGTAGATACGGATACACTGATGCGGTATATCCGTGTGCTTTCGGAATTGTCCAATCAGCTTCGCTATGCCTCTCAGAAGAGAGTCATGGTAGAGATTGGATTGATAAAATTATGTAAACCTGCCATGGAGACGAATCTGGATTCTGTGCTGGATCGGATACGGATTCTGGAAGAAAAAATGGAACAGGGAATCCCTGTAGTTTCCGGAGCGAATAGGAATTCGGGTAATATGCCGGGAGGAGCATACCCGAATACGGAGGATCATTTTGAAATAGCGGAAGCACCGAAACCGGAAAAAGCAGCACCGGAAGATCTGCAGCGGGTAAAAAACAACTGGAGAAGTATTGTGGGGCAGACAGAAGGGATGTTTAAGTCATTTCTGAGCACTGCGGTGCCCAAATACAACGGAAGTACCGGTGAAAACAAACTTTATGTGGAATTTTCCAATGATCTGGCACAGACTTGTGTGAATGATCCGGGAAAAAAGGAACTTCTTGAAGCAATCATTGCTCAACAAATAGGAAAATCGGTGGAAGTTGAGCTGGTTCTGAAAAAGGGAGAAACCCATAAGAATCTGGCAGAGATTTCCGTTGATGATATATTAAAACAGTCGATTCATATGGACATTATAGTAGAAGATGAATCGGATGACGAATTATAAAGGAGGATACCCTAGTGGCAAAACGCGGTGGTTTTCCAGGCGGAATGGGAATGCCTGGCAATATGAACAATCTGATGAAACAGGCTCAGAAGATGCAGAAACAGATGGAAGAGAATCAGAAGGCCCTGGAAGAAAAAGAATTTACGGCAACGGCCGGAGGCGGTGCAGTGGAAGTTACCGTAACCGGCAAAAAAGAAGTAACAAAGGTGAAACTGGCAGAAGAAGTAGTGGATCCGGATGACATTGAGATGCTGGAAGATCTCATTATGGCAGCAACCAATGAAGCGCTCCGTAAGATGGAAGCAGAGACACAGGCTGTCATGTCCAAACTGACTGGTGGTTTTGGCGGTATGGGTGGAGGCTTACCATTCTGAGATGGAATATTATAGTACTCATATCAATAAACTGATCGAGCAGCTGTCCAGATTGCCTGGAATTGGTGCTAAATCCGCACAGCGGCTGGCATTTCATATTATCAATATGCCCCAGGAACAGGTAGAGCAGCTGGCCGGTGCCATGACTGGTGCCCGTTCCAATGTACGGTACTGTAAAGAATGTTTTACGCTTACGGATCAGGATGTATGCCCGATTTGTGCCAACCCGAAGAGAAATCATAAGCAGATCATGGTGGTGGAAAATACGAGAGATCTGGCAGCATATGAAAAAACAGGAAAGTACGAGGGTGTGTACCATGTGTTGCATGGTGCCATTTCTCCTATGTTGGGGATTGGACCCAATGATATTAAACTGAAAGAACTGATGCATCGTCTGCAGGAAGATGTGGATGAGGTGATCATTGCCACCAATTCCAGTCTGGAAGGCGAGACTACGGCCATGTATATCAGTAAGCTCATCAAACCCACCGGAATCAAAGTGAGCCGGATCGCCAGCGGAGTTCCGGTTGGCGGAGACTTGGAATATATTGATGAAGTGACGCTTTTAAGGGCGCTGGAAGGAAGAGTGGAACTGTAAAGATTCAAAAGAAAGGAAGCGTGCCATGGCCTCTAAGAAGAAAGCAACGTCCATGGATGTAGCCCGTGAAGCAGGTGTTTCTCAGGCTACCGTTTCCATGGTATTGAATAAAAAATATAATGTAACATTTTCCAAAGACACGATTCGACAAGTGACGGAAGCGGCAGAAAAACTGGGTTATCAGCTTCCCAGGCAGCGAGTCCGCAAGTCTGGAAAATCCCGGAAACTTCTGGTGGTATTTTGCCCTACCCTGACCAATCCCTATTATGTGATGCTCCTTCAGGGGATTGAAGCGGTAGCAAAGGATTATGGTTACGGAGTCTTTGTCTGCAATACTCAAAGAGATCTGAAAATTGAAGAAAACTATCTGCGAATGATGAGGGAAGTGCAGCCGTTGGGGATTATCTATGCCTGTAATCCCAGCTTCGGAAAACAGGTGGAGGAGTTGTCCCGTGAAATTCCTGTGGTAGTCATCAGTAATCGGGAAGATGAATTTGAAATTGATGCAGTTGCCATTAACAATCGCAAACCGGGGATTTTGATGGCCCGTCATCTCCTGGAATTGGGACACAGGGAGGTGGCTTTTATTGCGCCTCCGCTGACAGCCCGTCAGCATCAGCGTCAGAAAAGAGTGGAAGGCTTTTTGATGGAGTTTGAAAAAGCAGGATTGTCTGACCGGGTGATCGTAAAAGCTTATGCGGATGAGGCGGATACAGTGATACCGGGTATCGAATCGGAGTACCGGATGGGGTATGATCTGACGAGGGAACTTTTGAAAGAAGGTCATCCGGTTACGGCCATTGCCGCCCTGAATGATATGATGGCTTTCGGAGCCATGGATGCACTGATTGAAAAGAAATATCGCATACCGGGAGATATGTCTGTGGTCGGATGTGATAATACGCTGTTTTCCCGGTTCCATACGATCGGTCTTACGACGGTGGAGCATTTTGTGCCTCAGAAAGGTCGGGATGCCTGTGACATTATTCTGAAAAAAATAGAATCACAAAAAACCTATCGAAACGGGGATGAACCCACCAGCATTTTTCATATAGAATATGAGCCGAAATTGATTGTGAGAGGCAGCAGTGGATACCCATCTTTCGGTAGAAAAAGAAAAAGTAATTTTAAATGAAAAGAGTAGAATTATTATTAATAATTTTGCTCTTTTTCCATCTAAACCAATAAAAAACATGAAATATCAATCCTATTTTCCCCTATAATTTCGTAAATTCAATACTAATAAAATAATATTATTAATAAATATATCAATTAATAAAAATGAAAGGAGGTTGACCTGAAAAAGTTTCCTGTTATACTGTAAACGTAAACAAAGGGATTCGGTAAGATCTAAATCAAGCGGGAGGTAAGCAATGAGATTTTTTATTGACACAGCAAAAGTGGAAGACATTAAAAAAGCGAATGATATGGGTATCATCTGTGGAGTAACTACAAACCCATCTCTGATCGCAAAAGAGGGAAGAGCTTTTAAAGAGGTTATCAAAGAGATTACATCTATCGTAGACGGACCGATCAGCGGGGAAGTGAAAGCCACAACTGTAGATGCAGAAGGCATGATTAAAGAAGGAAAAGAGATTGCAGCGATTCATCCGAATATGGTAGTAAAAATTCCTATGACCGTAGAAGGTCTGAAAGCCTGCAAAGCTTTGACTGCAGAGGGTATTAAGACAAATGTTACTTTAATCTTTACAGCCAATCAGGCACTTCTGGCAGCAAGGGCGGGAGCAACCTATGTATCTCCATTCCTTGGAAGATTGGATGATATTTCTGTAAGAGGTGTGGATCTGATTCGTGAGATTGCAGAAATTTTTGATGTGGCAGGCATTGATACGCAGATCATTGCTGCCAGCGTAAGAAATCCAATTCATGTAACGGACTGTGCTCTGGCCGGAGCTGATATTGCAACAGTTCCATACTCTGTATTGGAGCAGATGACAAAACATCCTCTGACAGATGCAGGAATTGCCAAATTTCAAGCGGATTATAAAGCGGTATTTGGGGAATAATATTACTGTACTTGAAAATGTACCGGAAAAAACAAACTTGAATATTGCATCAACGGAGAAAATATGGCATACTGATAGCGTTTGATGTTAAAAAACAAGTGGAAGACTGGCAGGAGCTTTCTGCACGGTCTCGGCAGGGTAACTGAGAAAGGAGATCAGAATGAATAAACTGGAACTTCAGAAAACAGCAGTTGAAGTCCGTAAGGGTATTGTAACATCTGTCCACTCAGCAAAAGCAGGACATCCGGGTGGATCTCTCTCTGCGGCTGACATCTTTACATATTTATATTTTGAGGAAATGAATGTAGATCCGAAAAATCCGAAAAAAGAGGATCGTGATCGCTTTGTGTTATCAAAGGGACATACTGCACCGGGTCTTTACAGTACATTAGCAGTGAAAGGATATTTTCCTGTGGAAGACCTTGTGACTTTGCGTCATATCGGTTCTTATCTTCAGGGCCATCCGGATATGAAGAATATTCCGGGCGTGGATATGTCCAGCGGTTCTCTGGGACAGGGAATTTCTGCGGCAGTAGGAATGGCGATTGCAGGTAAAATTGACCATGCGGATTATAGAGTATATACACTTCTGGGTGATGGTGAGATTGAGGAAGGGCAGGTTTGGGAAGCTTCCATGCTGGCTGGATTCCGTAAACTGGATAATCTTGTAGTGATCGTGGATAATAATGATCTTCAGATTGACGGACGGCTTGATGATGTATGTTCCCCATATCCGATTGACAAAAAATTTGAGGCATTTAATTTCCATGTAATTACAATTGACGGAAATGATTTTGACCAGATTGATGCTGCATTCAAAGAAGCCAGAGAGACCAAGGGAATGCCTACAGCTATTATCGCAAAGACTATCAAGGGAAAAGGTGTTTCTTTCATGGAAGACCAGGCCGGATGGCATGGAGTGGCACCGAATGATGAACAGTATGCATTAGCTATGGAAGAACTGGAAAAGGCAGGTGAAGCATTATGTCAGAAGTAAAGAAGATTGCAACCAGAGAAAGTTATGGTAAAGCATTGGTTGAGCTGGGAAAAGAACATGAGGAAATCGTTGTATTGGATGCCGATCTTGCGGCTTCTACAAAAACAGGTATGTTCAAGAAAGTATTTCCGGAACGTCATATTGACTGCGGTATTGCAGAAGGCAATATGATGAGTGTGGCTGCAGGGCTTGCGGCAGCAGGAAAAGTTCCGTTCGCCAGTTCCTTTGCTATGTTTGCGGCAGGGCGTGCTTTTGAACAGGTGAGAAATTCCATTGGATACCCGCACCTGAATGTGAAAATCGGGGCTACTCATGCAGGTATTTCCGTAGGAGAAGACGGTGCAACCCATCAGTGTAATGAGGATATGGCTCTGATGCGTGCAATACCGGGAATGGTAGTGATTAATCCATCTGACGATGTGGAAGCACAGGCAGCAGTAAAAGCGGCTTATGAACATGATGGACCTGTATATATGCGTTTTGGAAGACTGGCAGTGCCTGTAATCAATGATCGACCGGATTATAAGTTCGAATTGGGAAAAGGCGTTGTTCTCAGAGCAGGAAAAGATGTAGCTATTATTGCTACGGGACTTTGCGTGACATCTGCGATGGAAGCAGCAGAAAAACTGGCAGCAGATGGAATTGAGGCGAAAGTGATCAATATCCATACTATCAAGCCGCTGGATGAAGAACTGGTAGCAGAAGCTGCAAGAGAGACTGGTAAAGTGGTTACGGTGGAAGAACATTCTGTAATCGGCGGTCTCGGAAGTGCAGTTTGCGATGCGCTGGCTGCAAAAGCACCGACACCGGTACTGAAGATCGGTATTCAGGATGTATTTGGTGAATCCGGTCCTGCATGGGATCTGCTGAAATTATACAAATTGGATGGACAGGGTGTATACGAACAGGTAAAGGAATATCTGGCATGACAGTGTTACCGGTTCCGCGGCCCAGAATATCGCCGGCGGACGTACGAAAAAAAAGGCGTGAGACAGCGCAACTGAATCTGGAATTTTACGAGTGTATTAAGGATATTGTCACACATCCGGTTGTGCTGCAGATGAAAGATTATTATCAGCACTGTGAGACGGACTGTTATGAACATTGTCTTAATGTTGCTTATAATAATTTTCGTATCTGCAGATATCTGGGTCTGGATGCCAGATCAGCTGCCAGAGGAGGCATGCTCCATGATCTGTTTTTATATGACTGGAGGAAACACAGAAAACTGACGGGTGACCGCCTTCATGCGATTACACATCCGGTTGCGGCATATCTGAATGCGAAAAAATATTTTAAGTTGAATAAAGTAGAAAAAGAAGTAATAACAAAGCATATGTGGCCGGTGTCTGTGATCCCGCCCCGTTATCCGGAGACTTATGTGATCTGTCTCACGGATAAATACTGTGGTTCAAGAGAGATTGCGGAACACTACTCCCATGTTTTAAAGAACAGATTCTGGGGACGGCCGGCTGCGTGGCTCATGAGACAAGTATTTGCCAGAATTCCCAGGGCAGATGCCATTCAGGATATGATCCCGGAACTGGATTCGATGGACAATGCAGCAAAGCCGGTATCATTTGCCCAGCAAAGGCGCCGACCGCTTTCTTCGGGCTGGAACCATGTGTCTGGAAGAAGACGTCGTTTTTCGTAAGGATAGGCAAAGGTTTCTTCTATTCCTGCTGTGATGATTTCAGCCATTTGAACCACCGAGGATAATCGGGTGGTCTGAAGGAGAAAATGTTCGAAGGTACCGGATACATTCAGAATGCCAGTGATAAAAATATCGCCTACAGGAGGCAGAGATTTATGAACACCGGCACCGGGACAGATGGAGCCTGTGCCTACCGATATAAAACCTACATGTTTTTGAGAACCAAGAGAGGCATCCACTGCGATATAAAGCGCAGAGGGATGTCTTTCTTTTATTTGTTCCAGGGTGGTTTCGAGATTCAATGCATGAACAGGCTCATTCAGTGTACCGTATACATAAATATTTTTCCAGTGATATCTGGAAAGCTGGTGCCCCACCAAAGGACCAAGACTATCTCCGGTGATTCGGTCACTTCCGATACATACAAAGACAATTTTGTCCCATGGACGATCTACGTTTCCAATGCATTTTCCTAATATATGTGCAAGTTCGCTGCTGGCTGTATCTTTTTTCTCATCTATATAAAATACCGAACGCTTTAAGGTCATGGGATGCTCATCCTTTCTTATTATTCCTATGTTTATTTTACCCACCCTTACCATGGAATATTCAGGAAATTCAGGGAAAATTTGTCGTCAAAAAAAGCGTGATGACTTTCATAATCTGATAAATTCCGCAGGTAAACCATGGTATGCTGATGCCCAAAAGGGGTGAATGGTATGATAGAGATTATCTATAAAGAAGATCAGAAACAGGCAGAAGGGAATGAAAAATTTTTCCGTATTCCCAATAACATCAGACAAATAGGAGAAATTAAGGGACAACAGAAAATCTATATCGAAGATTACGCCTATACTTTTTTGAAGAAAATATCCCGTATACCGGAGGAAGGAGGAAAAGTCGCCATACTTCTGGGACAGTATCACTGGGCAGAGGGAAATGCCTATTTATTTATTAAAAGTGCGCTGCAGATTCGGAACATGGAAGTGTCACCGGAACATATTGTGTTCAGTGATAAAGTCTGGGGCCAGGTCTATGAAGACAGCAGAAAATATTTTCCTCAGCAGGAAATTGTGGGATGGTTTATAAGCTTGCCGGGATTTAATATGCAGATCAATGAGGTGCTTTTGAAGACCCATCTGAATCATTTCGCGGGAAATGACAAAGTGCTTTTTGTGGCTGAGCCCGGTGAGTGGGAAGAAGCATTCTTTGTTTATGAGAATAATCAGCTGAATCGGCAGCCGGGGTATTATATATATTACGAGAAAAATGAACCCATGCAGGCGTATATGATAGAGATGAGCCAGAATAAATCTATTGAGGAGACGGAGAAAGTACCGGATCGGGCGGTGATGGATTTCAGAAAGGCAGTAAAACAAAATTATGAAAAGAAGGATATTTCCAAAAACAGAAAAACAAATAAAATGACAGATCGAGAGACGGAGAAAACAGTAATCGGTAAAGAAAATCAGAAAAATAGCCGTATGGTATGGACTTTGGGAGGATGTACCGTCGCTGCTGCACTTGCTCTGGGGATTACTTTTTTTAACAGTTATCAAAATATGAGTGAGACACTGGGAATTTTAGAAACCGGTCAGGAAGCGGAACAACAGGAAGAAATTGCAAAAGAAGCCAGTGCGCAGGCAGCAGAAACTAATGATGAGCCGTTGATTTCTATGCAGGATATGAATCCGCAAAATATAACAAATGAAGAAAACAATACAGAAGATACTCAGATAGAGACGGAAACGGAGACAGATACAGACACCACAGGAGGACAGGATGTGAGTCAGGAGAATGCCGAAAGTGATGCAGCAGATCAAAATCTGGTTGGAGAAAATGAGCAGGCGGAGATGACAGGACAGTCCTCGTCAGAGACAGATGCATCGGCAGCAATGATGACAGAGGGACAAACAGCTGGAGGGGATGAATATATTATACAAAAAGGCGATACCCTTACCAGTATCAGTAAAAAGTATTATGGAACAATAGCGAAGGTGGAAGAAATCTGTAGACTCAATGGTATCTCGCCGGAAGACATTATATATGCAGGACAGAAACTTGTGCTCCCTGAGTAGAAGTATATGTTGAGTGCGGAATCCTGTTTGTTATAACGGTGCTTTGGAATTGGAATTGCCGAGCATTGGACAATGTGCTATGATATACAGAGTAAGATGGGTATAAGGTCGGAAAATATTCCGGATTTTTAGAAAGGATAAACAGATAAGGGGAATGTATGAAAATTAAACAGAAGATGAAAGAGTTAAGGGGAAAAAAGGCATTGCTGCTGACGGCAGGTATTATCATCGTATGCGTATTTTTGATTATTGGGGGAAAGTACCTGATGGATCATTGGACGTATTCAGGGTATAAAGTGGTGACAGAAACTGTGCAGGAGGATACCATTTCCACAAATTATATAGAATTTGGTGATAATATATTAAAGTATGGCGGAGATGAGGTCTCTCTCCTGAGCAGACAGGGAGAAATCCTGTGGAATGAGCCACAGACGATTGATAATCCGATGGTGGATATCTGTGGAGAATATTGCGTAGTGTATGGTAAGAACGGAACAACTATGAGTGTTTTTAATATGTCTGGAAAGAAAGGCAGCATACAGACCGGCATGCCTGTTTTAAAAGCAAAAGTTGCCGGTCAGGGAGTGGTGGCAGCTGTTTTAGAAGATGGAGAGACAACATGGATTAACTTGTATGATGTGGATGGCGAAGAAATCGTTACGGGCAAAACCCGAGTAGACAGTCCTGGTTATCCTGTGGATCTGGCAATTTCTGATAACGGTCTTCTTCTGTGCGTGTCATATTTGAAAGTCGAGAATAACAAACCGGCAAGTTATGTGGCATTTTATAATTTTGGCAATACCGGTCAGAATCAGATGGACAATATGGTAAGTGGTTATACTTATGCTGGGACACTGGTGCCGGACGTGGAATATTTAGGAAATTCCCGTGCGGTTGCATTTAGGGATGACGGATTTGAAATTTACCAGGGGAAACAGATACCGGAAGAAGTGAAAACGGTAAAAGTGGAGGATGAAATCCTGGCTGTATGCAGTGATGATTCTTACATAGGTATAGTATGCAGAGAGACGGGAAAATCATCTGATTATCGGATGGATATTTATAATAGCCGCGGAGAATTGGAATGCAGTACAGGAGTTGATATGGCCTTTGATCATATGGCGATTAGTAAAGATCAGATTTTGCTTTATAATAATAATGAGTTCGCTGTTTACACCACAAAAGGAGTTTGCAGATATCAGGGAGCTATAAAAGAAGGAAATCTGCAGAGCTTCTTTAAAGTCGCCAGAAACAGATATATGGCGGTTCTGGATGGCGGAGTGGAAACGATAAAACTGAAATAAACAAAAAAGATCCGACTGTGAAAACAGACTGGAATAGACAGGAGTATGAGACATGAGCTGGCTGTTTTGGATATTGCTGATCGTTCTGACAGTATTTGCTATTCAGGGATTTCGTAAAGGAATGGTAAGGACTGCTATATCCATGGTATTTTTTATCATTGTAATTGGTGTGACATCCTGGCTGAATCCTTATGTGGGAGATTTTATCAGGGAAAAGACAAGTTGGCAGGAAGAGATACAACAGAGATGCTGGGAAATCCTTATTCAAAAAATCGAAAAACAGATGGAAGTATCTATAAGTTCGGAACAGGAATTGATAGATGGGCTGCCGCTTCCGAAAACTATGAAAGAAAAACTGGCGGAAAATAATAATACAGAAGGATATAGCCAGATGGCTGCAGATAGTTTCGCGGATTATCTTGCAGGCTATCTGGCTTATGCCATTATTAATGGCATAGCCTTTGTGATATCATTTGTTCTTACTATTCTCATTGTAAAAATGATTCTGTATGCTGTCGATATTCTTACAGAACTTCCGGTAGTTGGGAGCCTGAATCGACTGGGAGGAATCGTGATTGGGATCGTTCAGGGAATTCTGTGGATATGGATTTTCTTTCTGATTATTACTCTTTTATGTGGTACAGAAATAGGAGGATATCTGATGAATACTATTAGGGAAGATCCGGTATTGATTTGGATTTATGATAGGAATTACCTGATGATGATAATTATGAGAGTATTTGCGTAAAATTTAAAAAAGCTTGTTGACAAATCTGGAACTGAATGGTATTATACAAAAGCTGTTTCGCAAGAGATGTCATGGTAAAACAAAAAAACAAGAAAAATGAAAAAACTTGTTGACATCTATGAAACGATGTGATATGATATCAGAGTTGCGGCGGACAGAATAGAACGAAATAAAACTTAAAAAAGTTGAAAAAAGTTCTTGACAAGTCGAAAACAACATGATAAAATATTAAAGCTGTCTGTGAAACAGTAAGATAAAACGATCTTTGATAACTGAACAGTGAAACACATTCCTCGAAAGTTCTTTTAAAAATCATAAAACGAACGATCGAAAGATCCTTAAAA
>SFGF01000013.1 GCA_004556655.1 Lachnospiraceae bacterium | reverse complement strand
AAAAAGTCGAGGGATATGGAAAATATGTATAGCTTCCCTATCCCTCGTAAAAATGCAGTATTTATTATTATCAATTATTCTTCATGAAACAACCCTGGCTTTTCTCCCTGCAGAATCCCAGCAGAATCCCTACATGGAACTCATCAGATTTCTATATAATTCTCCTATAATCTGTACAAATTACTCCCACGCCTCAATCATACGAAGCAGCTGTTCCATCGTCTCGATTTCATTTACCGCTGCACGAAGTTTTGCAGAATGTGGATAGCCTGCCGTATACCATGCCACATGTTTTCGCATTTCGCGGATTCCTGTATATTCTCCTTTATACTGTAACTGAAGCTGTGCATGCCGGAGAATCATTTGCTTCACTTCCGAAAGCTCCGGTCGGGGAAGTAATTCCCCGGTATCCAGATAATGGGTGATCTGTCGGAAAATCCATGGATTTCCCTGAGCAGCCCGTCCAACCATAATTCCGTCACATCCCGTCTCCCGGATCATCCTTTCAGCACTTTCGGGAGAATCTACATCTCCATTTCCGATAACCGGAATCGAAACGGCGTCTTTTACCTGCCGGATAATATCCCAGTCTGCCTTTCCCGAATAATACTGCTGCCTGGTTCTTCCATGAACAGCAATTGCCGCCGCGCCGCTGTCTTCTATAATTTTTGCAATTTCTACGGCATTGACATTTTCCTCATCAAATCCCTTTCGGATTTTTACTGTCAGTGGTTTTTTAATAGCTTTCGCCATGGCAGACACAATGTCCCGAACCAAAGCCGGATTTTTCATAAGTGCCGACCCTTCTCCGTTATTGACTACTTTGGGAACCGGACATCCCATATTGATATCCAGAATATCAAAGGGCTTTTCTTCGATCCTTTTTGCCATTTCACTCATAATATAAGGATCCGAACCAAACAGCTGAAGGGATACGGGATTTTCCTCCGGCTCGATCCGCATCAGCTCCTCTGTATTTTTATTATTATAATAAATGGCTTTGGCACTCACCATCTCCATGCACAAAAGCCCCACACCCTGTTCCCGGCACAAAAGACGAAATGGCAGGTCGGTTACCCCTGCCATTGGTGCCAGAATTACATTATTCTGAAGATTTACGTTTCCAATCTGAAGCTTCATGCATCCTCCCCATCTTCTACGTCTTCTCCCAGGAAAAATACGCGGTAATACATCTCCAGAGATTCCAGAAGATCGCGCTTTTCTTCCTGAATCTTTTTGATTCGAAGAACGCTTCCAATCTCGTCATACATAGCATCCGCTTCCAGTGCTTCCGTCTTGAACTGCAGATTCCCCTCTTCATCAAACTCCAGAGTGAATACACCACCGATTTCTTCTGTATACATTACACATAAAATCTGCAGCTCGTCTTTCACCTGCTGAGGGAGCGAATCAAAATCCTGGTTGAAATAATACTTTTGCTCATAAGCACTGGCTCCACACAATACAATTCTATCCGAATACATGCATTTCCCTCCTACACATAGCTGTAAAGTCCACGGACGGACACTTCACCCGAGTATACCTCTTCCACAGTACCGTTCTCTCTCTCTACCAGAAGCTCACCCCGTTCATTGATCCCTCTTGCTATACCGGAATATTCATTGCCCGGTTCCAGCACGCGTACCGGCTGGTTATAATTGGCAAGAACGGCCTGATATGCCTCAAGAAGTCCTGAAAGATCCTGTGTTTTCTCGAAAATCTCATAATTACGTTCAAAGCACTTCATGGTTTCGGCTACCAGTTCTGCCCGATTCACCGGGTGCCCCAGCTCCATCTGCAAAGATGTGGCTTTATCCTGAAGTTCCGGAGGAAATTCTCTCATGTTGGCATTGATTCCCACACCGATCACCAAATACTCAATATAATCCATCTGGGCATTCATCTCTGTCAGAATTCCCACCACTTTCTTTTTAATCCAGCTGCAGAACATTGCGGATGGCCTGTACCACAGAAATCCCCATCACCAAAGTAAGCATGGAAGCTCTCTCCGGATGGATCTGCGGACGGATCATAAGGGTCATATAAATAGCAGATGCTTTCGGGGATTCCCACACACGGCCTCTGCGTCCTTTCCCCTTTATCTGGCAGTCCGAAACAACCAGCGTCCCTGACACTGCACCATCTTCCGCCAGTCTTTTCGCCTGGGTATTGGTAGAATCAATTTCCTCGTAAAAATAAACTTCCTGTCCAACCCAGCGGGTATCCATACGGCTTTTGATTTCACTCTCTCCGAGCACATCCGGCACTTCAACCAGGCGGTACCCTTTATTTTGTACCGCCTGAATCTCATAGCCTTCTTCTTTTAACTGTTTCATATATTTCCAAACGGCAGTCCGGGAAACTCCCAGCTGTTCACACAATTCCTGACCGGAAATATAACCATTCGTGCCTCTCAGCACTTTCAATACTTTTGTCTTTGTCGATTCCATGAACTATGCTCCAATTACGCTCCCAATGTAGCTGCCATAACCGCCTTGATCGTATGCATACGGTTCTCAGCCTCCTGGAATACTTTGGACTGTTCGGACTGGAATACTTCATCGGTTACTTCCATCTCTGTCAGTCCAAAACGCTCGCCCATCTCTTTTCCGATCTGTGTATTCAGATCATGGAAAGACGGCAGACAATGCAGGAAAATAGCGTTTTCTCCCGCGTTTGCCATTACTTCTTTTGTCACTTTATAAGGAGTGAGATCATGAATTCTCTCCTCCCATACTTCATCCGGCTCTCCCATGGATACCCATACATCCGTACAGATCACATCTGCACCTTTTGTTCCTTCCATCGTATCCTCTGTCAGAGTGATCGTAGCACCGGACTCTTTCGCATACTCCTGACACTGTTTTACCAGTTCTTCAGACGGGAAATATTTTTTCGGGGCACACGCCACAAAATCCATACCCATCTTTGCGCAGGCAATCATATAGGAATTGCCCATATTGTAACGGGCATCACCCAGGTATACCAGTTTGATTCCCTTTAATCTTCCGAAATTTTCCCGGATCGTCAGCATATCCGCCAGCATCTGCGTAGGATGATACTCATTGGTCAGACCATTCCATACCGGAACACCGGCATATTTCGCCAGTTCTTCCACGATTTCCTGCCCATATCCGCGGTATTCAATTCCCTCATACATACTTCCCAATACTTTTGCGGTATCGGCAATACTTTCCTTTTTTCCAATCTGAGAACCTTTTGGATCCAGATACGTAGTTCCCATGCCAAGATCGTGCGCTGCCACTTCAAAAGAACAGCGGGTTCTTGTACTTGTCTTTTCAAAAATCAGGGCAACATTTTTTCCATGCAGTGTATCTACAGGAACTCCCTGTTTTTTCTTGGCTTTCAGTTCCGCTGCCAGATCAAGCAGATAGGAAATCTCCTCAGGCGTGTAATCTTTCAATGTCAGAAAATGGCGTCCTTTTAAATTCATAATATTTCCTCCTCCAGTTCTTATATATCGTTTTCCTCCTGAATCCGGTCCTCTCTGTCAAAAAACAGAGTAAATACCGGAAGTTCATTCTTTTCTTCTCTGGTCATACCGTTCATTTTCTTCAGAACCGCATCTCTCAGTTCCTCCACCGTATAAATTCTGTATTTGGATATCCTGCAGAGCTTCGCTGTGGCTTCCAGAGCTGCCAGATACAATTCCTGATAATTCCATTCTCTGGGAAGCTTCAGTTCCAATGCTGTTCCCGGAAGTACGATCTCTGTCATACAGCGCAGCCACTGGGAACTCTCTTCGTGAATATGATACCATTCCATAAAACGTGCTGTAGCTGCCTCCGGTATTTGCAGTAGTTGCTTTAAATAATAACACTCTTCCTGATTTTCTTCAATATAATAAATGCGCCCTTTCAGCCCATAAATCATTCTTTTTGCATCATAATATCCGATTTTCATGTTTCGGACACTCTTTCGGTGATTAAAATCAATGATATTTCCCAGATCCACTCTCGGTTCAATGGTCAGGATATTCGTCCCCTCCGGAATCTTCACTCTCTTTTCTCTTCCGATTCCGAAAATCCGTATCATAATAATATCCTCATATCCCCGGTCAACCAAAGAATCCAGGGGAACATTGTTGATGGCTCCACCATCGATATAGGTCTTTCCATGCAGCTTTTCATTTTTAAACAATGGAAATATATAAGCACTGGCCAGAAGAAAATCTTTCATCTGTCCCGGCTCTACTGTCTTCAGATCAATATCCAGTTCCCGGAACTGATCCACACTGAAGGTTTTGATATACAGTTCTATAGGGGATTCCTTAATTTTTTCCTCATCTACCACTTCCAGAAGCAGATCTTTGAGAGGAGTTACATCCAATCCTCCCTCTCCCATCCGTTCAAATACATTGCTGATTGCCTCCCAGAAGGGCATTTCCCGCTCCAGCAGCTGCTGCATCTTCTCATCTTCCACATCCATCACCTGGGAATAGGTCAAATTACTCCACACCCTCTCTGCCAGTTCCAGATCCCCCATGCACATCAGCGCACCGTTTAGCGCTCCTACACTGGTTCCGGCAATCCCTTTGATCTTCACTCCGGCTTCCCTCAGAGCTTTCCAGGCACCAACCTGATACGCACCCTTGGCACCGCCCCCTTCCAGAACGATTCCATATTCCTTGTCTAAATCAATTACTGGTTTCATATTACCTCCTGAAAAAATGAGACTGCAGAACAAGGATCCAACCTTATCTGCAGTCCCCACAACTTTTTATTATTTATCACTCATGATTTCTTTCAGGGATGTAGCAAGTCCTGCCAGTCCCTGCAGATCAGACGGTACGATAATCTTTGTAGCTTTTCCTTCCGCCAGCTGAGCCAGTGCTTCCAGGCTTTTCAGTGTCAGAACAGATTCATCCGCGCCGGCTTCTTTCAGGAAACGAATACCGTCCGCATTTGCCTGCTGTACTTTCAGGATAGCCTGAGCCTCACCTTCAGCTTCCTTGATCATTTTTTCTTTCTGTGCTTCTGCTCTCAGGATGGCTGCCTGTTTTTCAGCTTCCGCATCCAGAATTGCAGATTCTTTTTTACCTTCAGCCACAAGGATCGTAGATTTTTTCTCACCTTCTGCAATCAGGATAGATTCACGGCGTTCACGTTCTGCCTTCATCTGTTTTTCCATGGCTTCCTGAATTGCTGCAGGAGGCATGATATTTTTCAGTTCCACTCGATTGACTTTGATTCCCCATGGATCCGTCGCCATATCCAGAGCAGCACGCATTTTGGTATTGATTACTTCACGGGATGTGAGCGTTTCATCCAGCTCCATATCACCGATAATATTTCTCAATGTAGTAGCGGTAAGATTTTCGATAGCCATAATCGGATTTTCCACACCGTACGCATACAGCTTCGGATCGGTAATCTGGAAAAATACAACCGTGTCGATTCGCATCGTTACATTATCTTTTGTAATAACCGGCTGCGGAGGAAAATCCACCACCTGTTCTTTCAGATTCACTCTGTTCGCCACTCTGTCAATGAAAGGAACTTTAAAATGAATTCCTGTGGACCAGGTTCCCTGATAGGCTCCGAGACGCTCCACAACAAAAGCTTTCGCCTGAGGAACTACCTTCACACAGGACATGGCAATCAATAACACCAAAATAAAAAATAATACTAACCCAATAAATATACTGATTCCTGTCATCATATAGACCACCTTTCACCCTTCTTTTTTTCTTACAATGAGTTTTACCCCATCAACTCTTCCTACTTCTACTATGGCACCTTTTGGTATTACTTCCTGGCTTTCCTCTGATCGGGCCGTCCATTCCAGCCCGTTCACCTGCACGACCCCCTGTGCTTTCAGGTTATCGATAGCTTCTGTAACCACTGCCTCTTTTCCTACCATGCTGTCCACATTCGTTTTCGTCCGATCCTTATTCATATAACGGACCGCCAACGGTCTCGTAAAAAACAGAAGCAGAACAGATACCACAAGAAACAGAACAATCTGTACCCAGATATTCGCATGCAGCAAGGCTGCAATACAGGCTACCAGTGCCCCTCCGGCAAACCATATAGTCGTAAGTCCCAGGGTAGCAATCTCAATCACCAGCAATACAATCACTATGGCAAGCCAACAGATTGCTTCCATATCTTATCTCCCTCCTTTTTACCGAAAATTTCGGTTATATTTCCAATAATTATGTTTGTTATTGTTTTATCATACACTATTTACAGAAAAATAACAATCAAAACCCTATAAAAACTATAATTGTAAGATTTTTTTAATTCATGTGATAGAAAAAATCAAGGCTGATAATAGAATATGTCGGGAAGCGACCTGCCATTGCTACCCGACATATTCTATTATCAGCCTCACTGACTGTTTTTCACACAAACCAAAAGATAATATTTTAGTAGAAATGCTGATTTCCGATCTGCTGTCCTTTTCCTGTTCCACTGTTAAAGTAGAGTGCTCCTCCGATCGGATTAGATCCATTCAATGCATCCTGTGCTGCCTGATAGCAATCACTTCTTGCTCCTCTGGCAAGTACGGATGACAGTTTTCCACTGGCTACAGGAGAAAACTGACCACTCTGATAAACTACATCTGTGATACTGTTTGGAAACTGACCGCTCCGTACACGATTCATAATTACGGCACCCACAGCCACTTTACCGGTATGACTCTCCCCGCCGGCTTCACACTCGATGATTGCTGCCAACAGATCCAGTTCTCCTGATCCAGCCGCTACAGATCCAGATGCTGCCTGCTGAGCCTGATACTCTTCTACAGAAATGGCTGTAGCTTCTTCTATTTTAATATACTCCGCATTCATGTACGCCGGACTGTTGTCTCCATTGTCAATCTGATACCAGTCTCCCTCCTGGCCCAGAATCTTTACCGTACTTCCCTTTATTTTAGATCCGATCTGCTTTCCATCCAGCGATGGAGTATTCCGAATTCTCAGGGAACTGGCTGTAACAACGCCCTGGTTTCCATATGTCCCTTCATAGAGGTTTTTTGCCTCATCAGCAAATGCAAGCAACTCTGTTTTTACATACCCTTCAACTTCTCCTGACTCAACTTTTGTCCATTCTCCCTGCTGCTCTATCACATCAGCCGCTGCTCCCTTCGGCAGCACTCCTGCTTTGTCAGCTTTCTCAGATGCTTCTACTCTTACATTTGCATATGTTTTTACGTCTGCTGCTGCTTTATTCTCCCAATCAGCAGCTTCCAGAACGGAAGCAGTGGAATTATCATTTGTAATCTCCGTGGTTGTACCATCTGCATACACCAGAGTCCCTGCACCTGCGCTCATCACAAGTACACTCCCCAGGATTCCTGCCGCCTTCCAACTTCTATTTGCCATGATGACCTCCTAATGTTTTCGTTCTTTTTACAATTTGTTACATAATTATTAAATCATGTTACGGATAGATTGTAGCAGAATTACTTTTTCCTGTCAACACAAACTTCTCCCCATATTTTTCCCTTTGACGACAGCAGGCTTTCCTACATATGGTATCCGCAAAGCCACATATTGTTTTTGTTATACCAATTCAGCAGTAATTTTTTTAAATTTTTCTTACAATTTCTTACGAAATTGAAGAAAAAAGAAGTGTTATACCTGTTTTTCTTTCAGATATAACACTTCTTTTCATCACTCTTATAACGCCGGTACATCCGTTCTTCGCGGATCCAGTATCTGGCTTGCATCAAACAAATCACTGGTCCGGTTTGTCTCCCCGTGAACGTCATTCCACAAGCGATAACCATCCAGATTTCTTCTGCCCTGCCTTACATAATTATCCCGTATCTGCAGGAAATACTGCGTAGAATCTACATTGCAGTAATAATTAAAGCCCTGGCTCTTCAGATAACTGAATTTTTCATTGTCCGCACTGTAATCATGCCAGTCTGACAGATCCTGTCCATGTGCGAATATAATTGTATCGGTATCCCCTACAAGCGGTGCTACATAGCTTTTCCATTTTTCTGTATCTGTCTGTATCCTTTCCAGGCTGGCATCTCCGATACGTATATGTCCCCAAGTATGGCTGGCAAATTCCCAGCCGTCTGCTTTGATAGCATCCGCCACTGTTTTTGCCTGAGCACATTCATTATCCCAGTCAAACTCCGGATGTGCAGTCAGCCATGCCTGCTGATCTGAAGTAAGATTTTCTCCTGTTTTATATGCAATATCTGTTCGATATCCCAAAATTCCGTTATATCCGGTAAGTGCGATCATCCCCTTCGCCCCTTTATAAGAAGCATCCGGATGTTCTGCGATAAACTGATCAAGAAGTGGTACACAGTCGTAGGCTCCTGTGACTGTAGTTCCATCCGCCTGCACATACTCACAGACTGGCTTCCCATTTTCATCCAGCACTATTTTGGAGGCGATTCCCCGTCCGTCATAACTGTGATAATAACACAGATCATCCAACGATAATACAAAGGCTTTCTTTCCCGCAGGAAGTTTCAGGTCAGGATTTGCTGTAAAATGTACATTTCCACTTTCATCTGTTGTCTGGACTACCAGATCTCTCAGACGTACCAGCACATATCCATTATCATACATCGCCTGTGTGATCTTATTAAATTCGTCTACTGTGGTCATCCACTGTTTGAAACCCGCGGAAAGACTGTCATCCCCGGCAAATCCACGATCCGGATCCACGACAAGAGAATGATAAAAAATATGAGTCACTTCATTCATATTAACCGGAACACAGCTGTCTCTGGTTGTCTGATATTCGGCTATTTTTGCAGAAATCTCCGGATCCTCTGAAGCTCCTGCCAAAGAATTCAGTTTTTCGATGGCTGCATCATAATCATATGTGGCTGCAAGATAAGCAGCTTCTTCCATTACCGCCGCTTTTTCTTCTGTCGCCGGCTGAACGGATGTATCTTCTGTCGCTTCCGGTGTCACCTCTATCTCCGGTTCCTGAGAAGGTGTCACTTCTTCCTGCGCAACAGGTTCCTGTTCCTGCTGATCCGGCTTTATGGTACGCACCAAAAAGAATATGCAAACTCCTAAGATTGCCAGAAGTACAAGCAATATTACCATTTTAATAATCAGTGATTTTTTCTTTTTCCGGCGTCGAATCTCTTTCTTACTGAGAACCTCTTTTTCTTTTTTCTTTCCCATTCATTATACCCCTTTCTCTGTTTTACTCTCTGTATCTGCGGACGTTCTTCGCTGTCTTGCTGCTTCATACATAAGAATGGCTGATGCCACACCGGCATTCAGAGATTCCAGCTTACCCTTCATTGGAATCCTGATCCAATAATCTGCCTTCTTCGACAACTCTTCCGTAAGTCCGTTTCCCTCATTTCCTATGAGAAATGCTGTTCCTTTCCGGTAATTCTCCCGGTCGTAGTCTTTCTCCCCCTTTAAATGTGCCGCATACGTTGATACTTCATTTTTTTCAAACCATTCCCATATCTCCTCTACAGAATCAACGCAGATAAAAGGAACCCTGTATATAGACCCCATCGTAGAACGGATCGTTTTGGGATTGTAAATATCCACACAATTTTTTGTCATAATGATTCCTGTCACACCTGCTCCTTCGGCTGTGCGAAAAATTGTCCCCACATTGCCGGGATCCTGCAGATCTTCCAGAAGTAAATACAAAGGTGGCTCTCCCAAACCATTCATTTCTTCCAGCCGATAGTGATATTGCCTGACAAGCGTCAGAATTCCCTGAGGGGTAAGCGTATCACTCATCTGAGAAAATACCGATTCCTTCACTACCTCATAGTCTATCCCATCCAACAGCTTCCTATGCCCTTCATCTGAGACAAAGCTCTCCGATACATACGTTTTTATAAGCCGTTCACGAGGAGCTTCACGAAACATTTTCACGCCCTCCACCAGAAACACATCCTGTTTTTTGCGTTCTCTGGACTTGCGGCTAAGCTGCATAATCTGCTTCACTTGTGCATTATTTGTACTTGTTATCATAATATCTCCTGCTAATCTGAACTAAGGTTACGAAAAGACAGCGGCACACCGTGCAATCCGGCACACCGCTGTCTTTTATCCCATGTCTTTTCCGGGTGAAATGTCACTTTTTATAGTTAGCAGACAGAGATTTTGCAACTTCATACTGATACTCCGGAATATCTTTGTGCATAGCCAGAGCTTCATTGATATCGAAGTCCACATATTCTCCGTTCTTATATCCTACAACACGTTTGGTCTTTCCTTCCAGCAAAAGATCCACTGCATAAGCACCCATAATGGAAGCATATACACGGTCTTTACAGGTGGGGCTTCCGCCTCGCTGCATGTGACCCAGAATCGTAGCACGGGTCTCAATACCGGTAGCAGCCTCAATACGTTTTGCCATGCTGCTGGAATGTCCGATACCTTCAGCATTGATAACGATATGATGCTTTTTGCCTCGTTTTCTATTCTCTATAATATTGTTGATGATCTTCTGTTCATCATAATCATATTTTTCCGGAAGAAGAATATCCTCGGCACCGTTGGCAATACCGCACCACAATGCAATATATCCGGCATTTCTTCCCATAACCTCAATAATACTGCATCGCTCATGAGAGGTAGAAGTATCACGAACCTTATCAATTGCTTCCATAGCTGTATTGACCGCAGTATCGAAACCGATGGTATACTCTGTACAGGCAATATCAAGGTCGATGGTTCCCGGAACACCTACGGTATTGATTCCCAGATTTGCCAGCTTCTGAGCACCTGCAAAAGAGCCGTCTCCTCCGATAACAACCAGGCCGTCGATCCCGTGCTTTCTGCAAATCTCTGCCGCACGCTGCTGTCCTTCTTCCGTTCTCATCTCAGCACAGCGGGCTGTATACAAAATCGTACCACCACGTCCGATAGTGTCGGACACATCTCTCGCGCTCATGTCGATGATCTCTTCATTCAGGAGTCCGTCATATCCCTTCAGGATACCTTTCATCTTAACTCCTTTAATCAATCCACGACGAACAACCGCACGAATCGCTGCATTCATTCCAGGTGCATCTCCACCACTTGTCAACACACCGATGGTCTTGATTTCATTAGCCATAACTCTACCTCCACTAATCTCATTTATCTAAAATATGATTTTTCAAACAATCATTGTACTTATTTTAATGCATACGGCTCTGTTTTTCAATACTCTTTTCCACAACTTTCACGTTTTCAGAACCATATTCCTTAGTCAAAATATCCAAGAGACCGTCATCAATCTGCACATTTCGCGCCGCCGGAAGGCGTTTCATCATCCTTTCTTTCCTCAGATACACGATTACCTGATCGCTGCCGTCCGATTGACTGAGAAGCTGATATAGATGATGTACTTTCTTTTCATATTCTTCTTTTCCCGAAAACTGAATCCAAAGTTCCCGTGGAATATCATTAAAAGCTGATATTTTTTCACAGATCAGTTTACTGGGCTTGTCATCTTCCGCAGACACCCGTCCCTGGATAAATACTTTGGAGTCTTCCTCCATCATATGGGCATTGTTCTCATAATCTCTGGGGAACACAACGATTTCCACAGTTCCCACCAGATCTTCAAGAGTGAGAAATGCCATGACTTTGTTATTACGGGTGTATTTGATCGTCTTTTCGGTTATCATACCTCCCACAATCTGCTTGGAGCCATCCGGCACTTTTGGCTGTCCGGTTTCTTCATCCGGATAAAAATCAGAAGTAACTGCTGATATATTTTTTCTCCAGCTCTGCTCATATTCTTCCAAAGGATGCCCGCTGATATACACACCCAGAACTTCTTTTTCAAAAGCAAGTTTTGTTTCTTTTGTATATTCTCCCACATCCGGAAGTTTGATATCAAAACTTTTTCTTTCTTCCTCACCCATAATGTCAAAGAGACTCATCTGCCCTGTCATGGATGTTTTTTTCTCCTGATTTACCATATCCAGAATCTGCACGTAGATCATCATGAACTGTTTTCTTGTACCGCCCAGTCCGTCAAAAGCTCCGGCCTTTATGAAATTTTCTATGGTTCGTTTGTTCACTTCTTTTCCGCTCAGTCTCTGGCAGAAATCCTTCAGAGAGATAAATTCACCTCCCCGGTTCCTCTCCTCCACGATTGCATCCATCACGGGCTTTCCGATTCCCTTCACTGCGGACAGACCATAACGGATTCCTTCCGGTTCTACAGAAAAGTTTCCCACACTTCGATTAATATCCGGAGGCAGTATCCTGATGCCCATTTGTCGGCAGTTCAAAATATATTCTGACACTTTGGACGGATTTTCTATGCAGGACGTCATAAGCGCCGCCATAAATTCCACAGGATAATAATATTTAAGCCATGCGGTCTGATAAGAAACCACAGCATAAGCCGCCGCATGAGACTTATTAAACGCATATTTGGCAAAATCCGTCATATCATCATATATTTTATTTGCTACTTTTTCATCAATTCCATTGGCAATGCATCCGGGAACCCCTTCTTCCGGATTGCCGTATACAAAGTTCTGACGCTCCTTTGCCATAACTGCCGCTTTCTTTTTCGCCATGGCACGTCGTACAAGGTCGCTTCGGCCCAATGTATAACCTGCAAGATCACGAACGATCTGCATTACCTGCTCCTGATATACAATACAGCCGTACGTAGGTTCCAGAATCGGTTCCAGCTGCGGACAGTCATAGGTGATCTGATCCGGATGATTTTTCCCTTTTATATACTGAGGGATAAAATCCATAGGACCGGGACGATAAAGAGAAATTCCGGCGATGATATCCTCAAGGCTCTGGGGCTTTAACTCCTTCATGAAATTTTTCATTCCTGTACTTTCCAGCTGGAACACACCTTCGCATTTTCCGCTTCCTATCATGGCAAGAACCGCAGGATCATTATAATCGATCTTCTCCATATCCAGCTCTTTTCCGGTGCTTTTCTGTGCCAGTTTCACAGCGTTCTGAATCACCGTAAGAGTTCGAAGTCCCAGAAAATCCATCTTTAAAAGTCCCAGTTCTTCCAAAGTCGTCATCGTAAACTGAGTAGTGATCGATCCGTCGGATGCTCGGGAAAGGGGCACATATTCATCTACGGCTTTCTGACTGATAACGACTCCTGCCGCATGCATGGAGGTATGGCGGGGCAGCCCTTCCAGTCTTCTCGACATATCGATCAGATACTTGATCTGTGGATCTTCCTCGTACTGTTTTTTCAGTTCCGGATTCATGTTAAGAGCTTTATCAATAGTAATATTCAGTTCATTAGGAATCATCTTGGCGATAGTATCCACCTGAGCATACGGCATATCCAGCACCCGGCCCACATCACGGATCACACCTCGGGCTGCCAGCGTACCAAAGGTTACGATCTGCACCACCCGATCCTTCCCGTATTTCCTTACCACATAATCAATCACTTCCTGCCGTCGTTCAAAACAGAAGTCCACATCTATATCCGGCATGGATACCCTCTCAGGATTCAGGAAACGCTCAAACAGGAGCTGATACCGGATCGGATTCAACTGTGTGATATCAAGCGTATAGGAAACCAGGCTTCCTGCTGCCGATCCCCGTCCCGGACCAACTATAATATCATGATCCCGGGCATATTTGATAAAATCCCACACGATCAGGAAATAATCCACATATCCCATGGTCTGAATGGTATCCAACTCATATTTCAGTCGTTCTCTTAATTCTTCTGTCACCGGATGGTACTTTTTTTCCAACCCTTCATAACAAAGCTTATTCAGATACTCCCACGAAGTGTAACCTTCCGGCACATCATATCTCGGAAGTTTTGTTACTCCGAATTCTATGTCCACATGACAGCGATCTGCGATTTTCTGTGTATTTTCCAAAGCCTCCGGTATATAGGGAAATAACTCCAGCATCTCCTCCGGTGATTTCACATAATACTGACCACCTTCATACCGCATACGGTCCTCATCCTGTACCTTTTTCTGTGTCTGAATACAAAGAAGAATATCATGAGATGTGGCATCCTCCGCATATGTGTAATGTACGTCATTGGTGCACACCAGTTCAATGCCGGTTTCTCTGCTCATCCGCATCAGCTGCTGATTGACCATCTGCTGCTCCGGAATCCCGTGGTCCTGAAGTTCCAGGAAAAAATTACCTTTACCAAATATACTTTCATATCGAAGAGCAGCCTTTTTCCCTTCTTCATAAAACCCTCTTGCAAGATTACGGGCCACCTCTCCTGCAAGACAGGCACTGAGAGCAATGATACCCTCATGATATTTCTCCAACACTTCCATATCCACACGAGGCTTATAATAGTAACCCTCCACAAATCCGGCAGATACGATTTTCATCAGATTACTGTAGCCCTGATTATTTTCCGCAAGAAGCACCAGATGATGATATCTGTCATCCCCATGCTGCTGTTCTTTATCAAAACGGGAACCGGGAGCCACATATACTTCACATCCCATGATCGGATTAATTCCTGCCTCCCTGGCTGCTTTATAAAAATCAATGCATCCAAACATCACGCCGTGATCTGTGATCGCTGCGCTGTACATTCCCAGTTCTTTTACCCGGGCAACATATTCTTTTATTTTATTGGAACCGTCCAGAAGACTATATTCTGTATGCACGTGTAAATGTGTAAAATTCATCTTTTCACTTCCTCTCTGCCGATTTTTATAATTATAATTTCAAAAGGCTGCCGCATTGCGGCAGCCTCATCATCTCTCTACTTTTCTTGCCAGGACATTCAGCCACATCTTGTCGGTCTTTCCCGGCCGTACATCCTGCGTAGTCCAGATATCTATCAATTCCAGTTCTGAAAACTTCTCCATTAATCCATACAGTTCTTTTCTCGTATAATCCCGGAAGTAACGGCCATTATATATTCCGTCCCTGTCTCCCTTATGTACCGAAAAATAGAGAATACCATCCATTTTCAGTGCCTGTACCAGTTTCCCGAGTATTTCTTCCATCTCATCTTCTGTCAGATGAACCAGAGAAGCACATGCCCAAATACCATCAAAAACATCATCAAAATCCATCTCCTCAAATGTCATCTGAAGTACTTCTTCATCCGTATTCACTTCAGCAAGCTTGCACATCTCCTCAGAACCATCCATAGGGGTTACATAAAATCCTTTTTCTCCCAGCGCAATGGTATCTCTTCCGGAACCGCAGCCCAGATCCAGCACCTCAGCATTCTCCGGAAGAAGCTCTACGAACGGTTTCATAACCTCTTCCATACTGACATCAACTGTTTCTTCATAATAAGGCACCGCATACCGGTTATAATAGTCTATCGAGTCCAACGAAAATCCTCCTTTATTTACTCACGCCAACTGCAGCCTTCCAAGGCCACAAAAAATATCAAACATAGTATATCAATATTACTGCGAAAAATCAAGAGATTCTGTTCCTGTTCCCATAGTCATTACAGACGAAAGATTCGTTTTTCACGGATTTCTATTTTCTTCTCTTTCATCAGGTGACCTACTGCACGCTTGAAAGCAGCCTTACTTAGTCCAAATTCCCGTTTTATGATTTCCGGAGATACTCTGTCATCAAAAGGCAGAACCCCGGCAAATTCGTCGAGTACCTTCAGAACCAGTGCAGCATCTTCCTCCATCTGCTGGTATGCTTTTTTTCTTGGAGAAAGATTTAACTTTCCGTCTTCCCTGACGCTGGTAACCCGACAGCTGATGATCTCTCCCGGCTGATAAACTCCCTGCGCTTCTTTCTTGGGAATAAGACCGGAATACTTATCATCCACTGCCACAAACACACCAAAATTATCACTCAGTTCATATACCCTTCCTTTGACTTCATCTCCCACGATATAAGGAGAATTCTGCTGCAGATAAGGATATACTTTCATTGTAGCGCAAAGTCTGGAGCTTTTATCAATATACAACGCCGCCAGAACTTCCTGACCTTTCTTTACATGAGCTGTCTGCTCTTTAAACGGAAGAAGGAGATCCTTTTCAAGTCCCCAGTCGAGGAAAGCGCCAATTTTTCCCACATCTGCAACCGTCAAAAGTGCGGTCTCATGCAGCTGTATAATCGGTACCCTTGTGGTAGCGATCAACCTGTCTGACGAATCTCTGTAAATAAAGACTTCCAATGTATCTCCCGGTTCTGTTCCCTCCGGAACCTGTCTGCCAGGAAGCAGCACTCTTTCATGCTCTCTGGCTGTCATTTCTTCTCCCAGATACACACCAAAATCCACTTTTTTCACAACTTTTAATACTTGTCTTTTTCCCAATTCAATCATTTACTTTCCTCCTGAATTTCCGTCCGTTTTCTTTTGGCATCTTCATCCTGTCATTACCTGAATTCAACCACTGCATATGGCTTCCCATCGGAATCGCATAGTGCTACCGTATAGATTTCATCTGTTTTCGCTGCTTTCGGAATTATCACATCATCCAGCAGTGCCTGTTTTTTATACTCTGCCCGCATCTGATGTATCTCATAATCTACAGGAATATAATCCTGCGCCATACGGACATATTGAGCATTATTTACATGATGATTCGTATCCAGATGATGCTGCTTTACCGTAAAGCTGTCCATGGTATCTGCAGTTTTGGGAACTACGATCTTTCTCGGAGCATATTCCATATCCAGTTTTTTTTCTGATTCGTAAGCTGCCCCTTCTTCCGGAAGGATTTTTGCAGGCATCCCTGTTTTTACATTTAAAAATGTCCAAACAGAATTGGCATAGGCCAGCACTTCTCCCTGATCGGTAAGAAGCTGAAAATTTCTTTCTCCACAAAAGCCCCGGAACCCATACGGCCAGGTACACACACGGATATTCTCTCCCATCTTTGGATATCTGTTGACACAGACCTGCCAGGAAGCCAGTACCCAGGCATACCCTGCTTTTTCCAGTACTTCCATCCCTCTTCCTACAGACTCTGAATGAAAGGTGGTACAATCCTGAAAATAATTCAAAAGACTGTTCAATGTTAATTTTTTGTCTTCGCCGATTTCGCTGTAACGCACGCGGCTGTCAAATGTATACATCTTAACTCCTCTTGTTCCTTGTCTCATGCTATCAAAAAAAGCCCCGGATGTTTATCCAAGGCTTTAAACTGGGCTACAAGGATTCGAACCTTGAAATGACGGAGTCAGAGTCCGTTGCCTTACCATTTGGCGATAGCCCATTAACATTTTGTCGTTGCAGTGTTTCGTACCTCAGCGACAAAATGTATTATATAGTATCATCACTAAAAATGCAAGTACTTTTTTTAAATTTTTTCAATTTTTTCAAATTTTCTTTTTTTGCACTATGCCACAAAACTTTTTTCAACTGTGATCACGCACTGATAACGGGAATCAACCTCACTCATACAGCGGGCAATCTGTTTTTCCAGATTTTTCTGTTTTTCCTTGTCATAAGAAAATGGTACCAACACATCAAAAATCAGATTGATACGTTTTTCTCCCCATACCATCCGAAAATCATGGAACGTCGTTTCCGGATCCAGATCTTTAACAACTTTCTCAAGTGTTTCTTTCACTGCCAGCACGCGCTCATCCCGTACTTCTACCGGATCCATATGGATCACCAGAAAAATTCCCAGTTTTTTCGACACTTCCCGCTCGATCCGGTCAATAATTTCGTGAGAAGCTTCAATATCTACATCTCTGGGTACTTCGGCATGGATAGATGCCATACTGCGATTTGGTCCGTAATTATGCACGATCAGATCATGTGTCCCGGCAATTCCTTCATAGCTTTCCACTTCCTGCTTTATCTTTGCCGCCAGTTCCGGATCTGCCGCCTGCCCGATCAATGGTTCCAACGTGTCTTTTGCAATTCCCACGCCGGCCCACATAACGATCAAAGATACCACCAGACCGGCAATCGCATCTATATTAAATCCTGTAAATGTGCATACTAATATAGAAAGTATTGTGGCACTGGTGGTGATCACATCGCCCATGGAATCGGCTGCTGTTGCCAGCATCACCTTGGAATCAATTTTCTTTCCCAGTTTTCTGTTAAAATATGCAAGCCACAGTTTCACACCGATCGACAGAACCAGAATCAAAAAAGGAACCAGCTCAAATGTAATCTCTTCCGGATTTTTCAATTTCCCGATACTGGATTTCAAAAAGGAAAGTCCTACTTCAATAACCAGAAATGCCACTACCAGGGCAGCTATGTATTCGATACGTCCATGTCCGAAAGGATGCTCCTCATCCGCCGGTTTTTCTGCCATCTTCACTCCTACAAAACTGATAATGGAGGATGCCGCATCCGACAGGTTATTGAATCCATCCGCCATAACAGATATACTATGCATCAGTCCTCCTATTAAAAACTTTGCTGCAAACAGAAGAACGTTGCAGAAAATCCCTACGATACTGCTGAGAACCCCATAAGACGTACGAACCTGCACATCCTCTGTCTGTTCATAATTCTTTACGAACTTATGAACCAAAAAATCAGTCATTTTTATCCCTCTTTTCATTGTCTTATCATGATTATTACCATCCTAATCACTTTTCCTGCTTGCGTCAAGAGATATTTGAAATCTCCCGAATCCATTTACATTATTTTTGCAAAATGCTATAATAAACCCATATTGAAATACGGAGGCGTAAGCATGAGAGCTTTAGATTTAACTTTATTGACTGATTTATATGAATTGACGATGATGCAGGGATACTTTAAAAATCCCACAGACCAGATCGTTGTATTCGATGCCTTTTACAGGCAGAATCCCTGCGACGGTGGATTCGCTGTTTGTGCCGGTCTGGAACAGATTATCGAATATATCCGTGACCTTCATTTTTCACCTGACGATGTGGACTATCTCAGAAGCCTGAACATCTTTGATGAGGACTTTCTTGAATATCTGAGAGGATTTCATTTTACAGGTGATATTTATGCGATTCCGGAAGGTACCGTTGTATTTCCACGAGAACCTCTCCTGAAGGTCGTGGCTCCTGTGATGGAGGCTCAGCTTGTGGAAACGGCCATTCTGAACATCATCAATCACCAGAGTCTGATCGCAACGAAAGCTGCAAGAGTTGTATACGCAGCCAGAGGAGATGGAATCATGGAATTCGGACTGCGCCGCGCTCAGGGACCGGATGCCGGTATCTACGGTGCCCGTGCTGCTGTCATCGCCGGATGTGTGGGTACTTCCAATGTCCTTACCGGAAAAATGTTTCACGTACCGGTCAAAGGAACCCATGCACACAGCTGGATCATGAGTTTCCCTGACGAATATACCGCATTCAAAACATATGCAGAGCTGTATCCGGATGCATGTATTCTTCTGGTAGATACCTACGATGTACTGGATTCCGGTGTTCCCAATGCGATCCGTGTTTTCCAGGAAATGAAGGCAAAGAAACCAGACTTTAAAAATTATGGTATCCGTATCGACAGCGGAGACCTGGCATATCTTTCAAAAGAAGCTTATAAGATGCTGGATGCTGCCGGTTTTGGCGATGCTGTCATTTCCGCTTCCAGTGATCTTGACGAATATCTGATCGACAGTTTGAAAGTACAGGGTGCAAAGATCAATTCCTGGGGCGTAGGAACCAATCTTATTACTTCCAAAGATTGCCCTGCTTTCGGTGGTGTATATAAACTTGCCGCAATCAAGGACAAGGGAGATGACGATTTTGTCCCGAAGATTAAGTTGTCTGAAAACACCGAGAAAATCACGAACCCAGGTAATAAAACAGTCTACCGGATCTATGACAAAGAAACAGGAAAGATTCGTGCAGATTTGATCTGTCTCGCAGATGAAGTATTCGATGAGTCAGAAGATATGATTATCTTTGATCCTATTGAGACCTGGAAAAAGACCAAAATCAAAGGTGGCTCTTATACCCTCCGGGAACTTCTGGTTCCTGTTTTCCAGAAAGGACTTTGTGTCTATACTTCTCCGACAGTCATGGAAATGCAGGAAATCTGCAAGAAAGAACAGGAAACTCTGTGGCCGGAAACTCGTCGTCTCATTAACCCGCATCATGTTTATGTAGACCTTTCAGACAAGCTCTATAAAGTAAAATCTGAGCTTCTGGAAGAGATGAGCATGAAAGCTCTTCAATTAAAATAATTCTTTACCCGGAATTTTTACTCTACGTTCTTAACAGCAGTAAAACTTCCGGGTCTTTTTTTGCTCGCCGATACATACCATAATTAAGTGATAAAAAGTATTACCTGTGTAAGGAGGATTATGCCGATGGACTGTACGATTCTGGTAAACCGGGAGCACAAACTGGCTCCCACCTATATTCCCTCTTGTCTTACAGAAGCACCGATTTTATTTGATGCCCCATCAAAGGATCCCAAACGCCTGATGGCTCTTCCTGCCGCCCGGGCCGCCGGTAAATTATTCTCCGCTGCCAGAGAGCAGGGAATTTTTCTGTACGGTATTTCCGGCTATCGATCATATGAACGTCAAAAGGAACTCTATGAAGAACGAATGAAAACAGCCGATTCATCTTATGTCAACTTATATATTGCTCCTCCCGGTGCCAGTGAACATCAGACCGGGCTGGCTCTTGATGTTTCCTGTCCCTCTGTCGATCTGCAGCTGGAAGATTATTTTTCTGAAACAAAAGAAGGACAATGGCTCTCTGCCAATGCCCCTTTGTTTGGATTTGTTATGCGCTATCCCAAAGGCAAGGAAATGATCACAGGATACGCCTGGGAACCATGGCATATTCGGTATGTGACGAAATCTCTTGCTTTGTATCTGACTCTTACAGGACTTACTCTGGAAGAGTACCATGAGCAATAAAACTCCCGCACTTTTCTCAGCTTTCCATCTGCCGTCCGAGAAATCCTGCTGCTATCTGAGCAAGTTTTTTTTCTGTTTCCGTAAGTGGACTGGAATCTTTTTTATTCAAAATGATCACGGCACCGATCGCATCTCCCGCTGAAATAATCGGCTGAATGATTTCAGCACCCGTCTGTTCCTTCTCTTCTTCCACCACAGGAATACGATATCGATCTTTTCCGTCGGTACAGATCACATCCCTGTTACGGATCATCTCCTCCAGTTCCTTACTTATTGGTTTTCCCAGATACTCCTGCTGCCTGGGTCCTCCCGCAGCCACGATCTGGTCATGATCCGAGATACAGATCAAATATCCCAATGCCTGTGCCATGGCCTGTGTGTATTCCCTGGACAAGTTTCCCAATTCCTCTATGGGAGAGTATTTTTTCAGGACGATCTCTCCTTCCCGTCCCGTAAAAATCTCCATCGGCTCTCCTTCCCGGATCCGAAGTGTCCGGCGGATTTCCTTCGGAATCACAACCCGTCCCAGATCATCAATTCTACGGACAATTCCTGTTGCTTTCATATAAAAGTTCCTCCATTTACTGTACTTTCCATTGCTGGAAATAGTATCTGTAAATGGAGGAATTTTTATACTCAGGTACTAATGAAAACATTTCATTTCTGACTGTTTCTTACAAATTTATTAATTATGCTCAAAATATCATTTTGATAAAATTCATCTGCACCATGTCCACAATTCTTCAAAACATAGTATTGTACCGGTATATTATGTTCTTTTAATGCTGCATACATTCGGTCACTCTGCTCAATCGGAACCAATTCATCCTGTGCACCGTGTAATATGATAAATGGTGGTGTTTCTTCATCCACATGTTTATACGCACTTGCTTCTTCCCATACTTTCTGATTATTATCTAAAAAAAAGTTTTTCTTAACCAAATCCATAGTACTATTTTCTTCAAATTCTATATTAATAAAATCCACAACCCCATAAAAATCAATAATTCCCTGAACACTGCTGTCAAATGAAAGATAATTTCCCACATCATATCTGGAATTCTTTCCATATACACCAACCAGACTCGCCAGACATCCACCTGCCGATTCTCCCGCCACATATATTTTTTCAGTATCGATTGCATACTTATCTGCATTCGCCTTTAAAAATCTTATTGCTGCTTTTACATCCTCAAGAGCTGCCGGGAATGGTGCTTCATTTGCTGTACGGTATTCAACGCTTGCAAATATAATTCCATTTCTCGCAAACTCTGTCCATTGCGGAATCCACACCTCTTTATCCACTGATTGAAATGCTCCTCCGCATAGCCATATCAACAAGGGATACTTTGTTCGATCCTCTTTGTGTTTGGGCAAGATTAGATCCAATTTCAAATCCATAAATGATGAATCAAACCATTTCACAGTTTGCGCATATGTAATATTGCATACTAATGACCAACATATCTGATTTTTTTTCATATCAAGTACTTCTTTCATCACCCATACCTCCATTATATTTTTGTGAATCACCTGATTTCCATAGGCAAAAGCAATTCGACCAAACACCCTTTTCCAATCTTTGTCTTAATATTCAACTGATAATTATTTTTATATATCAATTTAAGTCGTTCATTAATATTAGATATCCCGATTGACCTGACATTGCCGGAATGTTTTTCTCTTTCAAAGCGATATACCTTTTTTAACGTAGTCTCATCCATTCCATTTCCATTGTCTCTGATCTGAATTCTTATGTATCCGTTATATGGTTCTATTTTTATCTGAATAAATCCCATACGTTCTTCTGTCAAAATACCATGATTTAATGAATTTTCAACAAAAGGTTGAAGTATCAATCTTGGTATACATCGATGCTTAATAGATTCATCAATAATAATTTCTCTTTCAAACCGTTTTGGATAACGTATCGCCTGTATTGTAAGATAATTCTTTATACACGTTTCTTCTTCTTCTATTTCCGCTATCATCCCATCCACACCGGTTTTCATATTATCCTGAAGCAAATATACAAACGCTTTCACAAGTGTTTCCACCTTTTCATTCTGCCCCATCTGCGACAAATATATAACCGAATTCAATGTATTATAAATAAAATGAGGATTTATCTGAGCCATTAGGATATCCATCTTCAGTTGATTTTTCTCTTTTTCTGCCAATTGTATTTCATGAATCTGTCGATCAATACTTCTTGTCATCTCGTTAAATACATTTATAAACCGCTTAATTTCCTCAGTTCCTTCAGGCTTTATAAAGACACTTCTATACCCGGAAGAAATTTTATAAGCTGCCTCTGTCATTTTTTTAATAGAAGCAGTTGAATGAATGGTCACTGTACATACTCCACTTAGACATATTATCAAAGACACAACAAACAGCATTTCAAAAAATAGTTTCACTGTTTTTATTTCTTTTTGAATATAAGAATCCGTTACCGACATAAGAAAATCCATACCGTTCCCATTCATATGATGTTTTAGTATAATCTCATGTTCTTTCAACCAAATCCCTTCCTGATTCCACTCAGCATGACCGAGCTGTTCAATAACTTTTTCTTCATTTTCTTTTTGATTACCAGTAAAAAAAATGATATCTCCCTTTTTCGACTGCAGAATAATCCAATTGAAATCAGTCATATCTCCTTTGATTTTTTCTTCAAATTCTTGATACGGAATATTCAGATACAAAACAGCTGTTGAATATTCGTTGTCAAAATAATTATTGACCGGCATCGCAAAACTGATTACTGAAATTTTTTTATTGGCACAATAAATTTTTCTTACCCCTGTCAGCCCTTCTCTTGTGTTTACCAAATTTTCTATGCTGTTTTTATTAAAATCACCTACAATTTTATTATTTGTCTCACTTGAATATACAATTCCATCTTCTGTTTGTAATTCAATCGATGCCAAACTGTTATGAAGAGACGCATATGGTCTCAAAACTTCATTAATCTTATATTTTTTCAAAACCATATCTGCGGCATTTTCTTTTTTTGAAATTGATTTTTGCAAATCATCATCAGCAGCAATCATAATACCGTATTGTCTGATATCATTGTAAAACAATTCCAGCTGAGATGAACTGTATTCCAACAAATTTGAATAATCCCTCAATAACCTATTTTTCGTAGTCTGGCTGAAGTAATAACTGGCAAAAGCCGAACTGACTCCAATAATACAGGAAACTACAATTGTCATATAAGCAATCATCTGACTTTGCATCGTACTATTTATCTTTTTTATTATTTTTCTCACTGATGTATGCTCCCGGACTCATTCCTACAATTCCTCTAAATACGGTACTGAAATGTTGGCTTGTTTTAAATCCACACATTTCAGAGATTTCAGAGATCTTATATTTTCCTGTTTCCAAATATTTTTTTGATTTCTCTATTCTGTACGATACGATATAATCTTTTACAGTATATCCCATCTCAGCTTTGAACAATTTTCTAAAATATCCTTCACTTACATTTAAGTACTCACTTATTACAAATGAATTGATATCATATGAATAATTATCCTTAATATATTGAACAGCCTGTTGGATTCTCCCACTACATCTTTTGTTTTCGTTCTGTTCATCTGCAATACATTGCCAAATCTTATCCTCCTTCTTTTCGAAATCTGACACAACTATTATTGTCTCCCTGACCGACAGACTTTTATAATGTTCTCTATAAAATTCACTAATTGGAATCAAACTTTCCTTAATAATAAAAAAATCTCTTTGTCCTGTGTTAAAAACTGATTTCAGATATTTTCCAAATCCTCCTCTATCACGCACAGCTGTTTCAAAAGCTTCTCCATCTAACTTCCACTGTGGATTTATTGTCCGAAAATCACCATATTCATCAGGAAATACTACACTATGTCTCTGATAAAAAAATACATCCTCCATTATTCTCATTTTATCACAGATCTCCGTATATCTCATAACCTCATCAAATTCCTGGGAATATATCCCCAGAAGAGATACTTCAAAATCATTTGATAATTGATAGCGCAATTCATTTCCCACTCTGAAATATGCTTCCCTTCTTGCTGCTTCCGAAAGCATTTTATCAACTGAAATCAAAAATATTATAATCCCTGATTTCAACATACATGATCCTATTACTTTCACCTTATGAACAGTAAGTGTTATTTCATGAATATCATTTTTCTCAATTTCTTCCCAAGCTGCCTGAGGTTTAATCATAAGTAATCTATATTTACTATTTTTATTCTCGGCTATCGGGCATATATCCTTCTCCAAATTATTCCACTGATTTTCCATCCATTGCTTAATAAGCATATCATTTATTATTTTTTTCTTTCGAATTTTATCAATGGATTTCATCACAGATTCCTTTACCATATCTGAAGTAAGTTCATGCTTAATCAAGAAATCTGTAACTCCCAGTTTTAATGCTTTTTTGGCAAACTCAAAATCAGGATATGCTGTCAGAACAATAATTTCTGTATTTGGGAATTTATTCAATATACTTTCGCTGAGTGTAAGCCCATCCATTCCCGGCATTTTAATATCCATAAAAACTATATCCGGTTTTATATCTTCCAGTAAGGTAAACACCCGTTTCGTCGTTGTGGCTGTCCCTGCAATCCTGCAGTTTAAAACTTCCCATTCAACCAATCGCTCTAAAAACTGAATAGCCAGAACTTCGTCATCTACAATGATAATCTGATACATCCGAATCACTTCCATCCATAATTTATATCATTTTATCCTTTTACCGCTCCTTCTGTCAATCCGCGGATAAAGTCTTTAGAAAATACTGCAAATGCAATAATTAAAGGAATAATTGCAATTAAAAGTCCCGTGATCTGTCCTGCAATATCCGTCTTATGTTCATCTCCAAGAGTTTGGATAAATAATGGAACCGTATAATTATCCGCTTTATTAATCATGATTAAAGGCATCAAATAAGAATTCCATGACCACAAAAAAATCAACAGGCATAACGTAATAACAGCAGGTTTTATACAAGGCAAAATAATATTAGTAAAAATTCTAATTTCTCCACATCCATCAAGCCTAGCACATTCAACCAATTCTATTTGCAGAGAATTTTTTAAATATTGAGTCATCCAAAACACACCAAACCCATTGGGAATCCAGATTAAAACTAACGGCCACAGACTACCTCCAAGATGAAACGCTCTCATTTCCTGCATATAACCAATCATTCCGAGAGTTGATGGAACCATCATAGTAAGTAAAACAAAATTATACAATACGTTTTTCCATTTAAACTGATAGGCAACCATTCCGTAACCAGCTGCTGCACTTACAAGCAAATTCAGAATCATAGCCAATATTGATACAAACAAACTATTTTCAAATGCCACAAAATATTGTGAATGCAACACATTTTTCAAATTTTCAATTAAATATTTTCCCGGCAACAAATTAAGGCCCATCAAAACTTCATCAGTTGAATGAGTAGCCATGATGATTGTATAATAGAATGGAATAAAGGAAATGCATGATACCAACAAGATAACGAATCCCTTTACTATTTTACTTGTTAATTTTTTCATAATCATTCTTCCTTTCTATTGAGCATTTTCATATTGATAAAAGATATAATTGCAATAATCAGAGTCATAGAAAATGCAATTGCTGCACCATATCCATAACGCGAATTATTCTGAAATGAAGTATCATAAAAATACCAGACAATAGTCAGCAAAGATCTTCCCGGTCCTCCCACAATCGTTGACCCTGTTCCGGACACAAGATTTTTTGCTTCATCAAACAACTGAAAACCTCCAATTGCGCCTTGAACCAGAACAAATACTGTTATAGGACGTAATAGCGGTAAAGTTATTTTAAAGAATCTTTGCACTGCATTTGCTCCATCAACCTTTGCTGCATCATAATATTCACCGGAAATAGTAGAAAGACCAGAAAGATAAATCACCATGAAATATCCAAAATTTTTCCACATGCACATTAGAATCACCACGATAAATGCATACCTGGAATCCCCAAGCCAATTTATTTTCTCATTTAATAATCCTGTTTTTGTAAGCAACATATTTACAACACCTATGTTTTTATTGAACATATTGGCGAAAATCAGTCCAATTGCCACTGGCATTGTTATATAGGGTAAGAAGTTAATTGTCTGAACGAGCTGTCTGCATTTTATAATATGGAACATCAAAACTGCCATCAGAAGTCCTGCTGTAATCGTCAATGGCATAGCGATAATCATTATTCTGAAAGTATTCCATATAGATTTCCAAAACATAGGATCATCAGTAAATACTTTCACATAATTTGACAATCCTATAAAGTTTTTGTGATCAATATTTAATCCTGTCCAGTCTGTCATACTTATCCAAAAAGAAAATAACATCGGATACAAATAAAACAAAGCATATGTAACAACAAAAGGGCCAACAAAAACAAATGGCCATTTTGCCATAGAATTCTTTTTTTTCATACGATACCCCCACTAAAGACGGGTTGCAGCATCACTTCAGATGCAGCAACCCGTTTGACTATTTACTCGATTTCAAGATCTGAAGCCTTGCCTCCCAAATCATTTTTAAATTCGGTTAATGCTTTATCTGCTGTTAAACTATCATCAACTCCCATCATTTCTGCAACCATTAATACAGAATCATTAACCAGTTTATCATAAACCGACAGACTAGCTGGTGGAATATTTGGTGCAATTTCTTCTGTCATAAATTTATTGATTTCCTGATTTCCAAAGCTCGTTCGAACACCGGATGTATATTCCGGATCTTCATATAAAGATTTTACCGGTAAAAAGAACCCTGAATCCTCTTTCATTATCTGTGCACCTTCTTCACTTAACAAGGCCCATGATATAAAATCCCATGCTTCTTCTTTTACATCCGAATTTTTGTAAATCCCATAACATGTTCCACCCCATGAGAAACCTCCTCCGGCTGGTGTACACATTCCCCAATTTCCTTTTGCTGAACCATCTGGATCATATGCTTCTACCCAGAAAGTGACACTCCAGGATGCCCCTGGGAACAAAATTGCGCTTTCCCCCGCAAAAGCGTTATTCCATTCAGTGGAATACATTGTAAGATCACCGCATACGTTATTTTCTTTCATCTTCTGCAGGGTTTCAAAAATTGGAGTGACTTTACTCAGAACATTCAAGTTTCCATCATCACCTACATTATTCTGATCTCTCTGCTGCATATACATCATATTTGCAACATCCTGCATTCCTGGAAATAAATGAACTTTCCCTCCACTTTTCTCGTATACTTCTTTGCCAACAGTAACATAGTCATCGTATGACTGGAACATACCTTCAAGTTCTTTTGGGTCATCCGTTCCCAAATATTCCTTTGCCAAATCTCTTTTATACATTAAAAATGCCGGATTCACAGCATTTTCAACGCCAACCACTTCACCTTTTTCATTCGAAACCTGACTGATTACATTATCAAACAAAACACTTCTATCAAAATTATACGGATCTTCTTCCAAATTTTCCCATATGTCCAGACTAAATGCGCTTGCTCTCCAAGTCATTTCTCCCATCAGAAGATCTGGCATGTCACCGCCGGAAGCATATCCCTGCTGCAATTTTGTCAGATAATCTTCTGACGGTACTACAACCTCTTCAAACTCCCAGTCGGCATCCGGATGTGTCTCAAAATATTTTTTTTGAACTTCATCAAACTGCCCCGTTGCCCATGTCCATAACACAACCTTTTTCTTTCCTGATGAATTGTCTTTTTCTGTATCATCAGAATTTTCTACCGCTGTTTCACTTTCCTTTTGTGTTTCAGCAGAACTGCTTCCTCCATCTGTTCCTCCACATCCCATCAATAAAGTCACACACATGGTTCCTGCCAAAAGGCCTGCTAACAACTGTTTATTTTTCATATATGTTACCTCCTGTTTTTGATAAACCCATTGTATCATCGGATTTATCAATTTTTTGTATCATTTTCGCATATTATGTTCAAATTCCGTATCTGAATTTACTTATTTGGGAAATCACATCATATTACTTCCAAATAAAAAATTCCTCCATTTACTATACTTTCCATTAACGAAAAATATTTGCAAATAAAGGAATCTTTAATATTTAATCAAGATAAGTTCCGCAATCGTGATGCAGATACTGTTTTTTAATATGAATGATGAGCGATCCATCCGGCTGTGGAATTTCTTCTACGATTTTATACTTTGTATTTTTCTTCTCCAACAGCCTTTTATAATGTTCATATTCTTCGTTCACCATTTTTACCGCCATCTCATGGTCGATATCTTCTTTTAACTGAAAATGTACTGTCTGTTCCAGACAGGCTGTCTTGATCCGTTTCATAAATAGCACCTCCTGAAATTTGATTCTATTTTATCATTCTTTTTCAGGAGATTTCTAATAAAAAATAACCTACAGATTGCATTTTCGTCACTTTGACCACGCAAATGCGATTTATTATTGTGTATTTTGCCTTTTCTGAGTCAGTTTCTGATTACATCCTCAGATTTTTCCGAAATGCCTTGATCAGCTCCTCTTCACACTCCCCGGCATAGCCGCCTTCCGTGAACCGCTTTACTACCTCTGGAAATTGTCTCCATGATTTTCTCTCCTGGTAGGCGAGTACCGGATAAAACAGTACCCCTGCCTCTTTGGCTGCCTCAAGATCTGCCGGCGCATCTCCGATCATAATCACATGATCCGGTGCGTATCCCTTTTCCAGAAGAGATTTCAGGCAATCACTCTTAATTCCCATCTCCTGAGACATCAAAAGATCGATATATTGATAAATATCGTATGTCTCCCATTCTTTTTCAATCTCATCTCCGTTGGCTGCCGTGACGATCACCACATCCGCATACTCTCTGGCAATCTGCAGTGCCTCTTCCGTACCATCAAACGGCTGCTTTCTGTTATCTGAGATCATAACCATGGATTTATTCACCAGGTCGGCCCATTCCAACGCCTTTTTCATGCAGACACTTCCCTTTTCCTCATATGCCTTTTCCAGACTGGGGATGGAAAGCTCATCCGTTGTTCTTACCCACTCCAGATAATCATCCAGTCCTTCCAGCCGCATGTAATTGTCCTGAATCTCTGAAAGCACCAGTGCCAGTCCTTTAAACCGGTTCACACCACGATCACCGCTCACCAGATTTATCTTCCGCCACAGATCAATAATTTCATCCTTGAACTCACTCAGTCCCCATTCATGTACCAGACAGGGTCCCAGACAACGCATATGCTTTACATCCATGGTATCCATCACACATCCGTCCGAGTCGATGCAGATCAGAAACTCTTTTGTTTTTGTAAAATCATTCCATGTTTTTTTCACTTCTTATTACCCGCTCTTTCCATTATGCAATCATGCCGTATTTGTATATTCATTATACTCTCACAAACATTTCACCGCAACAAAGATTAACGGTTTTTTTACAATTATTTTACTTTCCTTCTTTCAAATATTTCTTTGCATCTTTAAAAAAGCTGACCACGATCAACACTATAATGAATCCGATCGGGAAAGCTGCAATCAGCGATACTGACTGCAGATTATACATGGAATTTTCCGAAAAAATCAACGCGATCGGAAACAGAATAAACATGATCGCCCAAAATGTCCGGATTCTTTTATCAGGTTCTGTATCTACAGATAATTTCTTATAAGAATAAGAAGACACTACCATTGTGATAGAATCAAAGGTTGTGGAATAAAATGCGATCATGGTCACCACAAGGAGCAAAAGTCCCAGTTTCGTCAGCGGGAGCGTATCAAAAATTTTCAGGATCGCTTCCGAATAAGCTCCCCCATCTGCAATAAATCCGGAAACATCCAAACCATGTTTCATCTGCTGAGCAAGACCGTAGTTTCCAAGGATAATAAAGGATGTAAATGTGCCTGCCAGCCCCCAGCCATAACCGCCGAGAATCGTATTTTTTATGGTACGTCCTTTACTGATCATGCCGATAAAAAATGGAGTGGCAACGCACCATACCATCCAGTATGCCCAATAATAAATGGTCCAGTTCTGTGGAAATGATGTTTCCCGCAGTGGGTCCATCCATGTACTCATTCCGATAAAATTCTGTATAAGATTGCCCAATGCAGAAAAACCTGTTTCCAGAATATACGTGGTCTCACCACCCCCGATCAGAAAATAAATCAGCAGCGCAAAGAACAAGTAAGTACAGCCGGAAGCAAGTCTGGAGATTCCTTTCATCCCGAACCAGACCGTCAACGTATAGACAAATGCTATTAAAAGAAGCAGGCCTATGGTCAGTCCAACGCCATCCTGAAACCCAAACACCCGACTAAGTGCAGCGGAAAGCAGCGGTGTTGCCAGGGAAAATGTAGTTGCTGTTCCTGCAATCAATGCGAATATGGCAAGTAAGTCAATCAATTTTCCCCATACTCCATCTACCTTTGCACCCAGAATCGGTCTGCATGCTTCTGAAAATTTTTGTTTTTCACGCCCTCTCACATGCAGCATAAAACCAAAAGCCACCGCCAGGACTATGTAAAAGCTCCATGCAATCGGTCCCCAATGGAATAATGGGTAGGTAGATGCCCATTTTTGAGTACCTCCCATATTTTCAATATGAGGTTCATTGGCATACAGCGCCCATTCACAAAGAGAGTAAAATAAGATATCTGCTGCCATTGTGGATGTAAAAATCATAGTGCCCCACTGAAAAGAAGAATATTGGGGTTTGTCCGTATTTCCCAGTTTGATTCTTCCATATTTTGAAAAAGCCATATAAAGAGTACAGATAAAAATCCCTGTTCCCAAAAGTGCATAATAGATACCGCATTCATCACCCAGAAATCCTCTGATCTGCTGCAGCACAATGGAAGATTCTCCCGGAAGAATCATAAAAATAATGCAGAGTGCCACAACACCGATCAATGGAACAATGGTAGAAAACCAGTCAATTTGTTCTCTCAAATTCTTTTTTTCTTTCATAATCTACTCCTGTATCTTATTGATTTCTTTTATCGCGTTCCGGTAATACTCTTTTGCATAACGATACTGGCGCAGAGAATATTCACCAAATTCTACTCCCTGCTGATGCTTAAACTCACACCAGTTGCTCCACAAAAGTCCACAGATTGCAACATAACAGTATATTTTTATCCGTACACTTTGGGGACATCCCTCCGGATAATACGCATCTATAAGTGCATCTACCTGTTCTTTTTCATACATGGAATAAATCGCAAACATAGCGATATCCACATCCGTATCCTGCATACCTGCGTATTCCCAGTCTATCAGATGAATTTCATTCTCCCCATTTTTCATAGGCCCCAGAAGGAAATTATCCGGAACAGAATCTATATGACACAATGCCCAATTCTTTGGCTGACTGTCCACATACGATTTCAGTTCATAGAGCTTCTCTTTTGTCTGTTGATAATCCCGATAGCAGGATGGCTGACCTTTCCACAGTTTTTCATAAAACTCTATATTTCCGAAAAGATCAAACGTATGCTCCACCTTTGCTCCCGAATGATGAAATTGTCTGAGCACTTTCATACACGTTTTTACTTCCTCAGGATTATATGGATCACAGCAGTGAGTGTCCGTCAAAAACTCCGTCATTTTATAACCATTTTCCGGATCAAAATATCGAATGTCGTCACTCAGATGTAAACTTTGAATCGCTTGATACACCTGATACTCCTGCCTGCGATTGATAAGCTGCTCTGTTCCCTCTCCGGGAATCCTCATAATAAATCGCTGATTCCTGTTCACAAAAAAGAACGATCGATTTGTCATTCCTTTTTTCAGCATCTCTATCTCTGTAATTTCTTCCACTTTACATTCCAGCACTCCCGCAATCAGATTCAAAATATCTGACTCCAGATTTCTGGAATTTTTATCCATCTCTCTCAGCTGTTCATAAGTATTAATTTCGTAGATCTGATCAGACGGTTTCACTCTTGCCCAGATTTTCATTTTGCCCCGTTCCATCAAAGCATTTTCCCAGAAAGAGCCGGCACACGATTTTTTCCGGTCCATCTCCAGAAGCCTGTTGCAGAACCACGTACTGTCCTCCCTGGTAATATAGGAAATGCCGATCATAGTATTTCCTTTTTCCTCCGCTCCTACTTCCACCAGTTCAAACTTACGGTTCACTCTCACTTCACTTTCTTCGTCCATCCGATCTGTGACCATATACCAGGAATATAGCTCATTTTCAGAAAACGGATTGTTCTCACACCAGATATCGCAGGGAATAATATAGGTATTTCCGACTCGATTTGCCGCCAACGCCATAGAATGAAGATTATTTTTTTCCGCATATTCCCTGTTTACCAAAAACTTTACTCCATACTGATCGATCAGATATTCGTAGGATTCTTTCATAAATCCCACCACAATAGTAATATCGTTAATCCCTGCTTCCTGCAATTGTCGGATCTGCCTCTCAATCAGAGGTTCTCCGTGAATCTCCAGAAGGCCTTTTGGAATTTCTCTATTGATGGGTACCATCCTCATCCCAAAACCAGCCGCAAGAATAATAGCATTTTTCGGTTTACTCTCTTTCCTCTCAGCCTGTGCCTTTTCTGTCAAAGCATGCGAAGCTGTCAGATATCCTTCTTCCTGAAGCTGTGCAAGAGTCTGATTCACCTTACCCAAAGAATAACCGGTTATGTCAGACAGTTCCCTCTGACTTGTATAAGAATGTTGAAAAAGTGCGTTCATGACATCATATTTTATAATATTCATGTAAATCTGTTTTCTCCTTTTCGTGAACATCTGACTATACCTTATACCTAAATATCAGTTTTGTCAATCACAATTCCCCGAAGATTCTATTTTGTATCGTTAGATATAGCGATAGCCAAATTTCGCAGCTATTTCTTCATAATTCGGTACCGGAACTCCATACTTATGTCCCATCCGTACCATTTCAAAGATCAACCCATCCATTTCTGTTCTTCCGCCTTTTTTCAGATCTTTCTGCATGGAAGCAGTACAGTCACCGGGCAGACCATCCAGGATCTTTACATTTGTCTCCACTACATCTACAGGGAATGGGATTCCCATGGCATTGGCAAGGCTGTCTATTTCTTTAATACAGGCAATATACTTATCTCTGATTTCTCCTGATTCCTGCATCTTTCCACAGCTCACATCATAATAGGCACCAACCGCTGCCATCGGTGACACCATAGCATACTTTTGCAGCGTATCCCGACGTATCTGATCTGTGTAGAGAGGAGTAATTCCCGCATCTTTCAGATCCTGCTCTACCTGATACAAGATTGGCTCGTCTTTCCTGCCGTCTACTCTTCCATATACGATACGGAAAATATCGCTGCTCATCCTGATCACTCCCGGTTCCTCGATCGCAGCAGAAATATAGATACAGCCATTGAGCACCTGGATACCGGGAAGATCCCGGGAAATCTTTTCCCCGGTTCCATAGATGTTCAGGATTGGAATTACTATTGTATGACTGTCAGACGCCTTTTGAATCAGAGGGTACACTTCCTCCACAGAATATCCTTTTACACAGAGAAAAATAATATCTACTTTTTCTGTGTACTCTTCCTCTGACATTGCTTTTAATGCTATTTTACGCTCTTCTTCATTCTTGCGAATGCGCAGCCCATTTTCACGAATTGCGCAGAGATTTTTATTTCTCGCAATCAGTGTTACCTCTTTTTTTGCGGCCGCCAGAAAACCTGCGATACTTCCTCCGGTACCTCCGGCACCGATAACTAAATATTTTAATTCTCCCATGATAGTATTCTCCATTTTATGTAGTTCATCCCGGAGCATAACGCTCCGGGATGAACCATACTTCTGCTTACTATTCTATTAATTCGATAATAATATCCTGTCGTTATCCAAATCTTTTCCTGTGCCTTCTTTAAACTTGGCAAGAAGGTCATCTACCGTAAGATGCGCACGCTCTTCTCCCTTGACATCCAGAACAATATTTCCGTCTGCCATAAGGAAAGTCCGATTACCCAATTCCAATGCCTGATGCATATTATGTGTGATCATCATACAGGTAATCTGATCCTTTTCCACAATATCTTTTGTCAACTTCAGTACTTTTTCTGCAGTACCCGGATCCAGAGCCGCTGTGTGCTCATCCAGCAGTAAAATCTTTGGTGTCACCATAGTTGCCATCAACAGTGTCAGTGCCTGTCTCTGTCCTCCTGACAAAAGTCCAACCGGCTGCGTCATCCGGTCTTCCAGTCCCATATCCAGCAGACTGAGTTTCTCCCGGAATGCTGCTTTGTCTTTCTTCGTAATTCTGCTGAAAGGATTATTTCCCTTACTGGTTCGAAGATAAGCCAATGCAAGATTTTCTTCTATGGTCATCCCCGGAGCCGTTCCTCCCATGGGATCCTGAAACAGTCTTCCGATATAACGGCTTCTCTTATGTTCAGGAACAAACGTAATGTCTTTTCCGTCAAGCAAAATTTCACCATCATCCACATAAAATACACCTGCTATTGCATTAAATAATGTAGATTTTCCGGCGCCATTAGAACCGATAATGGTTACAAAATCACCTTTGTCCAGATGCAGCGACAAACCGGAAACAGCGGTTTTTGCATTGATCGTCCCCGGATTAAAGGTCTTGGAAATACTTTTTATATCCAGCATATCAATTGCCTCCTTTCCGTCTGGCCGCATATTTTCTCTTCTGGAACAGAACCCAGCTTTTAATGGTAGGAAATGCAATTGCAACACCAACCACAATAGCTGTAATCAGTTTCAGTCCCTGTACCGGAACCACTTTTGTATACAAAACAAGAGCATAAATAAAACGATAGATAATCGATCCCACAACCGCTGCAATAGCACCTTTTATGATCGTACGCCGTCCCAGAACGGTTTCACCGATAATCAGACAGGCAAGACCGATGACCACGATACCGGTTCCGCCATTGATATCAGCTGTGTTCTGATACTGTCCCACCATAGCTCCGGACAGTGCTGTCATCGCATTGGAAATACAAAGACCTACCGTTATGGTAACCGTAGGATTAATGGAAGAAGACCGTACCATATGAATATTGTTTCCTGTTGCCCGGATAGAAAGTCCCAGACGGGTTCCCAGGAAAAACACAAGCAGAACCCCAATTAGAATCGTAATTCCACCTGCAAGAACCGCCTCGCTCCAGGCGCCGCCGATCCCTGTCCCCTTAAATAAAGAAAAAATCGTATCTGTCTTCAGCAGACTGACATTTGCACTCCAGCCCATCACCATCAAGTTGATCGTGTACAGACCCGTATTGGTAACGATACCTGCCAGAATCGGCGGAACACCCAGCCGTGTCTGAAGAAATGCCGTGATAAATCCGGCAGATGCTCCGGCTGCCATAGCCGCCGGAATCGCAAGAAATGGATGCCCGGCTGCAGCCATCGTCACAGATACGGCTGCTCCGAATACAAAGCAGCCGTCTGTAGTAAGATCCGCAATATCAAGCACACGATAGCTTAAAAACAATGCCATGGCAACCAGTGCGTAAAGGAAACCCAGTTCAAGAGCAGTTTGTAAAATGTAAAGCACCAGTAGCCCCTCCTTTTTTATTCTTCTGTTGTAGTAACCTCAACAACTTCACCCATATCACTAAATACAGAATAGTCAACACCCAGTGTTGCTGCCGTTTCTGTATTGACAGTGATGATACCACCGTCCATCAGATAGTAATCTTCCAGATCTGCCATTCCTTCTGTGATTGCAGAGTAAGCCAGATCTGCTGTCTTTGTACCAAGATCTGTATAGTTAACACCACAGGTAGTAAATGCACCATTTCTTACGAAAGAATCAGCTCCTGTATAATGAGGAATTCCTGCATTTGCCAGATCTTCATAGATAGCAAGCTCTGCTGCCATGATTACATTATCTGTAGGTGTGAAGACTGCATCCACTTTTTCTGCTGCCAGTGCAGATGCTGCTGCAATTACTTCATCATTGGTAGCTGCTGTCTGCTCTGTATATTCGATACCTTTCTCATCCAGATATGCTTTTGCATCAGCAATCGGTTTTGTTGAGTTTGCTTCAGACAGGGAATACAGAAGACCAACTTTCTTTACATCCGGATTCTGCGCAAGCATCATATCCATGATAAACTCTGTATTCAGTGCATCACTGGTACCTGTTACATAATCGATATCTGTCAGTTCTGCTGCTTCCGGATCAGAAATAGCTGCAAAAACAACCGGTGTCTGTGTCTCTTCTGCACATACTGTCATAACCTGTGCCGCCATAGTAGCAATTGGGACAATGGCATCTACACCATCTGCAATCGCCTGATCACCGATCTGTTTCAATGTAGTCTGTTCACCCTGACCGGAATAAACTTCATATTCAATGGTAATTCCATTTTCAGATGCGATTGTATCGAACTCAGCCGCAATCGCATTTGCAATCTCATCCAGAGATGCATGATCCATCTGTTTTACAATAGCAATTTTGTATGTATCACCGGAAGTTGCGTCTGCAGCTTCTTCAGATGTTTCCTCTTCGATGTCTTCCGCACCATCTGCATCCTCAGCAGTATCTTCTGTTTTTACATCTGCTGTGTCAGAAGCCACCTCTTCTGTTTTGCTGCTTCCACATGCACTCATAGATACCAACATGCTCATTCCCAATACCATTGCCAATACTTTTTTCTTCATAACTATTTCTCCTTTTTTGTTTTATTTTTTCCCAAAAACAAAACGAACCGCCTCAAGCTTTCCTTGCTTGAGACGGTAATAAAATCTTATTATCGCGGTACCACTCAATTTGACGAATCGTCCACTTTACACGTACTAACATACGCCCCTTATTGATAACGGGTTTGGTTCCCGGCAGTGCCTACTCTTTTCATTTCGGGCTGCCCTCGAAAGGCCATTCAGCAATAAAATCCATATGACAATTCCACCATCTGCCACTCTCTGCGATTTCTTTTAAAGCTTACTCTTCTTTCTCGTCGGTTTTGCTTTTGTTGGTATTATTCTATGCTCTTTTACTTTATTTGTCAACCACTTTAACAGAAAAAAGAAGCAGAATTATTTATCTTTTCATTTCCGTACAAAACCCATACTCCACGGTTCCTTCTTCCCAGTTTCCGACAATCTGGTATACATAGCCCGGTTCTCCATGAAATGCAAACCCATCTTCATTTTCTTCTGTCTCCACTATTTCACCTTCCGAAAACGTATCTAAAGAACGCAGCTCCCGACGTTCTTTTTCCGGCCAGCGTTTTACTTCCACACTCTGAGGATTATACGTAAACAGCAAGCCAAAATCCGTTGCCTCCGTAAGGCTGATTCTTGTCAGTTCCTCACCCCAGTCCAGGATATGAGCAGAATCGGCAATTATACTTTCCGCTTCTCCCTCTGTTTTCTGTACTGTCCACTGATATCCTCCTTTTGCCACAGCGGCTGTCACCAGTGCATCCGGCTGTCGATAATCAACAGACAGTTCCGGTGGCTGCGTCGTATCCGGTTCCGGACAGAACTGGTCGAGAAGCTGCTGATATTTTTCAATATATTCCTGATTTGCACTCTCCCGTCTGACCAGTTTTTCAATTCCCGGATATTGAGCCGGATAAGACCGAGTCATAATCTGATTGCCATATACCAAATATAAATCTCCGCTGTTCATCTCATCTACCGTGATCAAATCCCCGTTCTCGTCCAGAATTTCCTCCGGTATTGTTCCAAAGAACGGATTGTCATTTTCAATATCCACAAACAATTCCTCACCAGTATTACTTAATAAAAGAACGGCACTGATGACTTCTTCTTCCGTATTCACAGTAGTTCCCAAATCCGCTGACTGCTGTACCTCTTCTTTTTGTATATCTTTCTGTGCATCATTTTGCTTCTGTGATTCTTTATCATTAGTACAACCTGTCATCAGAAACGCAGAAAGCATAACAACTGCACCTGTTTTCCATGTTATGAATCTCATATTCTTTCTCCCTGAATTCTATAATTACATGTTTATTTTGACACTGTTATCATACCATACCATATGCACGCTTTCAAACAGGTAATGATTTCCAGACTGTTTTATCTTTTAACAACAAAGTGGGCTGCCATTCGACAGCCCTTTTATCCTTTTTATTCTTGGCAAGTATATCCCAACTGCATTTTTATCATTTGTATTTTACTCTCCAGGCTTGTGATCTGCAGACCCATGATTTCCTGTTTCTGCATAACCTGGAGAGATTTATCCAACTTTTCATTCAACGAGAGATGACCTTCCGCAATAATACTTATATTTTTATTTATCTGGTTATCTACTGTGACTTGAATCATTGACACTTTCATATCAAGTTGTTCGTAATCTTTTTCCAGTTTTCCTACCTTACCGTCCAATTCTGTCACTTTCTCATCCAGTTTCTCTACTTTCCCGTCCAGCTCCGTCACTTTCTCGTCCAGTTTCTCTACTTTCTCGTCCAGCTCCGTCACTTTCCCGTCCAGTCTCTCTACTTTCTCGTTAAGTTCTGTTACTTTTTTATCCAAATTATCGTATTTTATTTCCAAATTTGTCATTCTCTCATCAAATTTGGCTTCAACTTCTGTAATTCTTTTTTCCAGCCGTGTTTCCACTCCTGAAATCCTGTCACATATCTTATTTTCTAATTGTAACATGCTGGTATCCAATTGAAATACGACTGCTCTGGATACCATTTCAGCCAGCTGATTGAAATCATTTTGTTCAAACATATGGTTTTTTTCCTCCTGCTGTACTTTAAACCGGAAAACTCTCTCACGTCACCCCCCTATTTTCATTGTATTTGCATCTTTTGTGTTTGCATTTATTATATCATTTCAACATAGATAAAACAATACATATTTTCAAATTTTTATTCATATAGGTATCTACTCGTTACTGTTCACTCCGTGGCCAGCAATATCTACTCAGCCATGCAGGTCACAGCCCGCCTTTTGCAAAGGTTATTCTCTGCTAAAGCAGCTCCTGGCTGTGACTTTTGGCTAAACGCCATATACATTATAAAATTTCTAAAAAATAGAATGTATACACTCTCGAAATGCTAAAAACAGCATGAAAGTGACTATTTTCTGCACCTTCACACTGTTTTTTTACTATTTCCATTTTTTATCAATTTCTTCCCGAAGAATTTCCACATATCTGCGGGCTTTAGAAAGATCATGATTGATCGTGTACACATCTCTTTGCGTAATTTCCAATTTACAGCCTCTTGCCGCTTCCAGAGTCGTATCGATATGTTTTCTTAGTGCATCCTCATCCAGTTTTTCTCCCACTCCCAAAAAGTTGGGACTTGGTTTTCTCTGATAGATTACATTACTTCCACGAAGCCGTTCTCCCATGAACTGCTCGTCACACCATGGTGAAATAGACACTTTACGAAGATTTTTCAATTTGCTGATACAGCTGTCCCAAATGGGATGTACAGGTTCGCAACATCCATAAGACAAAATTCCATATTGTTCCGATATTTTTTTGTAACACGGAAAAATGAACTCTTCATACATCTGTGGGGAAATTCCCACAGTCTCCTGCGAATCCATAAATCCCCATACATCCTTTGTTGTAAAATCTCTTTTTCCGATTTCGTCATATCCCGGAAGTTCATCTGTAAAAGCCCAGGTTCCCTGGCCTACCCATTCATAAGAAACAGTAGGGAGAATCAGTTTCTTCTCTTCCAGAAATCTGTAGTAGGACAAGGTATCCTCCGCAATCCGATCCATCATTTCTTTAAAAAGTTCCGGATAATCGTACATATTGAACATCATATTTTCCATGCTCATAAAATGTACCAGCATCTGCGTCGGAACACTGTACAGACAATCCATGGACATCCTTACCGGCAGAATATCTCCGATCGCCTCTTCGATTTGTTGTCTTTTTACCTCCGTACTTTCCAGATTTACACCGAAAACACTCTTTTTCAGTTTATCGTAATCTTCTTCCAAATCTTCTACCACGGATACAAAATGGTGTCCCACGCTTTCTTCTTGTGTATGTTCCACTTCAATTTTAATATCAAAGAGTCGAAAATAGGTATCATACATTACCCGGTAACAGTCCGGCGTCACCCGGTCATCATCAAACAATTCCTGATTCTGAAAATTCTCATACAGAGTCTGTTCCACTTCCCGGGCAAATTCTCCCTGGCACTGCAGACGTCCCGGCATATATTCATGCTGAAATGTACCTGCCTCCAGATGAATCATTGGACGTGTTCCCTGCAGTGCATTATGCCTGTACCATTCCTGGATTCTCTGCTGATTCTTTTCTTTATGATGAAATTCAAGCTGCTTTTTTGCAAGTTCACGCAGAATCTGACGGTCTTCTTTTGTTATTGCATATTCCATATAGTTTCCCTTTTTATCTCAGATATTTCTTCGTACCTTCATAAATCCCATGAAACCTCTCATAGTTTTCCAGATACATTTGCTCATACTCCCGGCGCGGTTCATATATTTTTTCATCAAATCGCACCAGTTCTTTACATGCCTGTTCAATACTGTCATAAATACCGAGTCCGGCACCGGCAAGGATACATGCTCCCAGACATGCCTGTTCCTTTGTCCGACACACCTGTACTTCTTTTCCAAGTATATCTGCCTGAATCTGCAGCCACATAGGACTCGCACATGCTCCGCCGGAAGCAAGAATTCTCTCACCTGAAATCCCCATTTCTTCCAATATTTCCAGAGAATCCCTCAGCGCATACGTCACTCCTTCCATGACTGCCCTCGCCATATGCGCACCCGTATGTTCCAGAGACATGCCGAAAAACACACCTCTTGCATCAGGATTCATAAGTGGCGTACGTTCACCCGCCAGATAAGGCAGAAAAATCATTCCGCCACTTCCCGGTTCCACAGTTTCCGCCAGACCACTCAGTTTCTCAAAACTCTTTTCATGGAGAATCTGCTCCTTCAGCCATTTTAACGAAAGACCTCCGGAAAGCATGGCACCGTAAATCGTATAACCACCCGGTATTCCATGGCAAAATGTATGAGTTCTAAGCTTCGGATCATAAAGATTTTTCGCGGCATAGGCGGAAATCTGAGCACCCGTACCAATATTGGATATCACCAATCCTTCCCGAACGGCACCATTTCCTATACTCTGTGCCTGTTGATCCCCTGCTCCATAAACTGCAGGAATCCCCTCTCGCAGCCCAGTTGCCATCGCCGCCATATGATTTACATAACCCGATATATGAGTTGATTCCCCCAATTCCGGCAATAGTTCCGTCGGAAGATTCAGTTTCGCAAGACAGCTTTCTGCCCATTTTCTTTTTCCCACATCAAGAAAAAGGGAAGCAGAAGCATCCGATGCTTCTGTTCCCATTTCTCCCGTTAATCGAAACCGAATATAATCTTTGGGCTGAAACACTTTGTAGATTCTGGTGAAATTCTCTGGTTCATGATTCTTGATCCAGAGAAGAGAGGGAAGCGCAAAACCATTAAAGACTCTGTTATGAAATACTTTTACCTGTTCATCCCGGGAAATCTTTTTTCCGATTTCTTCCAGTTCTTCTGTCGCTCTCTGATCCATCCATATGATTGCCGGACGTACAGGAATTCCATCCCTGTCTACAGCCACCAGTCCATGCATCTGACCGGAAAATCCAATCCCGGAAATCTGACTCATCGCTTTCGGATACTCTGCTTTCAATCCCTGTAGGATTTCGCAGAGCGCCTCCCACCATTCCTGCGGGTTCTGCTCTGCCCATCCTTCCCGGGGGATATGCACCTCATATCCTTTTGCTTTTATTCCTATAACGTTTCCGCTTTCCTCCATCACCATAGCCTTGATACTGGAGGTCCCTATATCGATTCCCAGCAACATTACAGTTCTACTCTGATCGCACCCTGTGGACGGATATGCATTACATAAGCAGAACCTTCACCAAGTGCTTTGTTAATATATTTTGTAAATCCATCGGTATACTCTTTTGGCAGGAATGCAGCAATAACACCAGCGAAACCACCGCCATGTACACGACATACCCCATGACCGATCTTATCCAGATACAACTTGGTAAGTGCCAGTGCAACTGTGATAGACTGCTCATCCGGAGTTTCATTACAATAACAATTCTGCAGCCATTTCCAGGAAGAATCTCCGGACTCTGTTACTTTTCTCAGGAAAGTATCAAAATCTTTTGCTTCCAGTGCTTCTACCTCTGCATCTACACGTTTATTTTCCTCAAAGAAATGGAATGCGCGAAGCACCGCTCTGTCACCGGCAAACTTACGGATAGCCTGTACATTTTCAATCACCGCTTCTTCATCTATCTGCTCCAGAACTTCTTTTCCAAAGTACTGGGCCACTTTCTTCATTTCATTCGGAACAGCTGAATATTCAGCACTCAGATCTGCATGTCCTTTTCCGGTATTGATAATAACCAGATCATGTCCCATCTCATCAAAATTGCATTTGATTTCACGAATCTTCGGATTTTCAATATCTGCAAAATCAATGGTGATCATTCCGCCAACTGCACAGGCAAGCTGATCCAGAAGTCCGGAACCTTTCAGCCAATATTTATTCTCCGCGTACTGTCCTGCCTTTGCATAAGCAACAACACCGATATTTCCTTCATTGAACAGATAATCTACGATAACACATACCAGCATCTCAAATGCTGCAGAAGAACTTACTCCCGCTCCTCCGATTACATTGGAAGTTGTATAAGCATCAAAACCTTCTACCTTATAACCTTTTTCCAGAAGTCCTGCAAAGATACCTTTTAACAGCGGTTCTGTTCCTGTCGTTTTCTCGGTAGGTGCCAGATTATCCAGATCAATCACCAGATGCTGGTTATAAGTCTCGCTGATCAGTGTCACGGTATTCGTTCCGTTTGGTGCTGCAGCTGCCACGCAGTCCAGATGAACACTGCCAGCCAGAACCTTTCCGTGGTTATGGTCGGTATGATTGCCTCCGATCTCAGTTCTTCCCGGAGAAGTAAAGAACTCAAACTCTTTATCTCCGAACTCTTTTGCAAAACCTTCCGCTACCATCTCATATCTTTTTGCGTTACTTTCCGCACGATTTTCCCCATACATCTGCTTGAATAAATCTAATGCCTTTTCACTTTTTACAGCTTCTGCTACATTTACCGCTCTCATACTTCTTCTCCTTTTATATATTTTTGAAAGCAAGGTTGATGCGGACAGGGGACAGTTCTGTGTCCAGGAACACCTGGACACAGAACTGTCCCCTGTCCGCATCCCTTGACTTTCCTTTGATTATCATTATAATGAGAAATATATAAATGTACAATAATTATTTTTGCATGTTTCATCAATATATTGCGCTTTTTTATATCATCTTTTATTTTTAGCAGGAGACCTTTTATGCAGCTTCATCTGGATACAAACAAACGAGAATTAAAGTCTCACGGGACCTATGAATTTCCGGTCAATGTAAGTTATGAACAGCTTTCCCGCTATGAACGGAAATCTTTTTTATGGCACTGGCACAAAGAAATTGAACTTACAATTCTTCTTCAGGGAGAGATGAATTATCAAGTGAATGATACAGTCTATCATCTTCATCAGGGGGAAGGTCTGTTCTGCAATTCCAATATTCTTCACACTGGTTCTTCCTGCAATGAATCTGACTGTATTTATATCTCTACTACTTTTCATCCCCGCTTTCTCTACGGATATGAAAACAGTATCCTTCAGACCAAATATGTAAATAAAATCACCGACAATGCTTCACTGGCAGGTTTTCATCTTTCTCCTTATATATTCTGGCAAAACAAAATACTGGAGAGCCTGACTTCGATCTGGGAACTTTCCTCCCGTCCCACTTCTTCCTATGAGATGCAGCTTCAGCAAATGCTCTCCGGAATCTGGCTTCTGATTTGGGAAAATGCTGTTTCTGACCAAACGGAGGAAAAGACAGGTGTGCTGAAAAACATGGACCGTCTGAAAAAAATCCTGTCGTACCTTCAGTCTCATTATACAGAAAAAATCACCCTGGCTGATATCGCCGCTGAAGCAAATATCTGTCAGAGTGAATGTTGTCGTTTTTTTAAAAAACATATGAAAGAATCACTGTTTGAATATCTGTTGTCATACCGAATTGAAAAAAGTCTTCCACTACTTACGAGCGGACAAACTTCCATCACAGAAGTAGCCAGTCTTGTCGGATTTTCCAGTTCCTCTTATTACACAAAAGTATTCAAAGAACGCATGGGATGTACACCAACCCAATATCAGGTCAGCGATCTGTCTCAATAATCTTTATTTTTGATGATTTGTTCCACTATCGCAAGCAACAGACAGACTTGTTCTTTTTCTGTCTTCTTTTCAAATTCTTGTTCCTTAATTGCTGCTTGCTCCCAGACTTTTTTCCCAATACGAAGCAGCATATCCTCACCTTGTCCGGGAATCCGTCGTGCAATATATCTGCAGACAATTTCTTTGTGCTTCTCGTAAATCTGAAGCCCCGTACTTTTTCCCTTTTCCATTTTCATCCTTCAGATTTGTTATTATTTTCCTTATCCGATACAAATCTGACTACCTGATTGGGATTACAATCCAGAATTCTACAAATATTTTCAAGGGTACGCATCGTAATGTTGCCACCTTTTTTCAATGAATCCAGTGTTTTATTATCAATCCCTTCATTTATTAGTTTATACTGGGAAATACCCTTTTTCTTCATGGTTTCCCATAGGGGATCGTAACTGATAATTGTAATCACCGCCTCTACGTGGTATTTTTTACAATTATATTGGCGCTGAATTCTTTTTGATATTGTGAATATAATCACATTTGCATTTGCATATATTTAGATTGTGTTTTTTGTTGTTTTACAGTATCTTACGCTTTATCCAGCCACTCCTCCAATATATACAGATTCAGATCCGAATGTTCTACTTCTCTCGCATAACTGTACGCGGTCTCAATCATCTCTTCCATGCTGACCTTTCCCTGCCTCGTTATCCATAAAACCATAAAAAATTCCTGGATCCATACTACTGAGAAAACAGATAATGCAATTTTGGTATATATCATATCATCATATACTGCCCCGCAAAAATAGGTGTATACAAAAAACATCAACAGCTGTTCTCCTGTCCTTTCCCACTCCTTTTTGTTTACACTATGATATCCATACGCTTTATGAAATTGATTCCAGATATCCCTATAGTAACTTTCACCTTTTTCGTATAAAACTTTCCATGTATCATCCAATCTCTTTGTCCACTTGCTATGCAGATGTTCCATCTTATAAAATACGGAAAAATTTTTCACCATCCTATCATAAGGAATCTCTTCTGCAGCTTCATTCTCTCCATTTTCTTCTTTTTCCCGATCTTTCCTCCACCCTTCTTCGCTCCATACCCGATAGAACTCAATTATTCCATCCACATCATAACTTCTTTCTTCATTAATGCAGCTCTGTAATTTACGGGCAAAATTCAAAATCTTTTTCATACGGATGCGCAGATCAATTTCTCTGTTTTGTATGATTTGAAAGATAACATCTCTCGCATCTTCCAACTGAGTGAACATGAGAAAATCAAATTCTTCAAACTCATCCTCTTCATTTGTTTCCCACTCCTGAAAAGTGACCGGCTCTTTTTCTTGCAGAATCATAGCGGCAGCCACCGGACAGGAAAGAGAAAGGGAATATTCCCGAAGGCCTTCGTATTCTTCTACATGGCGCGGATATCTTCTGCATGTATCACAGAGTGCTTCTTCTCCCAACTCACTTTGAAGGTCACAGAGATTTTGTTCATTCAGAAAAGCACATCTTTTGTCATATTGATAAAAAATTCCTTCTTCCCAGTCTACAGAATTCCTGATCCTGTTCCCAAAAGAATTTTCAATCCGGCTATATTTTTCAAGTGAATCTTCATCTATCACAATTTGCCATCCCGCACAGCAGGTTTCGGGACATTGATCCGCAATGCATCTGAATGCATCATAGTAATGGGGTTTCATATATCGCATTTATTCATCCTCCATAAAATCTTCCACTCGTATCACCAGATTTTCAAGAATTCCTGAGCATACCTTGTCACCAAAATGATATTCTCCGGTTTTTGCCGGATTCTCAAAATTCAATACTGTAATTTTCTCTTCCTCCGGATCCACGATCCAATATTCCCATACACCGGCTTTCTGATACATCATCATTTTTGTAATATAATCATATCCTGAATTACTGGCAGAAGCAATCTCGATTACCCAGTCAGGTGCACCGGAACACCCCTTCTCTGTCAACAGTTCTTTCCTGCAGATTACAGAAAGATCCGGCTGAACAATACAGCTGTCATCTCCAAACAAGCGAACATCAAAAGGTGCAGGATACACATGACATTTCCCATGATTTTCCCGAATATAACTTTGTATTGTATACAACAGATTCGTAACCAGATACTGATGCAAACGGTTAGGTGCTGCCTGCATATACAATTTTCCATTCAGAAGTTCCGCATACACTCCCTCAGACAATTGCTCTATATCTCTCCCCTCATACTGCCTTGCCCTGTACTGATATGGAGCAGGGCTTTCTCTGACCATCATGGGTTCCTGTCTTACCGTATCATAGGTAAATGGAATCTTTTCCTTTACAGACAATACTTCTTCAATCGCAAGCAAAGTGGCATATCGGGGATTTTGCGTCACGCCGGAAAAAATCTTATTCACTGTACTTACAGGAATTCCTGATAAATCGGCAATTTCCTGGTTGGTGAGTTTCGCTTTCTCTTTCATCTTTTTTAATTCATCAATATTCATAAGTAACCTCCACGTATCTGTGTCTTACAATGAGCATACTTCAAGTTCACTCTACAGGACCATCGTTCAGATTTAGTTAACTTTTCCAATATCGGATATTCAAAAATGGATTTTATATATTTATCATAACGCACATTTCCATAAATGGTAATAACAAGTTACCATTTATGGAAACATTATTGTTAAAAATAAGGCTATGCCACTTTCAGAGACTGAATACCCTATTATCTCTGCAAAGAGGCATAACCTTTGCTAAACACATCAATGATTCAATTGTACATCATTTATTTCCTTGCTGCATCTCTTTCCTGATCCAGCTTCACATTTCGGAAATACAATCCCATATCAATGGTGATTTCTACTATATTCAATACATAGAAGAACCATCCCAGATAAAACAGCCAGCCTAATGGCCCTGTAGCTGTGCTCCACAAAATAATCTTCCGCGCAATACCGAAAATATATCCGATCCAGATAAAGAACTCAAAGAAAAGGCTTTTTCCTTTTGCTGTTCTTGATACCCATGATTTACGGATGGAAATCGGCCAGGAAAGTCCAAAACAAAGTATCATAAGTGCTTCCAGCAAATCTGTCATGTTATTTTCTCCATTTCCTCATTTATTTTAGCTATGCTGTTTCAAATAAGCCGCACGTCCTTCTTCATAAAGGTTGTTTCCCTCACAGTCAATGATAACCACAAGCGGCATATCTTCTACATACAATTCTCTCAGAGCTTCCGCACCAAGATCCTCATATGCAATCAGTTCTGCTTTTTTGATACATTTCGCAAGCAATGCTCCGGCACCACCGATTGCTCCGAAATACACACCACTATATTTTTTCATAGCATCTACTACTTCCGGCAGGCGGGCACCTTTTCCGATCATTCCGCGGGCACCTACAGACATCATGGTCGGAGCATAGGCATCCATACGACCACTGGTAGTCGGTCCTGCAGATCCGATTACCTGTCCCGGTTTTGCCGGAGTTGGCCCTACATAATAAATCGTAGCATCTGTCGGGTCAAAAGGAAGTTTCTCTCCTCTGGCAAGTGCCTCACACATTCTCTTGTGACCTGCGTCACGGGATGTGTAAATGGTTCCTGTCAGATATACGGTATCTCCTGCATGAAGAGTTCTTGCCAGTTCTTCTGTAAGAGGCAGTGTAATATGTTTTTCCATTTAAATCACCTCCGTTTTATGACGGGTCACATGACAGTTAATGTTAATTGCACATGGCATACCGGCAATGTGTGTCGGCAGAGTTTCGATATTCAGACCGATTGCTGTGGTCTTTCCGCCAAATCCCTGGGGTCCGATACCCAGCTTATTGATTTTATCAAGCATCTCCACTTCCAGATCTGCATAAAACGGATCCGGGTTGGAAGAATCAATCGGTCGCATCAGCGCTTTCTTTGCAAGCAGAGCTGCTTTATCAAAAGTCCCTCCGATTCCCACACCTACTACCATAGGAGGACACGGATTCGGTCCTGCATTTTCCACTGTTTCAATGATAAAATCCTTAATTCCCTGCAGACCTGCAGACGGTTTAAACATACGAACCGCACTCATATTTTCACTTCCGAAGCCTTTCGGACCTACTGTAATCTTAATATTTTCACCCGGAACGATTTCTGTATAAATCATAGCTGGTGTATTGTCCCCTGTATTACCACGACGTACAGGATCCTTTACCACAGATTTTCTCAGATATCCTTTATCGTATCCACGGCGTACACCTTCATTGACAGCTTCTGTCAAATCGCCTCCTACCATATGTACATCCTGTCCGATTTCCAGAAATACACATGCCATTCCTGTATCCTGACAAATTGGGACACATTCTTTATCCGCAATTTCAAAATTTTCAATAATATTATCCAGAACACCTTTTGCTATTTCACCGTCTTCACATGCACGGCAATTTCTGATCGCACATTTCACATCTTCCGGAAGATGCTCATTGGCAGCGATACAGAGCTTTTCCACTACATCCGTGATCCGGCTTACTTCTATCTCACGCATCTGAAATATCTCCTTTCTTTAGGACAGGGGACTGTCCCCTGTCCGATTCATTTTACCATAAACCCGTTCTTTTGTACATTCCACAAGAGAAATTGTACGTATGGTTCAAAGTGCTGACACCGGGGCGTTCCCTCTGACATCCCTTGAACATATTTCTCTTACTTCCTATCTTTCGTGTCTGGCATATTCGGGAAGTAATAATGGAGAAACATTGCCTGTCTCTACACCTGCCGCTTTAAGTTCCTCTGCATATGCATTGATGTGATTGAGGCTCAACTCCCCAAGCTCAACAGATTTGCATTTTTCAGCAGCTTTTTTACCAGCATTTCTGCCAAATACAATCACATCCAGAAGAGAGTTACCCATCAGTCTGTTTCTTCCATGAATTCCGCCTGCAGCTTCTCCTGCAACTAAAAGATTCGGAATTTCTTTTGTAAATCCATCACCATTAATCTCAAGACCACCATTCTGATAGTGAAGCGTTGGATAAATCAGGATTGGAACCTTTCTCATATCGATGCCATAGTTCATGTACATACGGAACATAGCCGGGATTCTCTTTTCGATGGTTCCCTCTCCGCCAAGAATTTCAATCATCGGGGTATCAAGCCATACGCCCTGTGCTCCACCTGGAACTTCTACACCGCGTCCTTCTCTGCACTCACGGATCACACCGGATGCATTTACATCACGGGTTTCCAGGGGATGTATGTAAGCTTCTCCGTTTGCATTTACAAGCTGTGCACCAACGGAGCGAACTTTTTCTGTTACTAATGCGCCAAGGATCTGTGATGGATATACTGCACCTGTTGGATGATACTGGATAGAATCCTGATAAAGAAGTGAAGCACCGGCTCTGTATCCCAATACAAGTCCATCTGCGGTTGCACCGTAGTGGTTGGATGTTGGAAATCCCTGATAGTGCATTCTTCCTGCGCCACCTGTTGCAATAACTACGGTCTTCGCTCTCGCAACCGCATAGTCTCCTGTTTCCATGTTAAGGAGAACAGCACCGGCAACCTGTCCTTTTTGATCTTTCAGAAGTTCAACAGCTGAAGTAAATTCAACTACCGGGATACCAAGATTCAAAACTTCATCTCTCACTGTACGCATGATTTCTGCTCCGGAATAATCTTTTGCAGCATGCATTCTCTTTCTTGAAGTACCACCGCCATGTGTAGTTACCATTCTTCCGTCTTCTTCTTTATCAAACTCAACGCCAAGCTCGTTGAGCCATTTGATTGCATCCGGAGCTTCCATTACCAGTCTCTTTACAAGCTCCGGTTTCGCAGCAAAGTGTCCACCACCAAAGCAATCCAGATAATGCTGTACCGGTGAATCATTTTCTTTGTCTGCTGCCTGAATGCCGCCTTCTGCCATCATGGTATTTGCATCACCAATGCGAAGTTTTGTAACGATCATTACATCTGCACCTGCATTGTGAGCCTCAATTGCACAGGAAGAACCAGCTCCGCCGCCACCAATTACAAGTACATCGACGTCATAATCTATTTTTGTAAGATCAATATTTTCTCCCATCAGACGGCTTGTTGAATGAAGCATTTCTGTAAGCTCAAGCGGAGCTTTCTGACCTTTGTTTGGTCCGACTTTAATCTCTGCAAACGCATCTGGGTTATAATCCGGATGGAACTCTTTCAAAAGAGCGTCTTTTTCATCAGCTGTTAAACGTCTGGGCTCTGTTGCCATACGTTCTGCTCTTGTAGCTTCTACCTTTTTGATAGATTCCATCATATTTACTGGATATGGTGCATACATGTTTCACGCCCTCCCTATTTCTCAATTTCTCTGTTATTGTAAAGTTCCTGCATTTCTTCGATCGGTTTCTGCATAATCTGTTCAATCAGATCGTCATATGCACCCTTGTTAATCTCTTCCACTCTGTTTGTGAGATGTTTTGCTTCCGGTGCAATATATTTTCCTGTAAGACGTCTTGCCAGAAGACCTACCATCGGGTGGGAGATACCTGCCGGACATCTTACGGAACAGCATCCGCAGCCTACACAGTCAAAAGATTCCTCTGCACATTTCTCAAATTCTCCTCTCTGTGCGTATGCGATATACTGCATAACATTCAGATTCTGGGTACACGCTTTTGTACAGGCATTACATCCGATACAGCTGTAGATTTCCGGATACAGTTCCATCATGATCTGCTGATTCGGTTTAATCTCATTGATGTCATAAGTTCTCTTGTCTGTCGGGAAAAATGGAATACTTGCCACATACATTCCCTCCTGCACCTGTGTCTGACAAGCGAGACAGGTCTTCAGCTCATTCTTTCCTTTGATTCTGTAAATGGTAGCACAGGCACCGCAGAACCCATGGCGGCAGCCACATCCTCTTTTCAGAGTATATCCGGCATATTCCATGGCGGTCATAATGGTCAGATCTGCAGGTACGCTGTATTTCTTACCGAAAAAATATACATTAACCATGTTTTCCATATTGGTATCTTCCTTTCCTAGTACTCGTTTGGCAACTCATCTATTTCATCAAACCTAAATACCGGACCGTCTTTGCAGACGTATTTGGAACCGATATTGCAGCGGCCGCATTTGCCTACTCCGCACTTCATGCGCAGCTCCAGCGTTGTGTACACCTGTTCTCTGGTAAAGCCCAATTCCTGAAGCCCTGCCAGTACAAACTTGATCATGATCGGCGGTCCACAAACCAAAGCGGTCTTATCCGTATCAAATCCCAGTTCTTTCACATAATTTGGTACAAATCCCACATGACCGTCCCAGCCTTCCTGTTCCCGGTCAATGGTCAGATATACATTCACACCTTCTGTCTTCATCCAGACTTCCTGGATTTCCTTCAGCTGTACCAGGTCGTCTGCAGAACGGGAACCATAGACGATATCTACTGTGCCGTAATTTTCACGATTATCCAACACGTAGTTGATCACAGAACGCAGCGGTGCAAGACCGATACCTCCGGCAATAAACAGAAGATTTTTTCCTTTCAGCTCTGTCTCTACCGGAAAATAGTTGCCATAAGGTCCTCTTACCGTAATTTCATCTCCCACTTCAAGACTGTGAAGATAATCGGTAAGTATACCACATTTTTTGATACTGAATTCCTGGTATTCTTTGTTAGTCGGTGAAGACGTAATGGAAAACATACCTTCACTGATACCGGGTGCGCAAAGCATAGCACACTGTCCCGGCATATGTTCAAAAAGTTTCCCTCCATCCGGCGCATTCACACGGAAAGTTTTTACATCCGGGGTTTCTTCACGGATATCCGTGATCACTCCCACCTGAGGAATCAACGTATCCAGTGTATAATTTTTGTGACAGGTACATTCGCTCATTATTTTTCACCTCCCGCTTTCTGAAAGGATTTAATTACTTTTACAATATTTAAAGATGCCGGACATTTTTCCACACAACGGCCACAGCCCACGCAGGAATACATACCATCATTGTTAGCCGGGAAATACACCAGCTTGTGCATGAATCTCTGACGGAATCTCTGCATCTGGCTGGTACGGTTGTTTCCGTGAGCCATCATGGTAAAATCGGAATACATACAGGAATCCCAGCAACGATAACGCTGTACCCCATGTCCGGTATCATAATCTTTGATGTCATAGCACTGACAGGTAGGACATACAAAAGTACAGGTTCCGCAGGCCAGACATGGTTTGTATAATTTTTCCCATATTGGAGAATTGAATTTTTCTGTCAGGGCATCACCGTTCCATCCATCCAGAGACAGATGAGAATATGGAAGTTTCTCCACGATACTGCGGATCGCTGTTTTTTCAGCCTCTACTTTTTCTTCTTCACTTTGATCTGCATCATCCATCAATTCCTTTACCGCTTCAGTAAGTGCATCACCTTTTTCGGTCAACGGTTTCCAGTACAGATTCTCTTCCACCATCCATACAGCGACATCAGCTACAGGTTCCGCACAGTCAATCCCGAACACCTTACAGAAACAGGATTCCTCCGGCTCATGGCAGGCCATAGCCACGATCGTTCCGTGTTTTCTTCTTGCTGCATAAAATGTATCTACCGGATCTGTAAGAAATACCTTATCAAGCACCTGTACTGCCTGTACATCGCAGGCTTTCATACCGAACACAACAAAATCCTGATCTTTCAATGCTTCCGGCTCTACATGAAGCTTTTTGCCTTCTTTTTTCACACTGTAAAGATTCTCGCTCTGCGGGAAAAATGCATCTTTCGGGGATTTTACAGTTTTCAGTGTGTCCAGGTCAACTTCTGCCTCTTCTGTCCAGGTTTTGAAGTTAGTCTGACCGGCTGTCTTTATCGGAAGGTATAATTCCTGTTTTTCCGCAATCATCCGGAATAATGCGGACAGATTTTCTTTTGCGATCTTATACATACATTATCCCCTCTTTCCTACAATACTTGGCTCCGCATCATCGAATGTAAAATTCGTCAGCGGTGCTTTTGACTCTGTGTCTTCTCCCGCCTGATATTCTCCGTAAAGTTCATCAATATCTTTGATAAATTTCCGGTTGAACAGGTGAAGCGGAATTCCCTGCGGGCAAACACGACTGCACTCGCCGCAGTCCGTACATCTTCCGGCCACATGGAAAGCACGGATGATGTGGAACATTTTTTCCTCAAAGGAATCCGCATTGGCTTTCTGAGAGCTGTCAAACTTGTTGCCGTCAAAAACACATTTGCGGCAGCTGCAGGCCGGACAGACATTTCTGCAGGCATTGCACCGGATACATTTGCTCAGCTCGCTCTGGAAAAAGGCAAATTTTTCTTCCGGACTCATAGCCTCGATTCTCTTTACTTCATCGAAACGGTCAGCATCCTTGGTATCTTTGGATTCACCGATGATTTCGTCATATATTTTATGTTCTTTTCCTTTACATACATGGCATCTCTCCAACATGGCATCTGCATAGGCACATGTTTTCTCACCGTAAATAGTCTGGATTGTCAATGTATCCGCTTCGTCGCTAATCTCAGCACCGGAAATGCTCTCGATTCCTTTGATGCCCATGTTTCTGATTTTTTCAATATCCAGTTTGCCTTTACAACCTACACCGATGATATAAGCTTTTTCTCTGTCCACACGGTGTTCTTTGATCAGCTGATTAAAACTGTATGTATCACAGGGTTTCAGACAAACCAGTGTTTTTCCTTCCAGTTTGGAAGCTTCAATCATATATTTGCTCAGGTTGGCTCCGCAGAATCCGTTGTACACGAAATCTTTCAGAGATTCCTCAGTCTCAAAATAAGCCGGTTCCGGATTGTAAGGCAGGTCTCCGGCTCTCCATCCAAGAACCCGTGCTACGGTTCCGTCCGCCAGCAGCTCTTTTGCACGATCAATTATTGCCTGCATCTTAAATCCTCCAATCTTACATTCTTTCCGAGAGAATAAATCTTCTCTACAAATTCATTCATGGTCTGGGAGAATTTCACACCTTCCGCAGCAGATACCCATTCCACACGGGTACGTCCATTTTCCACACCGATGTAATCCAGCATGGAGAATAGCAGTGTCATACGTCTTCTGGCATAATAGTTACCAGTGCTGTAATGGCAGTCTCCCGGGTGGCATCCACACATGATCACTCCGTCAGCACCCTTTTCAAAAGCTCTCAGAATAAACATGGGATTGACACGACAGGAGCAGGGAACACGGATAATCTTTACATCCGCCGGATAAGTCAAACGGCTGCTTCCGGCAAGGTCAGCGCCTGCATAACTGCACCAGTTACAGCAGAACGCTACAATTTTCGGTCTGAATTCTTCTTTTGCTTCTATCGACATATTGCATCTACCTCCGCTATAATCTGTCTGTTTGAGAATCCCTGCAGGTCCATGGCGCCGGACGGGCAGGCAACGGTACATGCTCCGCAGCCCTGACACAGTGCATTGTTTACCACTGCGATCCGGCGTACTTCACGGATACCGTGGTCATTCACCTGTTTCTCTTCATAAGTAATTGCTCCGTAAGGACAAACATTGGCACAGGTGGAACATCCGTTACACAGAAGTTCATCGGACTGTGCGGTACACGGATTGGTCATCAGTTTGTCTTTTGCCAAAAGTCCGATGGCTTTTACTGCCGCTGCACCGGCCTGCGCTACCGTCTCAGGAATATCCTTTGGTCCCTGGCATACACCGGACAGGAAAATACCTGCTGTCGGAGATTCTACCGGACGCAGCTTCGCATGAGCCTCTGTCAGGAAATTATTGGTATCAATGCTGGCTGTCAGCATGGTTGCAATCTTGCGAACATCCGGATTCGGCTCAATGGCTGTCGCCAGAACTACCATATCCGCTTCTTTTAAGATCTGTTTATTGTCAAGAAGATCCACTCCCTGAACCAGCAGCTTTCCATCCGGCTGCGGAATAACTTTTCCAACCTGACCTTTGATATAATTCACACCGTACTGTTCTACGGCTCTTCTGTAAAATTCATCAAAATTCTTTCCGGGAGTACGTACATCGATATAGAATACGGTTACATTTACATCCGGATATTTATCACGGATCAGCATCGCATGTTTTGCTGTGTACATACAACAAATTTTGGAACAATAGCTTTTTCCTCTGTCATCGGAGCAGCGGCTTCCCACACACTGGATAAATACCATCTCCTTCGGAGCTTTTCCGTCAGAAAGTCGTTCCAGATGTCCTTTGGTAGGTCCTGCCGCATTCATGATTCGTTCCAGTTCCAGAGAGGTGATTACATCTTTGCTCTGACTGTAAGCGTACTCATCATACTTGTCCAGTTTAATGGTATCAAATCCGGTGGCAACCACGATTGCACCGTATTTCTCTGTAACGATCTCATCTTTCTGATCATAGTCAATGGCACCTGCCTGACAAACTTTGGCACATACACCACATTTTCCTGTTTTGAACTTGATACAATTCTCACGGTCGATGACCGGTACATTCGGAATGGCCTGAGCAAATGGAGTGTAAATAGCACTTCTGGTATTCAGCCCTCTGTTAAATTCGCTTGGAGCTTTCTTAGACGGGCATTTTTCCTGACATACACCACAGCCGGTACATTTATCCATATCTACGCTTCTGGCTTTTTTCCGGATATCTACTGTAAAATCACCCACGAATCCTGATACTTTTTCCACTTCGCTGTATGTATAGATTTTGATTTTCTCATGGGCTGCTGCCTCCACCATTTTCGGTGTCAGGATACATGCAGAACAGTCCAGAGTCGGGAAGGTTTTGTCAAGCTGTGACATTCTTCCACCGATACTCGGTGTCTTCTCCACGATATCTACTTCATACCCTGCATCCGCAATATCCAGTGCTGTCTGAATACCTGCGATTCCGCCTCCGATTACCAGCGCACGCTTTGTCACACGGCTTTCACCCGGCATAAGAGGGGTATTCAGATTTACTTTTGCCACCGCAGCTCTCATCAAAATGACTGCTTTTTTTGTGGCTTCTTCCATATCTTTATGAATCCATGAAACATGCTCACGAATATTGGCAATCTCCACCATATAAGGATTCAGCCCGGCGCGTTCTGCTGCTTTCCGAAAAGTTGTCTCATGCATACGTGGAGAGCAGGAACATACCACCAGTCCTGTAAGATTTTTTTCTTTGATGGCTTTTGCGATCAGTGCCTGTCCTGCCTCAGAACACATATACTGATAATCTTCCGCATGGACAACCCCAGGCTCCATCATGGCCATCTCTGCAACTTTTTTTACATCTACTGTTGCTGCGATATTACTTCCGCAGTGACAGACAAATACTCCTATTCTCTGCACCTGACTCACCTCCTGTATCTTCTGAATGCGCTGACTAACAACTGCTGTGGAAGCTCCGGATCCAGAAGTTCCGGAATCTCATTGGGCGACAGATAATCCTGTTCTCTCTGACGAACCACAAGCTGTCTTGCCGCATCGATCAGTTTCCCCGGCTTCACATCTCTCGGACACCGTTCCACACAGGCAAAGCAGGAAAGACATTTCCAAAGAGATTTTGAATTTACGAGAGATTCAATGTCCTCATTTACCACATAAGACACGAACTGGTGAGGCTTGATGTCCATCTCATTGAAGGACGGACAGGAAGCAGAACATTTTCCGCATTTCATACATTTCAGTGGATTCACGCCGCTGATTTCCTTCATCAGTTCCGCCTGTTTCTTCTCTGTATTCACTGTCTTTCCACCTCCTTCTTTACCTCATCCTTTACACCCAGAGCTTCTGCCAGAAGTTCGGTAAAATAATATATCGGAAGTTTTCCGTTTCCACTCTTATTCAGGTTATACAGACACAGAGGACATGCTGTAATCAGCATATCGGCACCAAAACCTGCCGCACTGTCCATAATATTGTTGCACATGTTTTTTGACATATCTTTTTCTTTCAGGGAAATATATCCGCCGCAGCATTCATTTCGGTAAGGATATACGACCGGCTCTGCGCCGATGGCACGGATAAAATCTTCAATCACAGACGGATTCTCCGGATTGTCAAACTCCAGAATCTTTCCCGGGCGAAGAAGCAGGCAGCCATAGTAAGCACCTATTTTCTTACCCTTAAGCGGATTTACCACTTTTTCTTTTAACTTATCGAAACCTATGCGGTCACGGAGCACTTCCAGAAAATGGAGAACTGTCGTTTCACCTGCATAGGGTTCTTCGAGCTGCATATAATTATTTGCTCTGGTCCGGATGTCTTCCACATTTTTCATATCATCGTTGACACGCTTGATTACATGATGACATGCGGAGCATAAAGTAATCAGATCCTGACCTTTTTCTTTTGCCTCATTGAGAGCACGTACGGAAGAAAGTTTTGTTGCGATCTCATCAGTGCCCAGCGGATATACACCTCCACAGCACTGCCAGTTTTCGATTTCTTCCAGTTCAAATCCCAGTGCCCTGGCAGAAACTCTGGCATAGGCATCCAGATCTTTTGCCTTAGTTCTCAGGGTACACCCCGGATAATAACTGTACTTCATAGTCCTGTTATCCTTTCTTTTATTCTGTATTTCTTACAGTTCCTTACAGATCGATCTGAGCGATCACTTTCTTCAGCGCATCTGCACTTGCCTGAAGTTTTGCGATCTCCGCCTTGTTCATTCGCATGGGAACTTTTCCCTGAATTCCGTTCGGTCCTACCAGAGTAAGGGTACTGAGACAGACGTCTTCAATCCCATATTCACCATGCATCATGGAAGAAACAGTAGCAATAGAATCCGATGCTGCAAGAACTCTTGCACACAGCTGACATACCGCTGTAGATACCGCATAGAACGTAGCGCCTTTGTTTGCAATAATCTTACCGCCGGATTTCTGTACATAGGTAAGCATACCTTCTTTATCCAACTCGTCTACGTCTTTTCCCAGTGTCTTCATCAACTCATAAAATTCATCTACACTCACACCCGAGATATAAGCACCTGACCATGGAATAAAAGAAGTATCTCCATGCTCGCCAAATACATATGCATGAATATTTTTCTGAGCCACTTTAAAATGCTCGGAAAGTCCACAGCGAAGACGGGCCGTATCCAAAATCGTACCGGAACCGATGATCTGATTTTCAGGCAGTCCGGAAATTTTTGTAAACACATAGGTCATAATATCAACCGGATTGCTCACTATAATGTAAATTGCATGAGGAGCTGCTTTTACAATCTCCGGCGTGATGCTTTTCAAAATATTGACATTTGTCTGTGTCAGCTCAATTCTTGTCTGACCCGGCTTGCGGGCGATACCTGAGGTAATGATCACGATATCAGAATCTTTTGCGTCCTCGTACTCGCCGGCAATGATGGAAATCGGATCCCGAAAACAGGTACCCTGCTCAATATCCATCACTTCGCCTTCCACTTTTTCTTTGTTGATATCGATCAGCACAATCTCTGACGCGATATCCTCACTGGATAATGTATAGGCAATCGTCGCACCTACACTTCCCGCACCAATAATGGTAATCTTACTGCTCATAGTACTTATTCTCCTTTTTTGATTGTTATTTATTTAACAATAGAACCAAAAAAATATGAAACCGTATACTAATCTTTACACTTCTTCGTAGATTTTTTAACAACAAAAACACTGAGTTAAAACACCTTTCCTCCGCATAAGGTAAGAATTAGCTCGATTTCATTTGCGTACATGATAGCACATTGTCAATTATTTATCAATAATTTTTTAACAAATTCTTCAACTCAACAAAAACGACCACGTTCGAGAAGATTTTTATTACAATTCCACAAAATACCACTTCAAGTTTTGTGGAATCTTGAGCAGGGGTGGGGCGGGGGCGGACAGGGGGGCGGACAGGGGACAGTTCTGTGTCCTAAAAATAGGACACAGAACTGTCCCCT
>SFGF01000080.1 GCA_004556655.1 Lachnospiraceae bacterium | reverse complement strand
AAAAAAGTCGAGGGATATGGAAAATATGTATAGCTTCCCTATCCCTCGTAAAAATGCAGTATTTATTATTATCAATTATTCTTCATGAAACAACCCTGTCTTATTTTCAGGACAGGGGACAGTCACCTGTCCTGCTGCTGACTCATTCCGGACAGACGTATCTTGGCAATCCTCTGGAATGTTTCCCATATTCAATTGCCTCTGCCGGACAATGGCAGATACAGGCCATACAATGTGTACATGATTTTCCCCAGATTGGCTTTCCATCTTTTATTCTGATATTTTCCATAGGACATAATGTCACACATTTTTTACAGGATATACAAGTGTTCTTCACGGAAAACTTATCGGCGTGGACGAACATCGGATAAAATGCTTTATTGATGATTCCGCTGCATAATTTCCCAGCAAAAGTCACCTTACTGTCTGCAAAGGGAATATTTCTTTTTAATGCTTCGCATACTTCATTAATGGAAGGCGCCGCCTGTCGGATTATTTGTTTTGCTTCTTCCTGCTCCGGTGTTTTAAACATAGCAATATAATTTTCCGGCATAACAATACGGGCACATCCCATATATTTCATATCAATTGTATTACATAATCTTTTCAGATATAAACCGGCATTTCCAATACTGTCGCCGCAAGTCATAACAAAATATATTTTCCTGCTTCCGATCAGCCTTGTTTTTGACAGCCAATCAGACACAATTCCTGGAATTCTCCACGCATATGTAGGCGTTACCACTACCCACGGCTGATCTGATATTATAGATTCATAATTATGAGACCGCAATCGTTCAAAAAGATTTTGTACCTCATCATTTACAGCATCACTTATTTTTCTCGCCACATAAGCACTGTTCCCAGTACCTGAAAAATATAAAATCATTTTTATCTACCTTCCTAATCAACATTCTTCTCACGAAATACATGTCAGTCTATTGATATTTATCTTTTAATTTCTGTATGTCTTCTTTATCAATCCATTCTTCCGAATACCCACACCTACAGCACAAATATCGCTGTACCAATACGGCTGAAAAATTTGACCACCCGATTTGAATGTTGTTTCCGGATCCATATGGTCCGGCTTTGCCTTTTATTCTGATAATGTCCGTACTATTGCACTTTGGACAACAATGTGTATTTTTCATCTTATACCCCTCCTACATCAGCCCATAGATTTCATATCTGGAAAGCATATTCTGCAGCATAAGCTTTGTACTCATAAGCTGCTTGTAAGTCACTGTCTTTGATTTTCCCTCTACCTTCATCTTCTCCATTTTACTTACTGTATCATCATATTCCTTTTGAATCGCTTGAAGCATTTCTTCAAATTTTTCTTCTCGTTCAGACATCATATCCCTCCACAATTTTAGTTGCTGTAATTATGATTATTTTACACTAAAATAATCATTTAAACACTACTTTTTTCAAACCAAAGGGACAGGTTCTGTAATTCATAAATGAGTCACAAAACCTGTCCCTTTGGCTCCTGAAAAGCTATTTGAATTGTCCCCTGTCCTACTCCCGGATTTCTTCTTTTCCGAGGGCTTCATGAATCTGCGGCATATATTTCTCCACATCCATTAACAATACACAGATAAATAATACCACGCTGATAATCAGTCCCAACCATGAAAAATCAAATTTGATCGCATTGATCACTGTCTCTGACTGTATCATTTCCTTGGGATTATAGCCTGCAAACGCAAGAATCCATCCGGTGAGCGCACTTCCGAAACCGATACCGATTTTGGAACCTATAGACTGAGAAGATGCCAAAAGTCCTTCTGAACGAATTCCTGTCTTCCACTCTCCATAGTCACAGGCATCTGCAATCAGAGCATAAACACCGGCAAACATAGGACCTGCTCCAATGGATCGAAGAATCGTTCCTGCCAGAATCAAAGAATGACTGTTTCCTGCTATACCAAGAATTCCAAAACCAATAATCAGACAACCTGCTCCAATCAACATAAAATTTCTTTTTGAAAATTTATTGGAAAACCAGGGCATAAAAAATAAAACAATGATACCGGGAAGTTGTCCGATGGACATTAGCTGGGTCATAAACATAGGTTCTCCCAAAACAACATTACAGTAAAAAATCTGAGAACCAATGGCATTTGCATTCATGAGCAGTGTAAATGCTCCGATCAGCAGCGACAGATAAAAATATTTATTTTTTAATACTGCCGGAAGTTGCTCCTTCATTGGCAGACTTTCATTTTTCTCCATCTGGCCATCTTCACTCATTCCAACAATTTCTGAAATAGTAATTCCCGGAATCAGTATTAAAACACCTGCGGTCACTCCAAGAATGATACCGGTAACTGTCCAGCCAAATTTGAACTGCATCCCTGTAATCGTCGTACCGATTACAAGCCCTACAGCATTATTACAGATAGAAGAAACAACACTGGTCGTATTTCTCTCCTTATCATTTCTTGTCATACGGGCCAGAAGCGCACTGTGAGCAATACCAAAAATTGTATATACGATACAATTCAGGAAAATATAGGTGAAGTAAGCATATACAAGTTTCATTGCCTCGCTCCACCCCCGAGGTACACTGACAATAAGAATCAGTCCGATGCACATCAACGGTGCGGATAGGATCAGCCAAGGTCTTGCTTTACCCAGCTTCGTATTTGTTCTGTCCACGATACCGCCCATTACCAGATCGGTCACTCCGTCAAGCAGACGACAGATCACAAACATGGTACTGATTGCTACTGCACTGATCAATGCCGTATCTGTATAATAAGCAAGCAAAAACGATGCCATCAATGTACTCATTACATTGCCGCCGCCTGCCCCACATCCATAACAGACCTTTTTCCACATAGGGATTTGTTGGTTTTCCTTCATTTCCAGATTTCCTCCTTCGCAATTGTTACGATATTTCACATACTGTAATTATAAATTCCGGTCTCTTGACAAACAATTCGATTTCCACTAGGATTAAGTCAAAGTTGGAATTAATAATTACAATAGGGTGAAAACTGCTGCAAAAAAGGGGGAAAGCAGAATGAATACCATTTATATCAAAGAATTTACAGTACTTGCAGAAGTAAAAAATTTCTGGGAAGCGTCTGAGCGTCTCTATATGAACCAGTCTACCCTTTCCAAGCATATTAAAATCCTGGAAAATGATCTGGGTGTTCCTCTCTTCAAGAGAACCACACGCCGTGTGGAATTAACCAATTACGGAGAGGCTTTTCTTCCCTATGCCCAATCTATTGCCCGAATGGAATTCGAATACTCTTCCCTGCTCCTTCAGATGCGAAATATAGAAAAGGGAGCAGTAACTCTGGGCACTATTCCTTCGATGGCACAGTATAACATTACCAAAATACTAAATTCTTTTTTGAATGAATATCCGGATAGTACGGTGAAAATCATTGAAGATGACGCCAACAATCTGATGAACCTGCTTTGCGACAAACAATGTGAACTGATTTTCACAAGAGAAAGCAAACTCAATTTTGAGAAAAATTTTCTGAATGATGAAAAAGTAGTTCGTATACCTTATGTCCGCGATCATATGGTAGCATTGCTTCCGAAAGCACATCCTCTGGCAAATGAAAAGGAACTTTCTCTGCGCAGCCTGAAAGATGAAACTTTCTGCTTCATCAAAAATCCTTCCCTGATGTATGATCTGTGTGTGGATGCCTGCCAGTCCGCCAACATTATTCCAAAGATCGCTTTCACCAGCCATCGACTAGAGAGTATTTTTGACATGGTAAGTGCCGGTTCTTATGTAGCACTTCTGATGAACTGGCATACGGCTCCGCCGGAAAAAGCTGTCTATTCTCCGGACGCACCGTGGGTATCCATTGATATCACACCCCGGATTTATTCGCAAATATCGCTTTGCTATCTGAAAGACCGCAAATTGTCCTCAACTGCACAGAACTTTGTTGATTTTTTTCAGAGAAAATGTTTCGAATCTAAAATTGAATCTTAATACAGGAAATATAGCTGCCACTCTTTTACCTTCGGGCAGACATATCCCAACACGTCTCCGGAATGTCTGCCATATTCAATTGCCTCTGCCACATTCAGACATTACTTTTCTCCACTTTTTCCTGCATTTTCCCTGCCATTTCCAAAAATGCCCGTTCTGATATGATAGCTAATCCCTGGCATTCATCCCCTAATACAATCAGATTATCCCCGGGATGAATCTGAAATAGTTTACGAGCTTTCGCCGGAATGACGATTTGCCCTTTATCACCAACTGTCACCATACCAAAGATGTGCTTTCCTTTTGGCGGTACGCCGAGACCATAATTGTCTCCTTTTTCGTAATTCACAAGATCATCAAGAGTTACACCAAATACATCCGCAATCGCTTTACACTGTTCGATATTCGGTAATGATTCACCTGTCTCATACTTCGAAAGAGTCTGTCGGCTTACATTGATCTGCTCCGCCAGCTCTTCCTGAGACATACCTGACATTTTTCTCAGGGAAATAAGATTATCGCAAAACATTTTTTCGCTCCTTTCTGATTCCTAAAGAACACCAGCGTACAACCGGTATTCGTGAAACAGCTTCATTCAGCACCAATCCTCCCACAAACGCTGCCACAGCAGTCAAAACATATAAAATGACTCCCGGCAGGTTTGTATATGTATGCAAATAATAAGCACAGGCAGAAAGCGGAAGATAGTGGAACACATATAAACCAAAACTGCGCTTTTTCAGAAATTCAATGGCATCATATTTTCGATCAAACCAGCGTTTTGAAGAACCAAGAACAGCAAGACACATGATCCATGCATAAGCAATTGCCAATGGACAATTGACGGTCGGCCCTACAGCATAATTCTTTCCATAGTAAACAACCGTGTAAATAATCCCGAGTATCCCGGCTGTAATCAACAGAGGAATCGCAAAACACTTCAACTCCTCCACCGTCTTTTCATTGGAGAATATAAAATATCCTGTAAAAAAAGAAAACCCATAGATGCCAAAACGATATACAGGAATAATCGGTGTATTGATAACCTGTGCAGATAAATAGCATAATAGAAGAAATACAGTAAGCAGCCAAATGATACCTGTACCGGACTCACGCTGCACTTTCCATTTATCACTGTCAAATCTTCTAAATACCAGAAGAACCATAGATAAAACCCACATAACCTGAATCGTCCATAAGACACCTGTTCCACTAACTACCATAATCAGATACATGAAAAATCTGGACATATTTGCAGGCATATTCTCAAAAGCTCCGCTGATCGCCATATTATAATACCCCTGAATCCATCCCGTAACAAAAAGTCCAATCGTAGAAGGTACCAGAAGCTTTCTTGTTCGAGCACGAACAAACTCTCCGATATTATGCGCATCAAGATAATACTTTGCACTCATGCCACTTATGATAAACAAAATAACCATAAACCATGGATAAAGAAAATATTGTATTATATCCTGCCCATGAAATACCGTGATTGATCCAATCACTCCCTCACTAATAATGGAATTAAACATATAAATGACATGGTACAGCACGACAAGAAGAATTGTTGTGCACCGAATATTGTCTATATAATGTTTTCTCATACAAATGCCACCTTTGCTATTTTTTTTAACATCTAAATTATAACAATGATGACATTTCACTTCCACCAACTATTTTTAACAGGAAATTCCTTTTCATGTTAAAAAAACGGACAGGGGACAGTCACCTGTCCGTTTCCTGTCCCCTGGGCCTTTTCATCACAATGTGATTATCTGCGATATTTTTTCCATACATGTTTTGCCAGAAACATATAGATTACTGCCATTCCCCAGATAAGCAACTCAATCACAAGAACAGGAATTCCGATATTTGAAGCAATCACAGCAACGGCATCCAGAACCGCATGAAGGATGATCGCCAGCAGGAACAGCGGTATGCGACATTTCTTCCCGGAAGCCGCAAACCAGACAATTACTGACAGAGAAATCTGTGCTGCAATGGCACCGATTCTTTCCATCGGGCTCAAAAGAAAATACCAGGCAGGTGTTGCAATCAGGGTATCAAAAGCCGCCTGCAATGTACCTCTTGTTGCTTCATCCAGAGGTGCGAGCAGCACCTGAGTCTGTCCCAGATTAATCAGAATCGAATAGATTAGATTGTTGATCATTCCTATTGTCAAAAGTACCATTGCCTCAAATCCACCATGACCGGCACCATACATAAGTGCATTATGTGGATCGCCATGTTCTTTCTTCAATAGAAAACGCATGGCAAGAAACCTGCCGGTCTCCTCAAAGATTCCTGCCATCAGACTTCCATACAATGCATACAGCCACATATTGTTCTGTATCATGGTTCCCGCTTCAGATCCGAGCACTACGAAATGCACAATCTGCTCCAGTATCAGTGCAAAAACCAGCATAACAGCACAACCGATAAAAAAACTTTTCACAGTAACTTGGTATTTTTTCCTGAAAAACAGGAGCAGACCAACAGGAATCAGAATGCCTAAGAGCATATTTAAAACCATAAAAACAATAGATAATGTAGAGACCATTTGAACCTCCGGACTTATATTTTATTCATTCAATAATTCGAACAGCAGTACCATATGCAATCACTTCCGCTGCCCCCTGCATAATTGCGGAAGAACCATACATAACTCCTACTACTGCATCTGCACCCATAGCCTCTGCTTCGTCCACCATACGCTTGGTGGCAATCTGCCTTGCCTCTATCAGCATCTCTGTATACCCGGTCAGTTCGCCGCCAACCAGCGTTTTCATACCTGCCATAAAATCTTTTCCCAGATTTTTTGACTGTACTGTAGTTCCTCTCACAAGCCCCAATGCTTCAATCTTTTTTCCCGGTATAGTATCAATAGTTAACAGCTTCATCTTCTTCTCCTTTATCAATTTCTCTCATTCGTTCTCTAAGTGCCAGCAATACGCCTATTATTATGATAGTAGGCGGTACAATCATCAACAGTAAAATCAGTGTTGGCATAGGATCCAATATGTTCAAAACAAAAAACAGAGCATCCCATAATATAATCAATGTGATCATCACTGCTGCCGCAATGGCCGCGCCCCGCTTTTTCTTACTTACATCGATCTTAACCACATTCATAAAACGATTTCCCCCTCTCTCCAATTCATCCAGTTGATTCAGATATAGATTTGTAGCCATTTCTTCGAAACTGACGGATTCCCGTGCCATCATTTCACACACCTCCTGAATCCGTTCAAGATTCTTACGCTCATGATTCAGATAAATCTGATGCCTGTTAAGACAATCCTCAAGTGTAAGCCTGCTCTCCAGAATATTGCGGATTTCTTCAATTGGAATCGCCAACTTTCGAAGCAGCTTAATCTTCATAAGCAGGTCAACATCTTGATCCGAATACTCCCGATATCCATTTGCCATATTTCTATCCGGATGAAGAAGCCCCTGATTTTCATAAAAACGAATATTCTTTTTCGTAATGCCAACCAGTTGCTCGACCTCATTAATCCTCATTTTTTCACCTCCGTTCGTACCCGAAAAAGCATATGTTTTTCTATATCTTAATTGAAATCTACACCTTCCACAAGGTGGAATGTCAAGATTTATCTGTCTTTATAGCTATGAAACCTGAAAACTAAAAAGATCCGGCTTTCACCAGACCTTCATTATTTCTTCGATTGGTATCTTTTTGTATACAACCCGTGAATACCCAGCACCCTGTGGTTTTCCCTGATAACTCATACAGCTGTCTTCATATAACAGACCAATAGAACCGTCCGATAATTCTGTCATACAGGAATATGCAAAAAATTCATCTTTTTCAAAACCATTAACTGCATAGGTGTCAACCAGAGTCATATTGTTCTTCTCATCTAAAGTAAATATAAATATTTTTCCGTTCAACCGACCGGTCCATGTACCGACAACCGATGGACAGCATACAAAAACTGCTTCTTTTCCCTCTATTTTCTTTGAGTAATGAAGGGCAGAAATCATACAAAAAGAACAATTAGGCACCCCGGTATTGACGATTTTTATAATCTTGTAAGTATCTCCGACAGCTACAGCATCGGCATAGCAAATCGCATTTTGCAAGTTTCTGAAAAAGATCCGGATTGTTCCGTCTTGAAGTTCAATCGGCTGACTTTCTGTGCCCGGAATATTCCCAAAGCGTTTCCATGTTTTTCCCTGATCCTTCGAAAAAATCACACTTGCATACACATCGTTATAACAGCAAAACAGCAATGTACCGTCAGAAGTCACAAGTCCCCTACCCGGACCGGTTCCATAAAATGTCTCTTCTTCTTTTTTTACTCCAAAAATCAAAGACGGCGAAGACCATGTTTTCCCACCATCCTCAGATGTTGTGAGGCAGAGATAACTTGTCGGATATGCTTCATATGGCATATCTTTATAGAACAGATTTCCTTTATATTCCCCATTTTCTATCATATGAAACCATTCATCTACATAGTAATTTTCCACTTCTGTGCCATCGGGTTTCACAATCCTGTTTTCTTTTAAATAACAAGTATACTCGTCACTGCCATTTTCTCTTACACGCAGATAACCATCTTCCGTAAATCCATTTCCATCTTTCAGATTTTTTCGAAAAGATGAATACCCTCCTGCAAATAAATCTACCAACAAATATAATTTATTTCCATCTGATGCGATTGCCGGATCCATGAGTGTAGAGGAATCCTCATGATATACATTTCCATGATCCCCCAGATAATCAGCAAAAGTATAATTCCAGGTCTTCCCCATGTCCTCTGACCGGGAAACGATAATATCAATACCGCCTCCATCTGCTTCCGCATCCCATCTTACATCTGCAGCCGCAACAACAGTTCCGTCATTTAATGTTATCATACACGGAATTCGGAAGTTTTTACTTCCCCCATTACCAGCTATAATCGGCTGTCCATTTTTATTCATTCCGTCTTTGGGTTTTGTTTTTTCGTAATATTTCATCTTTTCCCCTTATTTATAATATGAGTTACCCGGCAAAATCCGTACTTTCCCTACTATTTTTCTGACCTTTCCGCTGGAACCGGCATGACATCCCGGCGCATGAGCATCCTGCGGAAACAGTACAATGAAACTCCCCGCTTCCAGTCTGACCGCAATCGTATCTTCATCGATATCAGCAAGAAGTAAATCTTTCTCAGCATTATAATTTATTCTGATGTTTCGCAGCCGATCAACAGATTTAACATATATTGTCTCTACACCCTCTACGATATACATAACATCTATGTACTTACGATGTGCCTCCGCTGTGCCCTCTTCTCTGCTGTGAGTCTGATACATTTCCAGATTCATGTATAAATTTTCTCCGTCTAAAGGAATTCTTCCGACGGGATAATTATCCGGTGTATAAGCCGTTACAGCCTCCAAAACCCTGTCAACTCCGGAATTTATTCCCTGATACTGTTTTGCGTTTCCTATGGTATCTACTATCATCTCAATTACTCCTCAATTTTGATGAAAATTTACGCCTTGTAATATACTACAAGGCGCAAATTGATCAATATTATTTTCCGGCAATCATATCTTCTAGTGGTTCAACTTTATCCAGTTCGCTCATCATTTCGTTATATCCCAATCGATCAAGCTCTTCCAGATAATCGTTCCAGGTAGCATCCACGTCAATCTGACCGAGAACTGACTGGGCAATATAATTCTTTACATATGCCTCAATATCTGTATTGACTTCTGTCTTAATCGCAGCGAAATCCGTTTCATTTGCAATGTCTTCTTTATATTGAACACCCTGCCATTTCATCCAGATTCCATCCTGATTTGCGGACCAATACTTACCGCCTGCTGCAAAGACTTCTTCTTCACCAGTCCACTGAGTGACTTTCTCATCCTGTCCATGCTGGCTGAAAGTCCATGTTCCCTTTTCACCGGATGCAAGCGTATTGATCTTAACAGGTTTTCCATCTTCGCCCCATTCCCAGTCAACACCTTCTTCTCCATAGAAGAGGGATGCTTTGAAGGAATCGTCTCCATTACCAAAGATCGCATATTCTACAAACTGAAGGATTCTGGCCAGTTTCTCATCATCCACGTTGGCATTTACATAGAAATAACCATAAGCCGGAGAAGAGTTGGTCACTGTCTGCACTTCTCCACCGTCCGGTTTAATACCAGGTGTAAGCAGGATCGTTGCTTCCGGATCCGCGCTCAGCAATGTTAACGGAGGTCTGTCAGATGCCCATGAATTCAGGGAATTGGTGGATGTGATCCAGTATCCGGCTTTTCCGGTATTTACTTTATCCCAGGAAAGCTTTCTGTTATCTTCGATAATTTCCGGATCGATCAGTCCATTTTTATAGATTTCCGCAAAGCCTTTCAGATATTCCTTAAATTCATCCATAACATAATACTGTTCTGCTTCGCCATTTACTTCATTTACACCGTTGTGGAATCCGTATGCAGAATAAAATACACTCTGCTGTAAGTTCGGAGCAGTTACACCATAAGTATTTTTTTGTCCATCCCCATCCGGATCCTGATTGACAAAAGCATCCATAATTTCAATAAATTTACTGAGCTCGATACCATCTGAAGCAGCGTATACTCTGTCAGCAACCTGCTCAACTTCCACCCCGAGATCGATTCCCAAATTCTGAATCCAGTCATATCTGTAATAATCATTTGGAAGGTAATAATCTACAAACTGCAAAGTAATACCTCTCAGACATGTAAATTCTTCCGGATTCTCGGGATCCAGTACGTAATCATAGAGCAACGGATTTTCATCAAAATACTTTATAAAAGAAGGTGCGTATTCTTTCACCATTGATACCGGAATGTTTCTGATCAGTTCCTGATCCTGCATAAATGCCACTTCTTTATCACACCACATACAGTCAGGCATCTGACCGGTTGCAAGCAATGAATCTAAATTACTGTTGTCTGTAGTCACAACCTCAAGTTCAATGTTCAGAGCATCTTCCAACATATTTTCCACGTAGCTTTCATCTTCATACGTATCATCAGACCAATAGCCAGTGTATGTAATTTCATAAAAATCTTCTAAATCATCACCTGATGAGCCATCCGATGAAGCAGTGGATTCTTTTCCACAGCCGGACAATACTGTCATGGCAAGCATCGCAGTCGTCAGGAATAAACTTACTACTCTTCTCTTCATATTATTCTCCTTTTTAATTTAGAAATATAATTTCATTATAAAAATCACTCACTTCTTCAAAAATACCATGGTTAAAAGCTTACTTTTTGATCAGAGAACAATTTTTATGTTACCGTATTATTTCACAGGAAACAGCTCCTTAAGCATTTCCTGCTGAATGCCTCGCAGCCTTGTCTTTGCCAGACAGGATCTTTCTTCTGCCCCTCCGGCACAATACGAGAGCAGCATTTTATCTTTTGTAAAATAAATTGCACAATAGCAATATCCACAAGTTTCATCATCTTCAAAAGCCACCGGTTCTGAAAAGGTTTTTCCATTGTCATCGCTGACTGCAATCACATAGGGAGTTCTTCCTCCGGTAAAATACTCAGGCTGCTGTCTGCCATTATATTCCGGTATCGGATTCCAGATTGCATAAATTCTTCCGGAAGCATCTCTTTTCATGGACAGAGGACTGTTGGGGGAGGTAAAGCGGGAGGGTTGCGGAGGTGTCCAATGTTCTCCGTTATCCAAAGAGAACATTTCATATTGACGCCCCAACTCAGTCCTCGCCCATGCCCAGAGAATTCCGTCTGACAATTCAATCAGACCGGGTTCTTGTAATCCGGCATTATTATAAGAATGATAAGCTATAGAACACTTATCAGCTGACTGTCTCCATGTATATCCGTCATCATCAGAGTAGAAAAATACCACTTCTGATCGACTGTCAAAGTACTCCTTGCAGCCGGAATTATAATTCTTCCATCGGAAAGTCTGGTAACCCGATCATTGTTAACAACAAAGAATCCTTCGCAGGGTGTACAAAGTACTCTTTCACTCCAGGTGCGGCCACCATCGGAGGAACGCTTTAAAAACATTTGAAGCAGCGTGTAAGTTGTTCTCACCAGATAAAATAAACCGATATCTCCATTGCCCATCTCAACCAGAGAGAGGGACATAACATTGACGCCACCTTCACTCTCACAGGTGGTGACCGTCTGTTCATCCGCAAATGTTTCTCCACCGTCTGTTGACCGTAAAAGAGTCAGGTCAGAAGTTGCATAGTCCGCACCACTGTTACCCTTGAATCTGCTATAGATAAAAATGATTTCTCCGCCCGGAAGCTGCAGAAACGCTCCTTCACTGTTTCTAGGATTACTATTTTTCAAATCAGGCGGCAGATCCAAAATAATATTTCCAAGTTGTTCTTTTCTCATCTGCCCCTAACCTTTCACTGCTCCCACCATGATACCTTTTACAAAATACTTCTGTATGAACGGATATACACAGACGATCGGAAGTACTACGATAACGGTTATGGCAGCTTTCACAGTATCTTCACTGGCGTCTACGGTTACACCCATAGCATCTACACCGGAGACTCCGGAAGAACCGGACGTATTCAGTCGTTCCAGCATACGCCGGAGCATATACTGCAGAGTCAACAATTTTGAACTCTGCGAATTGTACATCATGTTATCAAACCATGCATTCCACTGCCCTACCAGCTGCCAGAGGGCTACTGTGGCAAGAACCGGTTTTGACAACGGAAGGATAATGCTTCGGAAAATCTTGAACTGAGAAGCTCCATCTATACTTGCAGACTCTTCCATACTTTTATCAATCGAATAAAAATAATTACGTACAATAATACAATTGAAAATCGAAAAACTGGTGGGCAGTACATATACCCAGAAGCTGTTTGTCAAACCCAGATTTTTCATGTTGATATAAGTAGGAATAATACCTGCATTCATAAACATAGGAATCAGTAAATATGTCTGAATTAAATTTCTGAACGGCATCTTGGGCCTTGTCAAAGCATATGCCGCCAGAGATACTACACAAAGATGTATTATCGTACCAACAGCAGTTCTTGCAACCGACATAAACACTGCTCCGAACAATCCTTCGTTTTCCATACAATACTCATATGCATCTAGCGTAACTTTCTTTGGAATCAGATTCAGACTCATATAGGAAATATCCTGAGGTCTGGATAATGACCTTACAATTACATCCCACAAGGGAAAGAGTATGGTAATACAAAACGCAATCATAAACACAGCGTTGCAGACATCGAAAACTTTACTTGAAGTTGACTTTTTAAGATAACTCATTGGTACCTGTTCTTTTTCACGTTTCATTTGCTCTCCCCTCCTTACTAAATAACCCTGTATTCCGGATTCGCCTTACGGGCAAACCAGTTACTCAGTAATACAAGCGTCAGACTGACTACATTCTGGAATAAGCCGACTGCCGTAGAATAATCAAACTGTGCATCTACCATACCTTTTCGATATACAAATGTAGAAATTACATCTGCGGTCTGATACGTAGCATCATTGTATAAGTTGAAAATAGGATCGAAGCCTACTGTAATAATCGTTCCGATATTCAGAATCAACATAACGCATATGGTCGGCAGCATAGCCGGCAACGTTACATAAAGAATTTTCTGGAACCGATTCGCACCGTCAATGGATACCGCTTCATACTGTTCCGTATCGATACCTGAAATTACCGCCAGATACACAACGATACTATATCCTGTTTCCTTCCATAGATTTACGATCAGATAAATCGGGACAAACATATTCGGCTGCGCCATAAAGTAAACACTTTTATCCAATATACCCAGATTTACCAGAATCGTATTCACAATACCGCTTGAAGGAGAAAGAATCTGGTATGCAAAGGTACCTACTACTACCCAAGATAAAAAGTGTGGAAGGTAGGTAACAGTCTGTACCACTTTCTTGAATTTAGTGTTCAGAATTTCATTTACAAGAATCGTAAAAATAATGGTTACCGGGAATGTTGTCAGCAGGGTAGAGATACCGATAATCAATGTATTTTTCAGTACTCTGTAAAAGTTTGGATCCGAAAACAGTTTTCGGAAATGCTCCAGTCCAACCCAGTCACTGCCCATAATTCCTCTTGCCATCTTAAAATCCTTAAATGCAATCAGAATTCCCCAAAATGGCATATAACTAAAAAGGAACACCATAACTACTGCAGGAAGCAAAAACAAATAAAACATACGATGTTTTTTCAACATTTTGAAAAACTCGGATCTTCTTTCTTTCGTCATATATAATCACCTACGCTTTCTTAAAGAGCATCTACAAAATTCTTAGTAATCAACTGGGGCCTGGTGATTGCTGAGCCAACTACCACACAAAATGCACCGAGTTCAATTACTCTTTTAATCTTTTCCGGAGTGTTTATATTTCCTTCCGCAATGATTCTGTTTTTTACCTTTGAATGGATCACTCTCAGTATTTCAAAATCATTGGCCTCGATTTTATCATTCTTACTTTGATCTGTATAACCCACCATAGTAGTTCCAATAAAATCGAATCCTAACTCATCTGCATGCACAGCCTCATCTATAGTAGAACAATCCGCCATCAAAAGCTGATTTGGATATTTTTCTTTTATACTGTAAAAAAAGTCATCCAACGTAACATTTCCCGGACGCAGCGCTCCTGTTGCATCTACAGCGATGATCTCAGGCCCGACTTCCATCAATTCATCAACTTCTTTCATGGTTGGAGTAATATAAACACTGCTTCCTTCATAATTCCGTTTCACAATTCCGATAATGGGTAAATCCACATTTGCCTGAATTTCTTTAATGTCCTCTTTCGTATTGGCTCTTATCCCCATAGCACCGCCTTCTTTTGCAGCCAGCGCCATTCGTCCCATAATGAAAGAAGAATGTAAAGGTTCATTTTCCAACGCCTGACAGGAAACAATCAATTTTCCCTTTAATGCTTCCACTTTTTCGTTCATCTCACACCTCCTTATTTCTTTTACATAATGACCACACAGTTTCATTATGAAGGTTCTCTTTTGAAACTTTATCTGTCTTCACAAAGCCAAAATACAAAACGTCAATTAATATTAAAACCGGAAGTTGAGGCGAAACCAGATTGCCCCGATCCAAACGACCTATATTCGGCATCAGCAAAACTTCATCACAATATTCACGAAAGGAATCATCGTGTTTCGTGGTCAGCAGCACTGTTTTTGCTCCACGCTGATGTGCCTCTTTCAATCCGTACAACACATCTGCCGCATTCCCACTGATACTGATTCCAAGTACTAGATTATGGTTATTCCAGAAGACCGTCTGCATCCGCATTCTGTCAGGATCCACCAGCGAGTCTATATTGACACCGACACGTACAAAACGTACTTCCATTTCAGAAGCGGAAAGCCCGGAACTTCCCTTTCCCAGGACATACACTCGTTCCGCATTGTTTATGTATTTGACAACCCTTACGATCTGAACCTCGTCGATCAGACTGAAGGATCTGTTCAACAAATCCTGATAGATCGTAAAAACCGCTGCCGTACCGCCGTTTTCCATGGTTTTTTCTTTCATAAAGGATGCTTCATACTCATATATAAATTCACGATATCCCTTATACCCACATTTCTTTGCAAAACGCGAAAGCGATGCATTGGATACGTATAGCCGTGCAGCGACAGCCTTTACAGAAAAATCTGTTTTTTCAGAATTACCAATAAAATAATCTGCAATTGCTTTCTCTGTGGCTGTAAAACTGTCATATTTAGATTCAATAATCTGAACTACCGATTTATCATAATTTTTCTTCATGTACTCTACTCACCTTTTATATTCCTGCAGCGACAAAAATGATAAAACGCACCCAGCATACCCGCATCATTTTTATACTTTGCAAATAAAATCTTTGTATTATCTGCAAGAATCGGCAATAAATACTTCCTGACAGATTTTTCAATTTTATCTTTCAAAAAAGCTTCCTGTGCCATAATTCCTCCGCCAAGCACGATCACCTGCGGATTCACGACATAGCATATATTGGCAATCCCTTTTCCCAAGACATCTACCATCTCATCTATCGCCCGGCAACATATGGCATCTCCGTTTTCTGCTTCCTCAAAAATCCGGACACCCGACCATGAACTCTCCGGTTCCAGCTTTTGTTCGGCAACTTTAATAGTAAGTGCACTGGCAGATGCAAGTGTCTGGAAATCACCGCCTTCCATATGCATATAGCCAACTTCAAAAGCACTGTTTGTATGTCCGCGATAAAGTTCTCCACCGATAATAAAACTACCACCTATTCCGGTACCTATTGTCAGCATTACTGAGGTGTCACTTCCCACAGAAGCACCCGAAAAAAACTCTGCAAGATTTGCACAATTCACATCATTTTCTACTTCACAGGGTAATCCAAAATATTCTTCCATCGTTTTCTTCAGGCGCGTTCCTTTGTAATTGGGAATCGTCGGGCCAGAGTAAATGATCTCCCCTGTTTGCGGATCAACCATTCCGGCTGTCGAAATACAAATCCCGCAAATTTCATGGCTGCTACTAAGCTGCTCTACAATGGCAATGGCCGTCTGTAATATTTTATCTGCTTCTGTCACCATACTGCATTTTTCCATAATACAGCCATTCTCATTGATGATCCCGTACTTAATAGCGGTTCCGCCTATATCAAGACACGCATACTTTTTCATTATGCATATTCCTCTATTGCTTTCCGGATTTTCAGAGCCGCCTCTTCAACAATTCTCATATCTTGATCTGCCAGGGCAGCAAGCGGTTTTCTGACACTTCCAATCTCAATACCCGAGTTTATTTTAATTACAGCTTTTATTACCGCATACATATTTCCATGTGCCGAACACAGCAGTTCTATAATTTCATTGACCACATTCTGAATACGACGGGCTTCTTCTATTTTTCCTTCTCTGATATGCTCATCCATCTTCAGGAAAAGTTCAGGCATTGCGCCATAAGTGCCTCCGATTCCCCCTTCCGCACCAATCACACGACCGCTTATAAACTGTTCATCCGGGCCATTGAAAATAACGTAATCTTCTCCGCCTCTTTGTTTCATGATCTGAATATCATATACAGGCATAGAAGAATTTTTCACACCTATAACTCTGGGATTTTTTCTCATCTCAGCAAAAAGAGCAGGTGTTAAAGCAACTCCGGCAAGCTGAGGAATATTGTAAATTACAAAATCTGTATCCGGTGCAGCACTGCTGATATCGTTCCAATACTGGGCAATCGCATATTCCGGAAGTTTAAAATAGATCGGAGGAATTGCCGCAATTGCATCCACACCCAGTGACTGTGCGTGTCTGGCAAGCTCCATACTGTCCGCAGTATTATTACATGCTACATGAGCTATCACTGTAAGCTTTCCTTCGGCTGCTTTCATTACATTTTCAAGAATAATTTTTCTCTCTTCAACGCTCTGATAAATGCACTCACCTGAAGACCCGTTTACATATACACCTTTCACGTTCTTTTCCAAAAAGTATTCTGTCAGCCTGCGCACCCTCTCAGGACTAACGTTACCTTCCTCATCATAGCATGCATAAAATGCAGGTATAATGCCTTTGTACTTGCTCAAATCCCTCATAATCTGACCTCCATTTTTGTTATCTTGTGCAGGATTTTTTCTGGCCACAAAACCCTGCGAAAATAATGTCTACAAAACTTAATCCGGAAAGTTGCTACATTTTGACATCTGCGGTAATTATAACTTGCACAAAAATCATTTTCAAGAATAGTCAGTAATGTTGGATTTTCTTTCCTTTTTTTTGTGCACTTTGTACAATCCTCTGCCATTTTAAATATTTATTGGTAATTAACAATAAATTTTATTTTCATTTTTTTCAGAAATAATGATGCCAAGATCAATAATACGATTATTATGTTTCAAATCTCTTTTTCACTCATACAAGCAACAATTATAAGAAAACGAGGTGCTAAAAATCCATGGAATAAGTTAAATAGAATATGCACAAAATGATATACTTTATGAATTGATTTAAGAAAATGGACAAATTCTAACATAAATGATATGCTATTTTGAATAGAAATGGAGGTGTATATGTGTTTATAGACAGTGCCTACTGGCATAATTCAAGACTTGACTTTAAAGATAAGGACCATCCTCTATTTGTAGGAAGCTGTGGAATCTATCAGCTGCTTACCCGTGAAAAACTTCCCACGCATCGGCCTCGCGGACGGCTGGACTACCAGCTCCTGTATATTGCTTCAGGAAAAGGACATTTTTATTTCAACGGTGCAGAGAAAATAATATCTGCCGGAAATATGGTTTTGTTCCGTCCAAAAGAAGAACAGCGATATTACTATTATGGCAAAGATCATACAGAAGTATATTGGGTTCACTTTACCGGAGCAAATGTGAAAAATATCCTTCGAAAATATGGAATATCAGATCAAACACATGTGATCCACACCGGTATTTCTCTTGATTACAAGAGGCTCTACCTGCAAATGATACAGGAATTGAAACTTTGCAGACCTCACTATGAGGAATTACTTGTCCATTATCTGGAACTCATATTTATCATGATCAGCCGTTTACAGGAAAAAAAGCAAAAAAACAATAACATTTTCCTGATGGATGAAATGGACAAAGCTGTTGCTTTTTTTCATAGTAATTATAATCATACTATTAGTATCGAAGAGTATGCCGGTAATCATGGAATGAGTGTAAGCTGGTTTATTCAAAATTTCAAAGCCTATACCGGTTCAACACCAACACAATATATTCTTTCTCTTCGTATTTCCAACGCACAGAACTTACTGGAATCCACACCATACAATGTTACAGAAATCGCTGAAATCGTCGGGTATAATAATCCTTTATATTTCAGCAGAATATTTAAAAAGCATTGCGGCGTATCTCCTTCGGAATTCCGGAAACAATTAAAAGTTGACAAGGAATAAGCTTCACACGCCCTTACAATCTCATATACCAAAAGAACATATCCTTTGATCCGGCTGTTTATTCCTTTCAAAAGATATGTTCTTTTATTCTCTTGATACTCCTTATTTCACTTATCGATTTTCTATGTGCAGATATTTTTCTCTGGTAGCCAGTCCACCACGTATATGACGCTCGGATTTATTTACGTCAAGGACCTTCCGTGTCTCCGCCGCCAGCACAGGATTGATCTGCCGGAGACGCTCTGTGCAGTCTTTATGTACCGTACTCTTGCTAACTCCAAATTTTTTCGCCGTCTGTCTCACTGTTGCCTTTGTCTCAATAATGTAATTTGCAATCTCCACTGCCCGCTCTTCGATGTAATCTTTCAAGATAAGCCTCCGAAGACGCTGTTTTTACAATGTATGCAGAGAGCATCATCAATATGCGGTATTCTTTGCTGAAAGTGTCATTTCTTTTGTTCATCCAGTTCATTTCATCTATATTTTTCAAACATCCATTTCACCAAAATATCAATTGCTTCTTTTGCATTTCCGCTTTTTTCTTCATGGAGTAGATCATGACGTGCATCCGGAAAGTAATGAACCTTTACATCTATTAATCCTGCACGATCCATTCCGTTTTTGACCCGTTGTATCCCCTTTCCAAAATCACCTACCGGATCCTTCTGACCGGACAACAGTAAAACCGGAACCGTTTTATCCCACTTTTCATATGTACTCTTTTTCCCGGTTCTTCTCATGGCATCCAGCAATTGATAGAACAAACCTGCCGAAATATGTTTTCTGCATAAAGTATCTTCAGAATATGCAATAAGCTGCTCTTCATCTGCACATAGCCAATCAAATGGTGTTTTATTTGGTGCGAATTTCTGATTATAATTCTCAAAGGACATCTTATCTACCAAAGTCGTTGAGCTGTTAAATCCGTGCGTTCTTATTTCCTTTTTTATAATCTGCATCAATATCGTAAGTATTGCTCCCGGCTGATCACCGGTTCCCATAATCACTGCCCCGGCTATGTTATCATGATAGCAGCTCAGATAATCACGCAACAGAAATGAGCCAAGTGAAAATCCCATCATAAAATGGGGAATATTAGGGAAATGCCTGTCCAGATACTGATAAAACAAATGCATATCCTGTATACTTGCCTTCCAGCCGCCTTCTCCAAAAGACGCACATGCCGGATCACCTTCATTGCAGCCATGTCCACGCAAATCAAATCCGGCAACCACAATACCGTGCTTTGTCAACATTTCCCCCACTTTTTCATATCGGCCAATATGTTCTGTCATACCATGAGTAATCTGCAGCACCATGCATGGAGCAACCTCTGGAATCCACATTTTCCCCGACAATAACTCAGGTGCTTCTCCAAATTTAATATTTTCCATTTTCATATTATACATTTATCCTTTTCTACTCAAAACGAGTCAGTAAACCACTTTCTTCCATCTGTCTTAACTGCGCTGTCAACACTTTTTGTGTCACATGACCAATTGATTTTTTTAATTCACCGAAACGTTTGGTCCCCGGCATCAAATCCCGTAAAATTAATACTTTCCATTTATTACTAATAAGGGTTAACGTTGTTTCAACCGGGCAGACAGGTAAATCTTTCGCAGGAGTTGCTTCTATCGTTTTTACATCTTCCATTTTGTATTCTCCAATATCTATTAGTATCTTTTTGGTAACTATAGCACATTATTGTGCATGCTTGAACAATGCTATTGTCAAAAGCCAGTACCAGACCGCCGACAATCCTATTTTCGAGGTGTTTTATCTGGAAGATGCACACGGATTAATTGCAGATTTCTCCGGCAATCCTCCATATGCATTTTAATCTTGTTTAGGGAAAAGAGCATGAATCAAGAGGAAAGTAGAGTATTTTCGGAATGGCAACCGCAGCAGCGAAACCATCAGAGTACTGCTTTCCTCTGTCAGCGAATTACTCACCACTTAAGAAATGGATGTTTTCTTTTACACTTTGCCGTCTTATAAGTGACACCGGGATTTTTATAGTTACAGGTACTTTACATCCTGCTCTCAGATTCTGTAATATTTCTATTGTATATCTAGCCCTTAATGTAACATCCTGTTTTACAGTTGTCAATTCCGGATTGTTTCGTATACTTTCAAAGCTGCCGTCAAATCCTACAATAGAAATATCTTCCGGAATCCGAACTCCCCTATCCTGTAAAATATGCATCAGCTCCACTGCATAAAAATCAGACATTAAAAAGACCGCATCAAATCCCAGAATTTCCGGCATCCATTCCTGATAAAATCTCATCCGATCTTCTTTATGAAAAGGAATCTGCATAAGAGTAACCGACTGTTTTCCAAAAGCTTCCATGCATCCATCCATTCGTTCTGAATCTACGCATACAAAATTATCAGAAATACACAGAACATTTTTATGACCCATGTATTTCAGATATGTTCCCACCTGATATCCGCCATCATAATTATCAATCTTTAAATTACAAATCTCTCGTGCTCCCTCAAGATATCCATCATATACAACAAATGGAATATGTATGGATTCTCTCAGTTTTTTATAATCCTGGTCGCAAAATCCGATAATCACTAATCCTTCCATGTTCCCCATGGATGCAAAACGAAAAATCTCATCCCACTTTGTCATCGTCTTTATCATCATAAAATAACCGGCTTGATTTATTTCTTTTTCCAATGCATTGATGGCAGAAGAAATAAACCCATCTTCCAAGACGTGACCCTCATATTTCTCATGGTCATTTATTACAATCCCAATAATTCCTTGATTATTTTTCCCCATTGTCGTCTGCTCCTGATTTCAAAGGTTTATAAAATCCCATTTTTCTTGTTTCGTACTTTCAGTATAAAGAAAAATAACCATAGTTTCAAAGGTTAAGCGTATAACCCAATACAAAATTCAGGATGATTTTTTGTGTATATTTAATAAGCATTGCAGCAAAAAGGGGCAAAAATCTTTTGCCCCTTATATCCCTTTCCTTCTTGGAATCTCCGGATGAATTCTATTTCTCCTGTACATTTATGATAACCTTCATGGTTGTCTCTCGATTATCATCGATATACTGATAAGCCTTCAGATAGTCTTTGAATGAAAATGTCTTCGAAATCAGTGGTCTCAGATGAACCTTCTCCTCATTTACCAATTGGATTGCATCAATATAATCGTCATGGCGATACATCATTGTACTCTTTATATCCAGTTCATGATCATTTGCTACTGCCAGATCGATCTCTGCCATCCCGGCAAATACGGCTACCAGTACAATAATGCTTCCCTTTCTTGCATATTTGATTGCCTGACCCATGGTAATGTTATTTCCTGCGCAGTCATAAATAACATCAGCTTTATCCGGACCAAATGCTTCCAGCATTGCCTCACCGAAATCATTTTCTTTTGTATTCACACAGACATCTACTCCACATTCTTTTGCTTTCTCCAGCCGAAGATCACTGACATCTGTAATCATGACTTTTGCTGCTCCCATTCCCTTGGCAGCCTGTGCAACCAGATTACCGATCGGTCCAGCACCCAGTACTGCAATATTCATCCCAGCTACATCCCCAACCTGCTTTACTGCATGCACGGCTACAGCCAACGGTTCAATCATCGCCCCTTCTTCGTAAGACATTTCTTCCGGAATCGGAGTTACCTTGGAAGCATCTACTGCGAAAAACTCAGATGCTGTTCCTGTTGTCTGGAATCCCATTACTTTTAATTCCTCGCAAAGGTTGTATTTCCCATGACGACATGGATAACAATGACCACAATATACCTGCGGCTCAATTGTTACTTTCTGTCCTTCATGAAATTCTGTAACATCTTTTCCAACTTTTACAATCTCTCCGGATACTTCATGTCCCTGAGTTACAGGATATTTTGTAAAAGGATGTTTGCCGTGATAAACATGAATATCAGATCCACAGATACCGATATTCATAATTTTTACCAATACCTGATCATCCTGGATTTCCGGGATTGGAACTTCTCTGAAAATGATTTCTCCTGGATTTGTCATTACCTGCTGTAACATATTTCTATTCTCCTTATCCTTACTTTTATTAATTGTTTTATTAAAGTAATTATATTATTACTCCGATAACAAACTTTGTCAATAACTCAAGATACAGTTCTACCTATTGAATAAATTGTAAATAGTATTTTTATACATATTCAACAATATCACATAAAAAAGTGAGGATTCTTCTGAACCCCCACTATCTTTCTACTCTTTCTTTCAGCTGATATATCTTTTTCTCAATCTGCCGGATCGTTTCCACAAACACATCATCCGGTTGTCCTGTGGGATCCTCCAATCCCCAATCCTCACGCCATTTACAGGGCAGCACAGGACACTGTACATTACATCCCATAGTGATCATCACATCCACAGGAGGCAGTATTTCCAAAAGTTTACTATGTTGACCTTCCGCTTCCATATCTATATGATACAAATCTTTCATCAGGCGGACAGCATCCTGATTGATATGATCCTTCACTTCTGTTCCTGCTGAATAACTTTCGAATACATCTGCCGCCAAATGTCTGCCCAGTGCTTCTGCAATCTGACTCCTGCAGGAATTGTGCACGCAGATAAATGCAATCTTTGGCTTACTCATACATATTCTCCTATATTCTCTGCTTCTGCAGCAGCTGCTCCACTTCAGAGGCTTTCAAAACTTTTCCCATAGAAACGACTTTTTCATTCACCACAATAGCGGGCATGCTCATCACACCATATTCCATAACCTTTTCCATATCGGTGATATATTCTACTTCAACCGATAAACCCAGGGATTTTACAGCCTTTTTTGCATTTTCATATTGCTCATGGCAGGACTTACAGCCTGCGCCCAGAACTTTAATGCCGGAGATATCGCCTGAAATTTCTTTACCACAATCGACAGATTCCTTATTTTCGTTTTCACAGCAACAGCAGGTGGGTGCTTTCTTTTCTTCTTTCTTTTTACCAAAACCAAATAGTGCCATAATGATATCCTCCTTTGTATCATCATGTGAAAATGACATTTTATAACATTGCATTGATATTTTTCAATGTATCTATATAATAAGTGACACATTGATATTTGTCAATAGTCAAGTAGATTAATTATTGTCGTCTACAAACCTTCTTCTTTGATTACGCAGGAGTCTCTGATTCCAAAATGAACCAACAAGGATCGATTCCGTTTGTCCCCCAATCAAAATCTGAAACCAATCTGTACTCCTGCATCAAAAATCAGTGACTCATCCTTACCATCTGTCTCATTTTTACAACCGATTGTGTCATGATTTCTCTGTAATATTAAAAAAAGTGCAAAAAATGAGACAAATCTGTTCACACTATTTGCAGGAGGGATTAGAGATATGCCAAAACCAAAAACACAGACCGGGGAGAAAAATCTGATCAGCAAAAGGCTCATCGAGCTCCGCCATCAACACAATATGTCGCAGCGTCTTTTAGCTTACCAACTCCAGCTAAAAGGCTATGATATGGATAAAAATGTGATTACCAGAATTGAGACTAACAAACGATATGTCACAGATTTGGAATTAAAAGCACTGACTGAGATTTTCGATATTTCTTATGATTATCTCATTGATGGAAAAGAAGCCAATGGAACAGGTTCCGTGACTCATAAATGAGTCGAGGAACCTGTTCCATTAACTTTTGAACCTCTACCGGCTTTTTACGATTTCAATCATTCACTGCAGCAATGATCATTCTTTTCTCCAGAACTATCTAAAGTCACCAGACATGCCAATAACTCCTCTGCCCTTTTTGCGCCTTCAGGATTAATAGAATAATGTACCCATTTTCCTTCTTTTCTTCCTTGTACAATGTCGGCATCACACAAAAGTTTCATATGATGCGAAAGAGTAGGCTGAGTAATCTGCAGTTCATCCAGCAGCTTACAGGCACACTTTTCTCCTGTTCTAAGCTGTTCTAAAATTTTCAGACGATTCTCGTCACAAAATGCTTTAAAAATTTTTACTGTATCATTATATTCAGTTGTCAACTCTTTCACCTCATATTCATATTTTTCTATATATTTATACCTTAATTTATAGACAGGAACTTGTCAATATATTTGTTGCTTGAGTTTCCGCAAACTGTAATTCAAAAGTAAATATGTCTGTCCAAAGTACCAATCTGCCGATTTTTTGAAAAATTAGAGTGACAGCTCTGCGAATA
>SFGF01000079.1 GCA_004556655.1 Lachnospiraceae bacterium | reverse complement strand
TTCATAAAGCTGCCACTCTATATCTTTTCAAAAGTTGGGCAGATTGGTACTTTGATAGACTATATTCATTTTGAAATTACAGTTTGCGGAAACTCAAGAAATAACCGATCAAATAGATAATCTGGGTACTAGAGATTTTTTCGAAGAAACTATATTTGATAATGACTATAAAAATTATTTGGAACTTTTAAATAAAACTGATCATACAAAAGCACAAATTATGTATTTATCTACATATGCACAGTTAAGCGATAAAGAAATTTCTAAAATACTCGGCATATCGAGGCAATATGTCAACCGAATAAAGAAAATTGCTCTGGATAATTTTCTCAAACAATATTCTTAATAACAGTTTACAATTATTGCTGATATTTCTCTTTATATTATGAATTTGCAAATTCAATAATATGAAAGAGAGGAAATATTTATGTTACTAAAAACAGGTTCTAGTGGTACTCAGGTAAAATCTCTGCAATATGGATTACACATTCTGTGTTGTTCTCCCAAATCTTTTGATGGCTCTTTTGGTTCTGCCACAGAAGCCGCTGTAAAAAAATATCAGGAGGCATATGGACTGAATGTAGATGGGCAAGTCGGAGATAATACATGGAATAGTATTTGTGGAGAAATCTCCCCCATCCAACGTGCCCTGACAGCAAAAGGATATTATTCTTATTCTATTGATGGAATTGCTGGTGAAAAAACCTATACCGCAATCGTAAATTTCCAGAATTCAAACGGATTAACACCAGACGGTCAAGTCGGTCCTTCTACACGTCAGAAATTAATGCGTTCTAATACAAATGAAGTTGGGAATGCAGATTTCCCTTTAAAAGAAGGCGATTCCGGAGATAAAGTCACTTATTTGCAGTATGGCTTAAGAATTCTCTGCTGTTCTCCTGGAAGCATCGACGGTTCTTTTGGTTCTGGAACAACTAATGCTGTAAAAAAATTCCAGGCAAAGTACAATTTAACTGCAGATGGCATTGTCGGTATAGGTACCTGGAGTAAAATGCAAAGTTTGATCACAGAGATTCAGGGAGCTCTAATCAGCAAAGGATACAGCATCGGAAACGCTGATGGTGTTGCCGGACCCGGTACATATGAAGGCATTATGGAATTTCAGAAAGCCAATAATCTGACATCAGATGGACAGGTCGGTCCTGCTACCCGAGCGTTACTTCTCGGAAACGCAAGCGACGGTGGAACAGATGCTTTCCCGTTAAAGACAGGTTCTAAAGGTCCTTATGTGCTTTATCTGCAGCATGGACTCCGAATTCTCTGCATTAATCCCAATGGTCTGGATGGCACTTTTGGCAACGGTACTACAACCGCAGTAAAAAAATTTCAGTCAAATAATGGCCTGACATCCGACGGTATTGTTGGAACTGCCACCTGGGATAAAATGCGTACTCTCATTCGACCGATTCAGCAGGCTTTGGTGAACCATGGATATGATACCGGTGGAGTAGACGGAATTGCCGGCGAAAAAACTTATAATGCCGTAGTAAAATTCCAGAGTGACAACGGCTTGACTGCGGATGGTATGGTAGGTTCCTCCACAAAGCAGAAATTAGGAGTTACTTCTAGTGGTGGCGGAAGTGGAACAACCTCTTCCATTCTCAAAATCGGTTCTAACGGTTCGTTAGTGAGATATCTGCAGAGAGTTCTAAACATCCTTGGATATTCCAATACCGTAGACGGTGTATTTGGTACTGGAACTGCCAATGCTGTAAAAGCTTTTCAGGCTGACACTAAAATTTTATCTGCTGATGGAATTGTTGGTGCCGGCACATGGAGTAAAATCTTTGAAAAATATAAGGTGAATGTTTCTGGCACTGGTGCGGAAAAAATGGCCAATGTTGCCAAATATGAACTAGCTTGGCAATTCAAAGAAGATAACAGTAACAATATTACTCCTTACGGGGAATGGTACGGTATGAATGGAGTTGCTTGGTGTGCTATGTTTGTATCCTGGTGTGCTATGCAGGCTGGAATTCTCGGCACAAAAGTTCCAAAATATGCATACTGTCCATCAGGCGTAGAATGGTACAGAAGCAAAGGGAAATTCTATTCCAGAAGTGGTGGATATACCCCAAAAATCGGTGATACAATATTCTTCTGGAGTACATCCTTAGGGAGAGTTGCACATACTGGTATAGTGGTTGATGTTACTTCTTCATCCGTAACAACAGTTGAAGGAAATACAAACGATGGCGTAGGTATGCACACATATGGTCGATATAATACTTATATTCATGGCTATGGTGATAACGGAGGTCCATCTTTTTCTGAAAGCACTGAATCAGAACTTACTACAGAAGAAATCAATACGGCAGTATTAAAAAAGGGAGTTGCTCTATTAAACGCTTGTAACAACGAAGTGATTTTTGATAGAAACACACAAAAATATGAAATAACTTCATTAACAGGAAAAGTCAACTTCCAGTTTACGACAACACCTATTGAATATTATATTGCACCCAATATTAAAATTTCAACAAAAATAGTTTCCAATACATCGCTTTATGATACAGCAAATAGTAATATTACTTTTACTATTAAAAACGGTAAAGTAGAATCAAGTTCAATAAATATCACTGACAAAGTAAGTGCTATTACTTCATCGTTAGATAATGATTCTCAAAAATATATTAATATTCTTGATTCTTTATGTTTGGAAACTAAAGTAGGATACGGTAAATTATCATATACATTGAACCCAGAGCAAATTACCGTTTCATATACACTAAAGGCCGATGTATTTGTTAAAGAAAATTCAAGCCATAGCTATAGTTTTGTATACTCATTAACAATTGAAAAACCTGATGACTCTAATCCATTGTGGAATTCTGTATTGGTAAAATTGGAAAATGCCGTAAACTCTGTAATTAATGATTCAGATAAAGTTGGGGTCATTGTATTTACAATAATAGTTATAGCATTAGTACTATATCTTTTGGGACCTGTACCTGCTCTGGAGACACTAGAAAAAGTCGCCTTTATTTTCTAATATCTATTTCAAAATGTTGTAAGGGAATCAACTAATTAATTTTTCAATATCATTGGGCTAGAACCGTATCAAATGGACTACCTTAAAAGCGAAAAATTAGATTTGATCTCTGACAAACATAATAAAAGATAAAATACACCCTGATAGTTAGACGCTAAAAGTATGTTTAAATTATCAGGGTGTACCTATTGTATAATTCATAAGCCATGTGTTGTCACAGATGCAATCAAAAAGCATGCATTTTTTAATACGGGATCTTAATTTCACATTATCTTCTAAAAGATTTTCTGCAAATAGGAATTCTCCACATATTTTAATAACAAAGTTTTTAGTTTAATTTTTCATGCATAAAACAAAGAAATTTTTTCCTTGCAAAACATCGTAAACATGATACAATACATAATACGATAAAATATTTCTCAACAAGTATTTTATATATTATTTTCTTTTTAAAAATTATTATTTCTAATTTTAATAATTGAGGATAAGTTATGCGATTTTTCCAAAAAAATACAGCAATTGTCTTTTTGATATCATTTCTATTAATGTTTATTGGTTGCGGAGATGCAAAAATAGATTTACAAACTGATTCTTATTTTTTATGTGGTACAGAGACCAACTATGATGCAGGAATAGAAATTTATAATTCTCATGGCAAAAATGTTTTTCAGTTGTCTAATGCATGTGTCGAACAATGTATTTTATCCGATGGTACATTACTCAATCAAAGTGCTGGATTATTGCCATCGAATTCTGTTGTGTTTATAAAAATCAAGCAAAATACAGATACAGTAAAAACTGGAGTATGGGGAACTACTGAAGAGGATTGGTTGATTCCACCAGTGGATGGGTATCTTATTGCTTATACACGAGATGGGAAACTGACACAGTTTGTATTGAACGATACATATTATGGAATAGATTTTATACCGATGGAAAGTGAAACTCCTGATATTTACGAATTTTTAGACGGAACAAAATTAACGAATTCCTTGGATGGCGAAGGCAACTATTACATAAGTACTGTCAATGGAGATTACTATTTGGATGGTCATACATTTTATGAAAAAAATCGTTATTCCGGACTATTGTTAACAGAAGAAAATAGTATTTCTATACAGCAATGCATATTGAATCGATATATGATTGTAGAATATGATTACACAGAATCAACAAACGATACTGATATTGTAATAACAGGAAAAACATATTTGTGCGATCTGAACGGAGTAATACAGCATCCCGAATGGAATTATGATGGAGTCACTTATGTTTTTGATCAGTTTGATAACATAGATACTCAATATCTTGTATTTAGCAACAGCGAGGACTTGCCTTTCCATTATCTTGACACCAAACAGGATAAAGAAGTAATTTTTCCTGATGGATACGGCAATCCATTCTATGCTGGAAAAGGTTTTTTTATATTGAAGAACGAAGAAAAGTTTACCATCTATGATGCGGTTGATAAAGAAATAGGAAATACCTTTACTGTTCAATCAGGAACATCCGAATTTATTTTAGGGAAAGATACTTATATCATTCAAAACTTCAAAGAAAGTATGGTTGTTATTGGCGGAATCCAGCAGGAGATTGATGTGAAAACCATAAACGACATACCTGTCACTACTCATAGCACATATCCTGTTATTCAATATAAAACTTTCACTGGAGATAGTGTTTCTTATATTGTTGATACCAAGGGACATCCTGTACTCAAAGCCAGGCAAAATATCATCTATGCGGATGAATCCTATTATCTTGTATTAAGTGATAATAAATACAAAATATTAAGTTACCAATAATTGCAATGATTTGGCAATGCCATCATTGCAATTGTTTCTGCCATGCCCTGTATGCATAAAAAAGCTTCAACAAACTTTTCGTGGCAGCTTTATTTCACATATAAATCTAATTAACATAGCCAACATATAGGCCTGCTTCGCATCATCATAAAATATTATAATGCCCTCTTTCCAATTTTAACTGCATCATAGAAACCATATCTATAAACAGAATTATAAGTTTCTGCAATAATACATTTATATGCATATTTTCAGGTGTAAAAGTTATCGAATTAAACTTGGTCTTGCTACTGCTGACCTGTTAAATTCGAAAGACCTTCCATGCAAAGACTATTGCATCAGCACTTTCCAAATGTAAGTGCAGTTTCCGAACTTGCTGAAGTTTTCCGTCCGGATAAAACGCATTTTTATACAAACGTATCCTCTGTAATCTGGTCGGAAGATGTCTGTTGAATTTTTGAACATGCATCCAATGAACTGCTGCGATCCGTTCTGAAAGCACTACATAAAACAGGTAATATTACTTATGCACTTTCTGATATTTCAACATTCTTCTGTGTATCCTCATATCTTCCACCTCTAAAGTAAAATACCTCTTCACTTCTTCTTCCATAAGTCCTTCCTCCATTCCCAAAAGTATCTCCTCTTTCTGCTCTCTACTAAGTCTGTTATAATACCGATCCAGGCACTCAAAGATGCTGCCTGACAGATCCCATGCTTCCTGCAAAGTATCTTCATAATCTGCATCTTCACCTGTCTGTCTGATTTTCAATTGGTTCAGCATTTCTGTACTGACTTCAGCTTCAGAACCGGAAAAATCCATCTGTAGGAATTCTTCTTCCGATACGTCAAAGAATTGAATATGTTCTCCTTCCTTCTTTTTCTTTCTGTAATACTCCACGCTGGTTTCATTTAAAGGTATCATCTCCCCCTCTGCCTTTATAGTGATATACTCTCCTGATTTTGTCTTCTTCACGCAGATATCAGGGATATAGTCTCCAAGCTTTGCCGCCTCTTTAAACTCTTTCATCTCCTGTGTGGGGTATTTCTTATCATAGACAGGTCTTTCTCCGGTAATAAATATGATACAGTCATCATCCTTCAGGCGTGATATCTCCTCACTGGTCATAAGCTCCCTGCCCTGTCTGTCAAAATTCACGCTGGCACTGCCGCCGTTTCCCTGGCTCTTGCCATCATTCTTTTTATCGATCGTAGCGGAACCTAATAGATCTGCAATATATTTGTGGGTGGAGTATGCACCCCGTCCTCCACCCAGATATAAAAAGACAGAACAGGCATCCATAAGGATTTCCCAGGTGTCATTTTTATAGATCTGTTTTAACTGGCTTACGGACTGCAGGAACATGATGACAGAGATATTCCTGCTCCTTAAAGTTGTGATCAGTTTTTCAAAATTATCTGGTCTTGCCCCATTGGCAAACTCATCCATCCATATTTCTACCGGGATGGGAAGGGAACCTCCATATCTCCTGGACTGCTCCACCAGTACATGAAACAGGGAGGTATACAGCATACCGATCAGGAAGTCAAAGGACCGGTCATCATCCGGAACGCATAAAAAAAGAGCTGTCCTTGTCTGCCCGTCTCCATGCACACCGATCCCCAGATCCTGCAGTTCCATCTCATCTTCCCCGAAAATCCTCTTCGCTGCAGATACTCCCATGAATTTAAATTTGGAATTACACATGATAATGATGGAACGTACCGTGTCCGGCGCCCCTTCCTTTAACTTCCGATAATTTACCACTGCCGGATGTTCATTTCCCATAGGGGATCGGACAGAAAGCTCCGTCATCCGCTTCTCCAGCTCCGTCTCTCCAGTATCTTCATCCAGTACATGGCTCTCCTCATTCATCAGCATCTGCACCTTTGGAAGGGATGGGATCGCCATCTCCATCCAGACATAGTAAAAACAGGCCAGCAGGTACATCGTGACACCATCCTCCCAGAACGGTTCCCCCTTGCTGGCATCCTGCGGGGTAAGGGAACTCTGGATATTGGTTACCAGACGGATGAGGTCCACTTCCGTATGGACATAGACAAAGGGATTGAACATATGGCTCAAGCCAAAATCAGAACTGATAAGGTCAAGACATCGGATCCGGTATCCTCTTTTTTCCAAGGCTTTCCCATATTTTCTCATCAGGTCTCCCTTGACATCCAGCACCACCACAGAAGCATCATTTCTCAAAAGGTTCGGTGCAACGATCCGGAACGATTTTCCGGTTCCCGGCGCACCCACCACGATCATGTTATTATTTGCGATCCGCTTTCCGTCCTTTGTCACCGTGATATGCCGGGACAAGATCCTGCCGGACACATCCCCCTTTTCTTTCATGATCTGTCGGTAGTCAGCCCATTCGGCAGAACCATGCTCCCGACCGAAGAGGAAATTACGGTTATAATACTGATAATACATGACAAGACATATCCAGATGCAGGCTGCCAGAGACAGGCAGCCCCTTGTTTTCTCATTCCAGTAATTACTAAAAGGGTGGCGTAAGATCAGTAAGAGGACTTCCGAATAGTTTTCCAGAGTCACATCCGGATACAGATAAAGTCCTCCCAGATAATATCCTGCCAACAGAAATACGATAAGCAGTATAAATGCCATCCCCCAGGATTGTTTCTTCTTTTTCCACATCGACAGCCCTCCTATTTTTTCATTTCCGGTACCCTTCCTGTTTTGATCCGTTTATCTGCAGGAGTCTTCTTTAACCTATCAAGGGGACGGGTCACAGGTTCAAAATGTCCGTTCCCATACAGTTCCTTCCCTTTCATATTGGGTCCCCCACGGAACGGATTTTCTTCATCCGGATGATAGGTAAACGTGCGGTACTCTTTTTCCATATCAAGAAAAGCAATATAGGTTTTTTCTTCATCTGTCACAAATACCTCATTTAAAGGCAGCATCACATCCAGTTCTTCTTTCTCCCCTGCACGATAAGTACCGGGGATACGTACAAGCAACAGGTTTAATTCTTCGCTCTGGCTGCGTATCAGGCTTTCATTGATGGTGATCTCCGCCACATGCGGCTGCTCTTTCATCTTAAGATAACGCTCCTCATGGACAGACAGCATCCTGTGTTCCGATGCATCCAGAGCTTTCTTAAAATCCGGATTCCCAACTCCTTTATCCGGCTCCCCGATCTGCTTCCTGACCTCTTCACTGGCAGAGGTACTGTACGCATCTGCTGAGAGTTTCCCCGTCCCCGCATATTCCTCCAGAGTCATGTTTTTCATCTCCTCTATCGGTGTGTCCTTTTTTAACATATCCTTCTGATACAGTTCATACCAGGCACGTACACTGGGGGCATCTGCATTGGCATATAGAATCTGTACATAACCATCCCCGATATTAAGGTCTGGAAGGACTGCATAATTCACACGCATCTTGTCCAGATCTTCCTTCAGTTTTTCTACCTCCTGTGTCCACGGGATGCTTACAATGGATGCATTTCCTTCCGTCAGGTTCCTTAACTGTCGGTAGTCTTTCTCGCCACCCTGCAGTCTGCTCATGCAAAAGCTCTGATACCATGCCTCCACCTTGCTGGTATGAGGAATATAATAGGCGATCTGGGTCATCCCGTCATGAGGATTCAGATCCGGCAGGGTAACATAGGATATACCCAGCTTTTCAAAATCTTTTTTCATATCGGCTAACTGACCGGGATCCTCCGTAGGGATGTTCAGGATCTGGAACTGTCCCTGTGTGGCATGCATAAATGCAGTAAAGTTTTTCATTTCCCCACCCTTTAGCAGCCCTTTCTTTTCCATCCTTTTCATAAGCTGAAAAAGCTGCAGGATTGCTTTCACCGAACCCTTGAGTAAGTAAAACTGCATCTCCATACCGATCCTTACGATCGTCAGCACTTCATTTTCATCTGTCATGATTCTCCTCCTATGGAAGCCGTACTTTTACCGGCTTTCTCTCTCTTATTTTTTTGCTTTCACGGGATATCCTCCTGTTTTCCATTTGCAGCTGGGCTTCTCTTTTTTGCATCTCTGCTTTCTGTTTATAGATTTCATACGGATGCATCAGATTCTGCTCCTCAATGAAACCGGAAAGGATCTCATTTTCTCTGGTAAGCTTTCTTAAAGCAGTTCCCATCTCCTCCAGCATGGCAAATAGTTTTTCTTCTCTTGACACGATTCTCACCCTCCTGTTTTTAATCTGCTGTCCTGTTTCTGTGTCTTTTTATCACACCAGAAGTTTCCGGATGCGTTCCATCTCTTCGATCTGAAAGGATTCGTAGGCAATCTTACGGATCACTTCTATGGGATCACCAGCTTCCCTGCAGGAGAGCAGATACTCTTTCTGCTCTTTGGAAAAGTTCTTTTCTTTTAAAAGTGCTATCAGCTCTTCCGCTTCTTTCTGTTCCCTCTTTCGATAAAATGCCCCAAAGATTCTTTTTCCCCATGGAGAAAGAGATTTCTTTGTCTGGGATGGAGATTTGTTTACCGGAGAAACTGTTTTTATTTGTGCCTGTAACTTTTTCAGTTCACTGCGCAGCATTTCATTTTCCATCTGCAGATCGGCTGCTTCCTTTTCTTTTTCTTCCACTGCTTTTTGGAAGTCCTCTTTGTTTTCTTTCCACTGGGACAGGAAACCGCACAAAAGGCTGCTCTCTTTCATCTGTTTTTCTACCTGCTCCTTAAGTTCTCCCAATTCCGTCTCCAGAGAGGAATCTACACCATATTCCTGGCGGAAATACCTTTGCCTTACTTCCCAGATCCCTCCTGCCGTAAGTTCAGATAACCCGGTAAGCCATTCTGCCGGAACCTGTTCTGCCAGAGCAATATAAAGCCATTCCCTGTTGGTAAAAGAAAGACCGGAGACTGCCAGAAGATCCAGCTTTTCTTTGGATATCCCCATATTTGCTGCGATCCTTACCTGCCAGCATCCCACCTCATCAAGACCCTGCCTGCGCTTTTCTTCCAGATATGTTTTTATCTCACCGCTGTTCATGGATCACCTTCCCCTTCTTTATGTTTCTGTCCGGATTTTGCACTTTCTTTTCGGGAAGCAGATTGATTATATTCTCACGGCTTTTTATATCCCTTCGGATCCGGTTTACGATCCGCAGTTCGCCTCTCAGATTCCGGATTGTCTCTTCATCCTCGCAATCCCTCGCCTGCTTCATCTCCCACAACAGTTCTTCGTGTTTTTTATGGAGTTCCTTTTCTTCCCGAATCCGATGCGTCATCAGATAACTGCAGCTTTCCGAGATTTGATGGATCCTGCGGATATCCCTTCTGTAGGAGGCATTGCGAACCGCATACGGGCTGTGAATCTGTCCCGCCCGAAAAACTCTCTTTACATACCGAAACTGTAATCCGGTAAGATACCAGACCGTCCGGATCTTTCCATATGGTATACGGACAGAAGTCCATGCCCGAATAATTGGAGATGGATTGGGAGAATATCCCTGCTTTTTCCCACCATTTATTTTTTTATTCTGCAGCCGTTTTATGATATCCGGCACATGATATCCTTCCTCCAGCTGATAGCTTCGGCAACCTCTCTTTTTTCCATCTGCATAAAACGTAAGATACGGCTCTTTCTTTTTTTCCGAATACCCCTCCCTGAGTTCATATCCCATTTTCCTCATCTGGCTGAGAAATTCCGGATAATCTTTTGCTTTTTGGATCGCCGCATCGATATCTGCCTGCATGATTATTCTGGCACTGGGACGTTTCTCTTTTTCCGCTTTCCACTGAGCATAATGCTTTGTTTTCCTCTGCTCTTTTTCAAAAATAAGCTTCGGCAGTCCCAGTTCCCCACAAAGCCGGTCTGTTATGGGCTGGATAGATTTCTCCCAGTCTCCCTTTTCATACCGGTATTTATATCCTGTAGTCCGGGATACCGAATTAAATACCACATGTCCATGCAGGTGGGCATGGTCTTTATGGACGGAAAATACATAATCGTAATCATCCTGCAGATATTCCTCGCACCACCGTTTTACCAGCTGGTATATCTGTTCCAGTGTCGCCTCCCCCGGTCTGCAGCTGATGATAAAATGATAGCCCTGTCTGCCATATAATTTCCCGTATTCCTCTTTCGTTTCAAGAAATGTCCGGTATACTTCCTCTGCTGTAACTCCGCTGTTGCCACCCACCAATAGCATCCCTTCTGTTTTTTCCGGATTCAGGATATACCGGATTGCATTTTTCAGATGAGAGGACGGATGTCCTTTTTTTACTTCTTTCATATGTCCCAGTTTTGTAATCGCCATTTACATATCCTTCCTCAATTCATCCTCTATCTGTTCCAAGATCCGGTATACCTTTTCAAGCGCACGCATAAGTTCCTCCCCGTCATGGATAAAACAAATGCCTGCATTGATACGGGCGGTGATCTGGTTGATGTTGACTCCGATCTTACGGATCTGATAGGCAGCTTCCTTAAAATGCATCCCATCTATTTTGCAGGAAGCATCCTGCAGGAGGATTCTCCTGCAGAATGCGGAAAGATTTCCGTCTGCCCTTTTCTGAAGGAGGTCATACTCCTGTGGTGTCAGACGGATATCAATATGTTTTGTTTTCCTTATTGATTTCATGAAAGGACCGGTGACCGCAACCTTTTATTCTGCTGATATTGCTCCAATGTCACTTCTTTTCCTTTATCCATGATTCGTACCTTTCCATCCCGGAATTTATAAATATGGCTGGCAAGCACTTCCCCCGGTTCCACATGCGACCGGTTAATCTCACAGACCATCTTCTCCAGTTCTATGGGGTCTGCCGGTGCCCCGTTTACCGGAGTTACAAGGATTTCATGGATGCTGGACGGAAAGATATAAAGTTCCCCTTCTTTCTTTTCCAGTTCTCCCAGCATATCCGTATCCGTTATACCAAATGCACCATATCTGCATTTTGAATTCGTCAATACATATAGCGGCATTTCATCTCTCATGATTTCCTCACCGATCAAAGAATTCATAGTCATCAGTTTCAACGGTGTTTGGGATGCCGCATTTTCTTTTGCCTGTGCCAGGATCTCATCTCCTGTTTTTTCCCACGTATAGGCCAGGGAATTCGTTACTTTAATCTCATACCCTTCCTGTGGTATATAGGCAGCAATAACTGCCAGATCCAGATACCGTTCATGGGGTACCTCCTGAAGGAATGCCCTGTTTTCCCCATAATTGATCACTATGGGATAGATATGTTCTTTTACCATGTCATAGTTTCCCATAATCTTTCTGGTCCCATCCAGATACTTCTGCATTTCCTTGTAATTGGCTCCCAGGGCAAATTGGAGGGCTTCACCTACGATTTTTTCAATATCTTCCCCTCTCTCATACTGTTTATAATACTGATCCGGATAAATGACCGCACCGACATCTGACCCATCCGATAACACAACTCCTGTGACTGACTGGTTGATCTTGCTTACTCTTTTCTCCTCTACCCGGATTTCTGCTGATACCTGGCTTTGCGCCTCCATAAAAAAAAGGCTGGAAAATTCTTTTTTGCTTAACATGTTTTTCTCCTTTTTGTCATCTTATAATCGTTTTTGTTCCAAATGTTTCCTTCTGTTTTTCTTTCTGACTGATTTCTCAACCGGTCTTTCTCTGTTTTCCGGTTCATGGATAGAATCTGCATCCGGCTGCTGAAAAGACATCATGTTATTGCTGCGGAAACTGAAGATATCTTCCGTAAGACCACCAACAATCACATGATCTATTACAGGGATGTCTAAAAATTCCCCGCACTTTTCCATTTTCCGTGTCAGCAGAATATCCTCCTTTGACGGCTGCACACTGCCGCTTGGATGGTTGTGTACCAGAATAATGTTGGACGCATTGGCCAAGATGGCACTTTTAAAAAGTTCCCTGGCACTTACCATACACTGGTTTACCGTCCCAATGCTTACCATGTTCATGTTGACGACCTGGCCGTTTGCCTGCATATTGAGGACACACATCACTTCCCTGTCATACGTGGACAGTTCTTTTGCCACCAGTTCCCACACATCCTCCTTGTTAAGTATAGGTTTTTCACTATACAGGGAACGTTCCTTTACCAGACGTACACTGACCACGGTAAGCTCATTCTTTTCTTCCATCGTCAAAGACCACCTCCAGCATCATTCCCTCTGGCATCTGTTGGACCAGCTGGCGAAGCTGTATCCTGTCCACACACACTTTCGCCGGTTCTTCCAACGGCTCCGATAGCCTCTCCTTTTGTAATACTGTTTCTTTTGTTTTTTCCATTACTCTCCTTACTCACTGATCAACATGGTTTTTTCATCTTTCTTTACTACAAAGATTTCTTTTACAGGCTGCATTTCTTTTCTGGATTCCTGAAGATATTTCTGGATCACTTCCTGCAGGTTGCTGCTATTCTTTTTCTCCATAACCGTTTCCTCCTCGTATAATAAGTTTATAGACCTCATTCAAAGAGGCTATAGACTTATTTTTTATGATGCAGGTATTGGATGAATTGTTGGACATCCTATTTA
>SFGF01000078.1 GCA_004556655.1 Lachnospiraceae bacterium | reverse complement strand
AGGAACAGGATTCCTTATATTTTGGGTGTTTTTTGAAAGTTGTGTATATTCAATACAACAGATTTAGCGTTTTGTGGATAAGACTGCGGAAACTCAAGTTGGCTAACAGGTTGCACTTTCATGAGAATTACGGTATAGTTAAATAGATTATGCGCATACGAGGTGAAATATTATGAAATGGAAGAAGTTTAAGATAAAAACTACCACGGAAGCGGAGGATATCATTATCAGTACCCTGTATGATATCGGCCTGGAAGGCGCGCAGATTGAGGATAAAGTTCCACTTACTGCTCTGGAAAAAGAGCAGATGTTTGTAGATATTCTGCCTGAAGGTCCTGCGGATGATGGAATTGCATATTTGAGTTTTTTTGTAGAAGAAGATGAAGACGGACAATTAGTGATGAATGGTATTCCTACGGATGAGGAAGCTATACTGGCTTCTGTAAAAGAAGAACTGGATGCTCTCCGGGTATTCTGTGACATAGGAGAAGGCAGTATCACCATTGATGAAACGGAAGATATTGACTGGATTAATAACTGGAAGCAATATTTTAAGCAGTTTTATGTGGATGATATTTTGATTATTCCTTCCTGGGAGGAAGTAAAAGAGGAAGATAAAGACAAAATGATTATTCATATTGATCCGGGTACGGCTTTTGGAACCGGTATGCATGAGACAACACAGCTGTGTATCCGTCAGCTGAGGAAATATGTCACTTCAGAGACGCAATTACTGGATGTGGGGACTGGAAGCGGAATTTTGTCTATTATTGCATTGAAAATGGGAGCGAAACATGCAGTTGGAACGGATTTAGACCCTTGTGCAGTACCTGCAGTGGAGGAGAATAAAGAAGTTAATGGAATTGATGCAGAAGATTTCGAGATGATGATCGGCAATATTATTGATGATAAAGAGGTGCAGGATCGGGTTGGATATGAAAAATATGATATCGTGGTGGCAAATATCCTGGCAGATGTTCTTGTGCCACTGACACCCGTGATCGTTAATCAGATGAAACCGGGGGGAATCTACATCACCTCCGGAATTATTGATGAGAAGGAAGAGACTGTGACAGAGGCTGTTAAGGCGGCAGGACTTGAGATTATAGAAGTCACTTATCAGGGTGAGTGGGTATCTGTCACTGCCAGAAAGCAGGTATAAGTATGTATCGTTTTTTTGTCGGACAAAGTCAGATAGACCCGGAACAGAAAAAAATAAGTATTACGGGATCCGATGTAAACCATATCAAAAATGTTCTTCGTATGAAGAATGGAGAAGAGGTTTTGATCAGTGACGGGGAATGCTTTGAGTATATCTGCCGAATTGATGAAATGAATCAGGGGGAAATCCGGCTTTCCATTACGGGAAGGAAAGAGGCAGACAGAGAACTTCCCTCACGAATATATCTGTTCCAGGGGCTTCCCAAAAGTGATAAGATGGAGCTGATCATCCAGAAAGCAGTAGAACTGGGGGTCTATGAGATCATACCCGTGGATATGAAAAGAACTGTGGTAAAGTTTGACGGTAAAAAGCAGGAGGTAAAGCTTCAACGCTGGCAGGGAATATCGGAAAGTGCAGCGAAGCAGTCAAAAAGAATTGTAGTTCCGCAGATTCATCCAGTGATGAAATTTTCAGAAGCACTCAAATATGCAGAAAATCTGGATGTGCGGCTGATGCCCTATGAATTGGCGGAGAATATGCAATATACGAGAAAAATTCTCGGAGAAATTCAACCTGGACATAGTATAGGTATCTTTATCGGTCCGGAAGGAGGATTTGCACCAGAGGAAGTGGAAGCAGCACTTCAAAGTCAGGTACAGTCGATTACCTTAGGAAAACGAATTCTGAGAACAGAAACTGCAGGAATCACAGTATTATCGATATTGATGTTTTTGATGGAAGACAAAAAAACTGTAGAAAGATAATGGGACAGAAAAGAGGAAAAATATGGAGGCATATTTGGATAATTCCGCCACGACCATATGTTATGAGGAGGTACGGGATGTGGTGGTAAAGACCATGATGGAGGATTACGGGAATCCCTCGTCCATGCATATGAAAGGCGTGGAGAGTGAAAAATATATGAAAGAGGCAGCATCCCAGATCGCCAGAACTTTGAAAGTCGGGGAGAAAGAAATATATTTTACCTCGGGAGGAACCGAATCCAATAACTGGGCGCTTATTGGAACGGCATTGGCCAATCAGAGAACAGGTAAACACATAATTACTACAAAAATCGAGCATCCAGCTGTTTCCGCACCATGTGAATTCCTGGAAAGTCAGGGATTTACAGTGACACGTCTGGGAGTGGATCAGGAGGGAAAGATTTCCCTGCAGGAATTGGAAGAAGCGATTACTCCAGAGACGATTCTGATTTCCGTGATGTATGTGAATAATGAAATAGGTACAGTACAATCAATTGCGGAAATTGGTGAATTGATTAAAAAGAAAAATCCAAAAACATATTTTCATGTGGATGCGATCCAGGCTTATGGAAAATATAGGATTTTACCGAAAAAAATGAAAATTGATATGCTTTCTGCAAGTGGTCATAAGATTCATGGTCCCAAAGGAATCGGCTTTTTATATATCAGTGATAAAGTAAAGATATTTCCTTATATTTATGGAGGCGGTCAGCAAAAAGGCATGCGTTCCGGAACGGATAATGTTTCGGGAGCGGCCGGATTAGGAAAGGCAGCGGAAATCGTATACAGGAATATGGAAAAAAATGTGGCTTCCATGACAGAACTTCGCCAGTATTTTGTAAAAGAACTGGAAAAACTGGAACAGGTGGTGGTGCATGGGCCAAAAGGAGAAACGTGTGCTCCTCATATCGTAAGCGCAGCTTTTGTGGGGGTGAGGAGTGAGGTTCTTTTGCACACGCTGGAAGACAGAGGAATCTACGTGTCGGCAGGGAGTGCATGTTCCACACATAAAAGAAGCGGAAGTCCTACCTTGACAGCGGTAGGTATCCCGAAAGAACAGATGGAATCCACTGTAAGATTCAGCTTTTGCGAAACTACTACGAAAGAAGAATTACAATATACACTGGAAGTTCTGAAAGAGGTGCTGCCTTTACTGCGGCGTTATGCGAGAAGATAGACGGAGGTTTTCATTAGATGTTTAAGGCATTTTTAGTTAAATATGCAGAAATTGGAATAAAAGGAAAAAACAGATATATGTTTGAGGATGCTCTGATCCGTCAGATGGAATATGTGCTGAGGGGAGTAGAGGGTACTTTTCATGTTTCCAAAGAGCAAGGAAGAATCTATGTACAGACAGAAGGTGAGTTCGATTATGACGAAGCACTGGAGGCACTGAAACGTGTCTTTGGTATTGCTTTCATCTGTCCGGTAGTGATAAAAGAAGATGAAGGTTTTGAAAGACTTGCACGGGATGTGCTGGAATATGTGGATCAGATGTATGAGGATAAACAGAAGACGTTTAAAGTTCATGTCCGCCGAGCAAAGAAAACGTATCCGGGTACATCTATGGAACTGAATGCAAAGTTGGGAGAAAGAATTCTGGATACATATCCCGGGATGTGTGTGGATGTTCATGAACCGGATATTTTACTTACCATAGAGATCAGAGAAAAAATATACATTTATTCGGAATCGATTCCGGGACCGGGCGGTATGCCGATTGGTACCAATGGAAAAGCCATGCTGCTTTTATCAGGTGGAATTGACAGCCCTGTGGCAGGATATATGATTGCAAAACGTGGGGTGAAGATAGATGCTGTATATTTCCATGCTCCACCATACACCAGTGAGAGGGCAAAGCAGAAGGTGGTTGATCTGGCAAAGCTGGTAGCTAGATATAGTGGTCCCATCAATCTTCATGTGGTTAATTTCACAGATATTCAATTATATATTTATGAGAAATGTCCTCATGAAGAACTGACGATCATCATGCGTCGCTATATGATGAAAATTGCAGAAGCGATCGGAAAAAAGACAGGATGTCTTGGTCTTATTACCGGAGAGAGTATCGGACAGGTGGCCAGTCAGACTGTACAGAGCCTTGCAGCAACAAATGAAGTATGTACGATGCCGGTATTTCGTCCCGTTATCGGCTTTGATAAACAGGAAATCGTGGATATTTCTCTGAAGATCAATACGTATGAAACGTCTATTCAGCCATATGAAGATTGTTGTACCATATTTGTTGCGAAACATCCTGTTACAAAACCAAATATCAATGCGATTAAAAAATCAGAGATGAAACTGGAAGAAAAAATTGATGAAATGCTGGAGACAGCAATCAATACGGCAGAAGTGATTCGTGTTGAGTAAATAAAAAAGGCCGCCGCAGTAAAGCGGCGACCTGATTTCATCAACAGATATCTAATTAGATGATATAAGGTTTTAATACAACAAGTACATCTTCCAGATTAGAACCTTCCGCATGAATGTTCAGATCAATCGGTTTGGAAAGATCCAGACTGAAAATGCCCATGATTGATTTGGCGTCGATAACATATCTTCCGGATACAAGATCAAAATCGAAATCATATTTAGAGATGTCATTTACAAATGCTTTTACTTTGTCGATGGAATTAAGTGAAATACTAACTGTTTTCATTTTATATGTCCCTCCCAAAATACAGAATATTTTTTTAAGTCTGACTAAGTTAATCTTACCTTTTCGAGCATTAAAAGTCAAGGTGAAAGCATACAAAGATTATGTAAAATAAATTGATAATGTGATATGAAATCACGAAAAGAAAGAGGAAAAAATATGAAAAGTAGAGTTGCATTGCACAATTTAGGCTGTAAAGTAAACGCATATGAGACAGAGGCTATGCAGCAGATGCTGGAAGCAGCAGGATATGAGATCGTACCCTTTGCTCCGGGCGCGGATGTTTACGTGATCAATACCTGTACGGTGACCAATATCGCAGACCGTAAGTCGCGACAGATGCTTCACAAAGCCAAAAAAATGAATCCGGATGCTATTGTGGTGGCAACAGGTTGTTATGTACAGACAGGAAAAGAAAAAGCGCAGGCAGATCCGTCTATCGATCTGATAATTGGTAATAATAGGAAAAAGGAACTGGTTTCTATCTTGGAGCAGTTCATGGCAGACAGGATAAGAAAACAGGAACTGGTGGATCTCAGCCATACAAAGCAATATGAAGAACTGAAGATTGATCGAACGGAGGAACATACACGAGCTTATATTAAAGTACAAGATGGATGTAATCAGTTCTGTACCTACTGTATGATTCCTTATGCCAGAGGACGTGTGCGCAGCAGAAAAACACAGGATGTGGTGGAAGAGGTTAAACGTCTGGCTGCATCCGGTTGTCAGGAGGTGGTTCTTACCGGAATCCATTTGAGTTCATACGGGATTGATCGAAAAGAGGATGGAGAGAATCTGCTTACTCTGATCCAGGCGGTTCATCAGGTGGACGGAATTTCCCGAATTCGTCTGGGATCATTGGAACCGGGAATTGTGACAGATGAATTTGCAGGTACAATATCAAAATTACCGAAAGTGTGTCCTCATTTTCATCTGTCTTTGCAGAGCGGGTGTACAGAGACACTTAAGAGAATGAATCGTAGATACACAGCACAGGAGTATAAAGAAAAGTGTGATATTCTTCGCAGATACTATAAAGATCCTGCATTGACTACCGATGTAATCACCGGATTTCCGGGAGAAACAGAAGAAGAATTTGCTCAGTCCCGTACATTTGTGGATGCAATCGGCTTTTATGAGACACATATTTTTCCGTATTCCAAAAGAGAAGGAACAAAAGCAGCCGTTATGCCGGATCAGGTTCCTGAACAAATAAAAAAAGAACGGAGTAAGCAGTTAATTGAACTTGGGAAAAGGCACAGAGAGGACTATATGCGTCGGTTTGTCGGGCAGGTGAAAGAGGTATTGTTTGAGGAAAAACAGGAAATAGAGGGTATTTCCTGTTGGGTTGGACATACTATGGAATACCTGAAAGTAGCAATCGTATCCGATGAAAATATGGAAAATCAAAGGGTTCCGGTAAAATTGAATAAAATCTGTCAGGAGGAAATCCTGATAGGAGAAACGGATGCCCGGGACTTTCATAGCTAGTTCAGTGAATTGTCATAAAATTTTCATTGAATTTTTGAATGTTCTGTATTAGAATAGAATAGATATCAAGTATAATCAAGGACGTGAAAACATGGCAAATTTAAGCAATACACAGTATTTTAAAGTGAAAACGGAACCGGAGGTTCAGGTGAAAGAAGTTCTGGATGTCGTGTATACCGCAATGGAAGAAAAGGGATATAATCCTGTAAATCAGATTGTAGGGTATATTATGTCCGGAGATCCCACTTATATAACCAGTTATAAAGGTGCCAGAAGCATGATCATGAAAGTAGAGAGAGATGAACTGGTAGAGGAACTGTTAAAAGAGTATATAAAGAACAGATCCTGGGAGAACCGCTGATGAGGATTCTGGGGCTTGATTATGGATCAAAGACGGTGGGAGTCGCCGTCAGTGATCCGCTGGGTCTGACTGCTCAGGGTGTGGAGATTATCCGGCGTAAATCAGAAAATAAGATGCGACAGACTCTGGCAAGAATTGAGGAACTGATTGCACAGTATCAGGTAGAGAAAATTGTGCTGGGATTACCAAAGAATATGAATAACACACTGGGGGACAGGGCTGAAAAATCTCTTGAGTTAAAAGAAACTTTAGAGAGAAGAACAGGTCTGGCTGTTGTTATGTGGGACGAACGGCTGACTACAGTGTCTGCGAACCGTGTTTTAATGGAGACCGGTGTGCGTCGCGAGAATCGAAAAGAACATGTGGATGAGATAGCGGCAATTTTTATACTGCAGGGGTATCTGGATTATCTGCACCATCAGGAACAGTGAAAACGCAGATTTTCCCTGAAAAGAAGGACGAGAAAAGACAGGACGGTAAGAATCAATATGGATAAGATTAAGTTTTTGACAGAGTCAGGAGAATATGTGGAGTTTTATGTGGAGGAACAGACCAGAGTGAACGGTGTTGATTATATTCTGGTGTCAGATTCCCTTGAAGATGAAGCAAATGCCTATATTCTGAAAGATTTATCTGCAGATACCGATTCGGAAGCGGATTATGTGATGGTGGAAGACGATGTGGAATTGGAAGCGATTTCCAAAGTATTTGAACAGATGATGGAAGACGTGGATATTGAAATGTAAGTAAAGGTGTTCGGAAAATTTGGAGGTGCTATTTGAAAAAAAATAACAGCGGAAAATTAAAAATCATTCCTCTTGGCGGACTTGAACAGATTGGAATGAATATTACTGCTTTTGAATATGAAGACAGTATTGTTGTGGTGGACTGTGGTCTGGCATTCCCGGAGGACGATATGTTGGGAATCGATCTGGTCATCCCGGATGTAACGTATTTAAAAGAGAATTATGATAAGATTAAAGGTTTTGTGATCACTCACGGACACGAGGATCATATTGGGGCGTTGCCTTATATATTAAAGGAAATAAATGTTCCGATTTATGCTACAAAGCTGACAATCGGATTGATTGAAAATAAATTAAAAGAACATAATTTACTTCGTACCACGAAAAGAAAAACCATCAAACATGGACAGTCTATCAATCTCGGATGTTTCCGGATTGAATTCATTAAAACAAATCACAGTATTGCAGATGCATCTGCTCTTGCTATCTATTCACCGGCCGGCGTTGTTGTTCATACCGGAGACTTTAAAGTGGATTATACTCCTGTATTTGGTGACGCTATCGATCTGCAGCGTTTTGCTGAGATTGGAAAGAAAGGTGTTCTGGCACTGATGTGTGACAGTACCAATGCAGAGAGAAAAGGATTTACCATGTCGGAGCGTACGGTAGGAAAAACTTTTGATAATCTTTTTGCAGAGCACAAGAATACAAGAATTATTATTGCTACATTTGCATCTAATGTTGACCGTGTGCAGCAGATTATCAATTCTGCATATAAATATGGAAGAAAAGTTGTCGTGGAAGGCCGTAGTATGGTAAATGTTATTTCTACAGCTGCGGAACTTGGTTATCTGGATATTCCGGAGAATACCTTGATTGATATCGATATGATGAAAAATTATCCTGACGAGCAGATGGTGCTGATCACTACAGGAAGCCAGGGGGAATCCATGGCTGCGCTGTCAAGGATGGCTACCAATATTCATAAAAAAGTATCCATTAAACCAGGTGATACCATTATTTTCAGTTCCAATCCGATTCCGGGCAATGAAAAGGCTGTTTCCAAGGTGATCAATGAGCTGTCAGCAAAAGGTGCGGATGTAATTTTCCAGGATGTGCATGTATCAGGTCATGCCTGTCAGGAAGAAATTAAGTTGATTTATTCTTTGGTAAAACCCCAGTATGCGATTCCTGTTCATGGAGAGTATCGCCATCTGAAAGCACAGGCCGGTCTTGCGGAAAGCCTTGGAATTCCAAAAGAGAATATATTCATTATGTCATCTGGAGATGTGATGGAACTGAATGCAGAATCCGCAGAGATTACCGGAAAAGTTCATACCGGAGCAATTCTGGTAGACGGGCTGGGAGTGGGTGATGTAGGTAATATTGTATTGCGTGATCGTCAGCATCTGGCTGAAGATGGAATTATGATCGTTGTTCTTACACTGGAACGGTATACGAATCAGCTTCTTGCCGGTCCGGATATTGTATCCAGAGGTTTTGTGTATGTAAGAGAATCGGAAGATCTGATGGGACAGGCGAAAAGTGTGGTGGAAGATGCCATTGATTCCTGTCTTGATCGAAGAATATCCGACTGGGGGAAGATGAAAGCGGCTATTAAAGATTCTCTGGGTGAGTTTTTGTGGAAACGCACAAAGAGAAAACCAATGATATTACCAATAATAATGGAGGCATAAGGTCTATGGACAGGATACAGATGTGTGTAGATTCCCTGATTGAGGCAGTCAAAGAGGGAGAAACATATCAAAGATACCTGAATTGTGAAGAAAAGTTGAAAGCGGAACCGGAGCTTCGTCAAAAAATTGATGAGTTCCGTGTTGCCGTATATCATCTGCACAATGATGAAAATAACGGGGATCTGTATGAGAAAATTGACCAGTTTGAAAATGAATATGAGGATTTTCGAAAAAATCCGATTGTAAATGAATTTCTGGAAGCGGAACTGGACGTTTGTAAGATGATGCAGCGTATCAGCAACCGAATACAGAGCGGTGTGGATATTCAAATTCCGCAGGTTTAATAAGACATAGGAGAGTTATGGGTAAAAAAAAGAAAAAAGATACGGCATATCGTGCGGTGGTAAGCGGAGCGAAAGGAGTGCTTCGAATACTTGTTTATATTTGTGCGGTATTGCTGATTGTTTTTGCTGGCAAAACAGCCTACAGCTTTGGATATCTGATTTTTGACGATCATCCGATGGCTGAAACAAAAGAGGAAGGACAGGATGTGACGGTCATTGTCGGTGAGGATGATGATGTCTATCAGATAGGTCAGACTCTGGAGGAAAAAGGGCTGATTGAAAGACCGGTTATTTTCTGGGTTCAGGAAAAACTTTCTGATTATCGGGGGAAGATTCAGCCGGGGACCTATATTCTGAATACCAGTCAGAATGCGGAAGAAATGCTTGCTATCCTGTCAGGAGAAAATACGGAAGGACAGCCGACGTCGGATGATGCCGGAGAGGTGACTGGCGAATGATAGTAGATGAAAGAATGGTCACGTATATCAATTCCCTGGATGAAGGGCATACACCATTTCTTGAGGAGCTGGAACGGCAGGCAAAAAGGGATGGAGTCCCTATTATCCGTCGTGAGATGCAGAGCTTTCTCAAGGTACTTATGGCGGCGTTCAGACCGGAAAGAATATTGGAGGTAGGTACTGCTGTGGGTTTTTCTGCACTTCTTATGAGTGAGTATAATCCGGTGCCATGCCAGATTGTTACCATAGAAAACTATGAAAAAAGAATTCCCGTTGCCCGTGAGAATTTCCAAAGGGCAGGTCGGGAAGAGCAGATCCGGCTGATAGCCGGTGACGCGGCCGATATATTGAAAACATTAGATGGACCCTTTGACTTTATCTTTATGGATGCGGCAAAGGGTCAGTATCTTCATTTCCTTCCCGAAATATTACGGCTTTTAAGAAGCGGTGGTGTTTTAGTTTCAGACAATATTCTACAGGAAGGGGATATTATAGAGTCCAAGTATGCCGTAGAGCGGCGGAACCGGACAATATACAAACGGATGCGGGAGTATCTGTACGAGTTAAAACATAATGAGATGCTGATTACATCATTGATTCCGTTAGGAGATGGTGTGGCACTTAGTACGAAGCGATAGGAGATAATACGATGAGAATTCCGGAATTACTTGTTCCGGCCAGCAGTCTGGAAGTCCTTAAAGTGGCGGTTATTTTTGGAGCCGATGCAGTTTATATAGGTGGGGAAGCTTTCGGACTGAGGGCGAAGGCTAAGAATTTTTCCATGGAAGAGATGAAAGAAGGCATCCGGTTTGCCCATGAGCGGGGTGTGAAAGTTTACGTCACTGCAAACATCCTGGCGCATAATGGAGATCTGGAGGGTGTCAGAGAGTATTTTGAGGAACTGAAAAAAATCGGGCCGGATGCTCTGATTATTTCAGATCCCGGAGTCTATATGATTGCGCAGGAAGTATGTCCTGAGATTGAACGACATATCAGTACACAGGCGAATAACACCAATTATGGAACTTATCTTTTCTGGTATCAGATGGGAGCAAAGCGAGTAGTAACAGCCCGGGAATTGTCTTTGGAAGAAATCAAAGAGATCCGAAGAAGGATACCGGATGATATGGAGATTGAGACATTTATCCATGGGGCGATGTGCATTTCTTATTCAGGAAGATGTCTTTTGAGTAATTATCTGACCGGCAGAGATTCCAATCAGGGGGCATGTACGCATCCATGCCGATGGAAATACTCTATTATGGAAGAAAGTCGTCCGGGAGAGTATTTTCCTGTCTATGAAAACGAGAGAGGTACGTTTATTTTTAATTCCAAGGATCTGTGTATGATTGAGCATATTCCGGATTTGATTGAGGCAGGAATTGACAGTTTTAAGATTGAAGGGCGAATGAAAACCGCTCTTTACGTGGCTACAGTAGCCCGGACCTATCGGAAAGCCATTGATGACTATCTGAAAGATCCGGCACTGTATGAGAAGAATATGCCTTGGTACCAGGAACAGATTTCCAACTGTACCTACCGTCAGTTTACTACGGGTTTTTTCTATGGAAAACCATCAGAAGAAGCACAAATTTATGATAATAACACGTATATTAAAGAGTATACCTATTTGGGAATTGTGGGAGAAAAAAATGAGGCGGGATGCTACCGCATTTCCCAGAGAAATAAATTTTCTGTAGGCGAAGTCATCGAGGTGATGAAACCTGATGGCGCGAATGTGGAAGTGACCGTAAAGAGTATACAAGACGAGGAGGGAAATGATATGGAAAGTGCTCCTCATCCAAAACAGATCCTTTATATAGATCTGGGAATGGAATTAGAACAGTTTGACATTTTACGCCGGAAAGAACCTGCTTCGGAGTTTTAGTATGGCATTTTTTTCAATGCGGGATACGTAGGAACGGCTGATTCCCAGTCGTTTCGCGATCGTCCGCTGTGTAAGTTCTTTTTCACCGAATAAGCCATATCGATATTTGATCACATCATATTCTAATGGGGTAAGTATTTCCTCCAGCAAATGATATAATCTTGTAACATTTTCTTTGTGGATACAGGCGGCAGTGATGTCCGTTTCTTTTCCTTCCACGATATCCAAAAGATGAATTTCATTTCCTTCCTTATCTGTTCCAATTGGTTCATACAGAGAAACTTCCCGCGATATTTTTTTTCTGCTGCGCAGCATCATCAATAGTTCATTGTCGATACAACGGGCAGCATAGGTAGCCAGTCGGCTTCCTTTTGTCATATCATAAGTGGACACTGCTTTGATCAGTCCAATCGTTCCAATGGAGATAAGATCATCCAAATCTTCTCCCAATCCCTGATATTTTTTTACTACATGAGCCACCAGTCTCAGGTTGCGCTCAATCAGCACATCTCTGGCTTTCAAATCACCCTGTTGGTATTTTTGAAGATAGATTTTTTCCTCTTCCATGGTGAGGGGCTTTTGAAAGGTTTTCACTTCGGGTCCTCACAGGAGATTTCATTTTAGTCTATGCGGAAAGTGCAATATTTGTGCTTTTCCAAATCTATACAGATTATCGAAAGGAGTATTTTATGTATACGAGTATTTTGTCAGCAACGATTCACGGACTGGATGCTGTTCCGGTTCGTGTGGAAGTGGATGTAAGCAGTGGATTGCCGGGATTTTCCATGGTGGGAAATCTGAGCAGTCAGGTGCGTGAATCTCAGGATCGTGTCAAAACGGCACTTCATAATATCCATATTTCCATGCCGCCCAATAAGATTACAGTAAATCTGTCACCGGGAGATATTCCGAAAAACGGGACAGGGTTTGACTTGCCGATTGCCGGGGCGATTCTGCAGATCTTGGGGCATATTCCGGGAAACAATTTGGGAAATGTCCTTGTAGCAGGGGAAATCGGACTGGATGGGCGGGTCAGAGGAATCCGGGGAATTTTGCCTATTGTTTCTCTTGCAGGGAAATTGGGATGCCGTGGTTGTATCATACCAAAAGATAATCTGGAGGAAGCAATGTTGTCAGAAAATATCCAGGTAATAGGAGTCGATGACCTGGCGGAATTTATAACAACAGTCCGCCAGGAAAAATGGGGACGAAAAGAAAAGTCGGATACGGAAATCTCCATGTGGAGACAGGAAGAAGTCACAGATTCTGTACCAATGGATTTTGCGGATATCCGGGGGCAGATTCCGGCAAAAAGAGCTGCTCTTCTTGCAGCAGCAGGATTCCATAATCTTTTACTGCTGGGGCCTCCGGGATCGGGAAAGACTATGATCGCAGCTCGAATTTCGGGGTTGCTGCCGCCTCTTACTCATGAAGAGATGTTGGAGTTGACTAATATTTATAGTGTGGCGGGAATGCTGTCCAAAGAACATCCTTGGATTGTCAATCGGCCATTTCGAAATCCCCATCATACCATATCTCCATATGCACTGGCAGGAGGCGGAAAAATACCTCAGCCGGGGGAAATTACGCTGGCACACCGGGGTGTCCTTTTTCTGGATGAATTTCCGGAAATGAAGAGAGCAAGCCTGGAACTTCTGCGTCAGCCTTTGGAAGATCGGAAAATCTGGATATCCCGTACAGGTGGGAGATATTGTTTTCCGGCGGATTTTCTGTTGGTGGCTGCCATGAACAAAGAAACGAGCATATTGATACAAGCAGATACGTCTGTAGCGGCGTAGAAGGCTGAAATAAGAGGCTTTTGCCCCTTAAACAAT
>SFGF01000193.1 GCA_004556655.1 Lachnospiraceae bacterium | reverse complement strand
GTTTACTGTTATAGGCTTTCCCCACCATGTGCGTAACGGGTCCAGTACGTTGTCCACCAAGGCAGTCAGAGCAGTCACATGCTCCTGTCTGCATCTGTTGTTGATACCCAAGCGGTCAGCAGTTGTTGACTTGCAGAGTTCCGCAATCGTAAAAAACTTCATTTCTTATCCTCCTTTTTGTTTTTTCATAAAAAGAATATAGCTATATTTGCACAAAAACATAGCATGTTTTTTTCATGTAATAGAACTGAGTTTACCGGTCTGGCGAGGCCGGTTTTTCATTATTCCTACTGATTGCCCCCTGTCCCTCATCAAACAGTATCTGAGCCACCATCCTGGCAATATCATCCTTGTTCTCGATGATCACACTCATTGTCTTTTCTGCTTTGCGCAACTCCGCTTTCTCCCATGATTTTTCACGAACTGATTTAAACTCACAGAAAATGCAGTAACCCGTCCAAATCATTGAAAAAACAGGAAAGGGGATAACCACACAGCATAACAGATCAATGAAGCACAACTCTATAAATGGAGTGAAATACTTCTTCGCCTTGATGGCTGTTTTCTTATACCCCGTGGATGTTCTTGCCTCCCCGCGTTGTTTGGCCTTCATTATTCCTGAGACCAGATCCACGAACATTGCGCCGATAGTGGCTGCGATACACAAGGCTATCAGTACAATGTGTATCATCATGTGCTCGTTGATAAAATTGTAAATTACGTCGTCATTGTTGCAGAATTACTTAAATCCATTGCCACGATATGACAATAAAAAAAGAGCCCGATGACAATATTTATTGCCATCAAGCTCCTGGTTACACTGCAAAGATAGTGAAAACTATTCCATATTCAATCCATATTGAAAAAAATAATCAGGAGCAATATTTCGATTATCCGAAGAATTTAAAGAATCACAATATTAATAGAAAACAAATAGGATTCATGAAATCTACCGGTTGTCTATAAAATCGGATGTTCTCGAGCCTTTATCGGGAAACATCTTTACTTTTTTCCTTTTCCTTTGAACATTTTTCAAGTCACGCACAATGGTGCTGGAAAGTACCTCCGAATAAATCTGTGTGGTCTTTACGGAAGTATGTCCGAGCAGCTTCTGGACTGTTGTAATCGCAACTCCCTGATGAACCAGCAGGGTGGCACAGGTATGACGGCTCACATGGTAGGTTATCCGCTTTTTGATACCACACAATCCGGCCAGCTTTCGAAGCTGCTTATTCACTTCCGAGTTGCAAGGCAAAGCGGCAAAACTTCCGATATCCGGATAACGGTCAAGAATGCCCAATGCCCTGCTTTCAAACAGCAGATGCAACGGCAGACGGATTTCCACCCCTGTCTTAACGGATTTGAAGTACAGCCACCGTTTGCCGTTTATCCTAATGAAATTCTCAGGTGTGAGCTGGCAGAAGTCAGAATAGCGCAATCCGGTATAACAGCAGAACAGGAAGGCATCGAGCACATGGCGCATGGACTTCTCTTCCACTTCGACCGTTTCCAGCTTCTTCAGCTCGTCCGGGGTAAGAAACTCATGTCTGCCTTTCTCCTGTTTGATTTTGTACTTTCTGAACGGATAAGCGTCCGCGTGCATATATCCCTGGTTGATTGCCTCATTGACCAAGGTACGGAGCTGTCTCATGTGCTTGGCTATCGTATTGACCGCATTGCCCTTTTCTCTCAAGTATTGCTCAAAATCACGAAGGAATGTATAGGTAAGATCCTTGAAGTCCAATCCGGAACGGAAATCATTCAGGACCGCCAGTGTAGAGTGCAGGTTGTCCTTGGTGGACTGTTTCTTGTCCGAATTGTCAATGGCTGATTTGGCGAAAGTGGAGAAGCTGATATTCACGGCACTTTTCTTCTTGACTGCATCCTTCAGTAGTGAGAGTGTGGCAGGTATTCCGCGCTTCCAATACCCCAACTCTATGCCTTGCAGATACAGGATGTATTCATAGAGCATTGCGTTGAGTTCGTTAGATTGGGGGTGGTTAATGACTTGTGCCCCCTCACGGCTCCAGCACTCCGGTTTGAGGTAAACATTGGTCTTCAGGTAGATTTTCCTTTGGTTCAAATAGGCTTCAACCTGTACAAGAGCCGTGC
>SFGF01000192.1 GCA_004556655.1 Lachnospiraceae bacterium | reverse complement strand
CATCATCTTCGGCATATGCTTATCCGGGTCCTTGTAAATATAATTGAATGTCTGCTCAATTCCCAGTTTCTTTAAAGTATTTGATGCGTTCATAATAGAATTCCTCCATAATTTTATATTTGTTAATATAAAGTTTTACTTTAACATTTTATTCTTCCCATGCAGTATCTTCCTCGTTCTTTTCCTGTCTCTGAATTTGTTTTGATATCTTGACTGTCTCCTTGACTGTGAGATGATTCATGAGACCTTCTGCAATGAAACTGCATCCGATAATGACATGACTGATCTGACTTTCCTGAAACGGCTTTATGATAATTAAGATACCAAAAGCAGCTACAATGATGGAAAATGTCAAGATCCATTTCCATATTTCAAGTCCAAATACTTTTGCATCTTTTGCAGTCTGAACTTTTAATACAGCGTCAAGCAAGATCAACAATCCAAGCCCTGGGGAAAGATATGAACGGATACGCAAATTACATCCAAAAACTATCACTCCAAGCACTATCAGGAATATTCCACAAGCCAGATCATATTGGAAAGCCAGATCATACAAATCATCTGAAAGATATCCAATAATCTTAACAATTCCATAAGCAACTAAGATGATGCCCCCTGTGATACATAGCACCAGTGGGGATATAGATGGTATTGTCATACATACGATTCCAACTATATAGAAAATAATTGAAATCAAAACATACCCATCTCTTGCCATACGAATCTTTTTCAATATTTTCACCTCCATTCTCTTTTTCTGCCTAAATTCTACATACTATTTCGTTCTTCTTCTATGGGCAAACATCTTCTATATATCCAAAAACTAGGCAAACTTAACATGTTTGTCTGGATTCATTCAAAGTCCAAGATCAATAAAAGCTTCCCATTGCCGACATAAATGTCGACAACGGAAAGCTTTTGCTTATTTGTTTATCATGGAAAAGAATATGATTATTTCAATTTTTTCAAACTCAAATAACATGATATTCTTTCAGCAGTTTTTCCACATCTGTGTTTTTGATAAAGTCTAAAGCCTTTTTAACAGCAATCTTTTCCTTGATTCCCAGCTTCATCTCAGTCAGTGGTTCTCCATCACGCAATTTGACAGTCGCATTCAAAAGATCCCTCACATCATATGTGCTGCCCCAAACCTCCGGAACTCCACGGTCTACATTAAGCAAGGTATAAACAGCCTCCATACCGGTACGCATGGAATACTCTGTTGTAAAAATAGTATCCCTTGCGGTCTCGGCAAACTGGCCAATAAATGCAAAGTTTACTGCTCCATCAGGCACAACTTTTGGACGATCCGTATCATTACGAGGCATGAAAAAGGCATCAATATAAGGCATCATGACCGGAACTGTGTTTGCACTGTTCTCAGCCAGTTCTTCGATCTCGTTTTCCGGCACACCAATATGGTACAGCCATTAACGAGACAATGGTCTTTTGGCTGGGAACGGAACTGTGGCTGACGGTTAATCGTCCAACTCAAAAGCCAGCTGGAATCTTTTACAGATACAATACCGCCAGTGACCACTTTACCAGTAAACGGATCTCGTTTGCAGATATTTGTGATATATGGAATAATCCTTTGATCCAGTGTCTCCACAGTGGCACTCATCCAGTTACACAGCTCACTGTCATAACAGAATTTATGGGCGGCAATACGTCTCCACATATCCCATCCGCCACCTGGCTTGATTTCCGGATTATATGGAGCCGGCGTATTCTGGGATCCCATTGCAGAGTTTTCCACACATCCACCATTTGTGATGAATACAAGATCATCCTCTGTGAGGTCTACGAAACGTGTTTCACCTTCCGCCTCAAGTTCAATACGGGTAGCCTGCTTTCATTTACAACCTTTGTATTATAGTGGAATACGACACCGGCATTTTCCAGATATTTTACCATCGGAAGGATCATACTCTCATACTGATTATATTTTGTAAAACGCAGAGCCGTGAAGTCAGGAAGACCTCCGATATGGTGGATATAGCGCTTAATATAACGCTTCATTTCCAGTGCACTGTGCCAGTTTTCAAACGCAAACATCGTCCGCCAGTACAGCCAGAAATTTGAATCAAATACCTCGTCGTCAAAATATTCATCGATACGTTTATCATACAATTCTTCATCCGGAGTGAAGAACAGCCTCATGATCTCCATCTGTGCTTTGTCTGAAACTGCAAATTTCTTATCTGTATGTGCATCCTGTCCCCGGTTGACAGTCGCACGGCAAAGAGAGTAATTCGGATCTTCTTT
>SFGF01000191.1 GCA_004556655.1 Lachnospiraceae bacterium | reverse complement strand
TAGGTAATTGCGAAACACATTCCTAAAACTTGCGTAAAAGAGATAAACGTTCTATCTTACAGATATTTTAATGCAGAAAATAAAAAACACTTGATTATGGGCACAACAAATAAGCCTCATCTAGCTATGAAGTTGGTAAGTCCTATGCAATAAGAGGTTTCAGACTGCGAATATATTCATGATGTTTAATTTTATCTGCAAGCACTACGGTTATCAGTTGCGTAATGCCTGCAAGTATTAAATCGGCGTGCAACGTGTTTTCGTTTTGTGTACGACGACCTGCTAGGCAGAGGTTTGCTTTGATATGATTGATGTCCCGCTCTACGACAGTTCGAATTTTATAGGTGCTATCCCATTCTTTAGTGCCACGGATAGTGCCAGGAAATGCACGCAGATCCTTTTCTGGATAAATGTAAATCATTCTTCCACAAGGGGATGTGGTACAAGGGTTGTCACATTGACAACGGCGGTGATATTTTCCATCTTCACATTTTATATATTTCATTTTCGGGCAGACAAACTTGAAAGTTGGAAGTCCACAGCGAAGATGAGAAGTATTTCCTTCAGGTTTCATTGGAAGTGAGGGATCATGTGGACAGCAAGGGATGCCATTGTCATTGATCGTGTAGTCTATGTTCTCTAAATGAGAGCGTGAATTAAGTGGGATATATGCTTTTGAAAAATGCTTATCAATACCAAAGGTATCACCAGAAAGTAATTCTTTGTATAACTGAACAGAGTCGAAAGCGGCATCGCCCAGAAAAACTTTGGGATTGATCAGTGGGTGCTTTGCAAAAAAATCTTTCAAGGTTGGAACAAGAAGTTTTGAGTCATGGACAGATTTATCTTCATCGGGAGAATCCGTTTTCTTTTCTACGACAATATCAGGATGCGATACTATGAAATCCTTGTTGTAAAAGGAAATATGGCGAATAATTCCAAGTCCGTTGGTGACAATGCCAAACTTGAAAACATAACAAAAATGTCCATTGATGTAAAGCTGTTTGATTTCAGGATTAGCAGAAGCATGAGAAGGCATAGCACCATACGCAGCTTTATAAGGATCATATGATTTATCATAGCCCTTGGATTTGGCATAAGCCTTAAGCTGCTTGATAATCCGGTTTGCGTATTTCGGATTATTTTCAGTGACAAAAGCTTCAATTCCAGAAGAATCAAAAATGGTCATATCAGCTTTGGCGGAATCAATAGCCTGACAGATTGGTTCCGTAAGATCCACAAGATGCTCGAACACGGACTGTAGATCATCTAAGAAATCCTGTTTAAATCGAGTGATTTTAGAGGCATCAGGAACTTTATCAAAACCGCAGAAATCACGAAGCGGTTTGGAGTATGCAAGGAAGACCAACAAGAGTTGGTCAGTAGGAATAGAAAAAATACGTTGAATAATCAAGGCCCATAAAAAGGCTTGCAAAGAGTATTTACGGGTTCTGCCCGTTGATGCATAAAAATGGTTTCTAAAGGAAATCGGAATAATTTCATCAATGTCGATATGAGTTTCTAATAGAGAGAGAAACGCAGGTTTGTCATTATCAAGTTTTTCTTGGCAATCTGTAAAAATTTCTGCCAAAGAAAGCTGTTTATATGGTATAGTCAACTCTATTATACCATATCCAGTGAGGGGTTATTTGTTTTTCATAACAGAAAAATGCCGTATTCATGCGGCTTGTGGCGTTTCGCAAACGCCTATCAAAAAGTGATAGATGAAAGGGGTAACGGTATAATTATCTTTACGCGTCACTTTGATCCGCCCGCATAAAGTTTTGCCTGCTCCGCACTAATTTTTCCCGGCCCCATAAGCGGTTCATTCCATTAAACTCCAGGAATCCGTCAAGGCGCTTTGCCCAGTCTTCCATACTCATTCGTATACTACGTTCCTCCTGCATCTTATTCTGAACCGTTTAAAAAAAACTGCCGGGTAGTCTTAGCATCTTTATCGTAATCTAATGCTGTAGCATAAAAATCCGTAACCTTCTGAATAAAACTTGCGCTCAGACAGCCGTATCTAACGAATATTCTCCAGCTGTTAAGAACCAACATCCCTTTAAAGTCATGGCAGTCTGTCTGCGATAAAAGAATCAACTTCCAAGTATGAAAATTATTGGAACACCAGCCAGCAGGCAGTAAACCAGCTAAACACAAGTCATAGCCGGATGCTCCACCAAAAACCGGATTTTTATTCTGATTTTTTCTTATTGATAAGAATCCCGGCCTTATCACAAATCCGCACCGAAGGCACTGCCACACATAACACAGAAGCAGCCAGTACCAGCACTCCCGCAATCAGGAACCAGTTCTCAACCCCATACCGTTCCGCAAATATCCCGGATACAATCAGCCCCAGCGGTCCGCTGAGCAGTCGGATACTGCTGGACAATGACAGAACCCTTCCCAGGTACCTTGCTTCAAAGTTGCTTTGCAGCAGCGGCGTATACATCCCCCAGTAAAATGGTCCGGAGACTCCCATGAGCCAGGAACATAAGATAAAGACATAAAAACCATCCGGTGGCAGGATTCCTGATACAAATAAGCTAAAACTCATTAACAGAAAGGAACCAACAATGGTATAAACCCTGTTTTTTGTTCCTCCCCATTTTGACAATATCAACGACCCAACCAAAAGCCCGGCAGAGAACACCACCTCAACAATACTGGCACTTGTACTGGTTCCATTAAAATATGACATTGTCATCAATGGAAACAGCGCACTGGTAGGCATCAACGCCAAAGTATAAAGACTTCCAATTGACACCAGCCCCAGCATCCCTTTCTTTGCCCTGAGAATCCGCAAGCCTTCCTTCGCCTCCCGTAAAACCTGTACGTTTCTGTCACGTCCCTCCCGCTGCAATTCCGGGATTTGCGTGATTCCAAGCGTAATTACCGCAATCAGCGCCCCTA
>SFGF01000190.1 GCA_004556655.1 Lachnospiraceae bacterium | reverse complement strand
TTTTACTTTTTAAGTTTGCTGCGGCAATCATCAGGCAGATTGGAGGACCATGGGAGAAGCTCCAGCATTTCTTCCTTTGCCGGAAACGCACCGAGTTCTTTCATCTTTTCCATCACATATGTGAGATAGTTGTATGGCTTCAGTCCATTCAGAAGCGCAGTTTCTGTGATGCTGTACACAGTCGCACTGGCCTGTGCCCCGCGGATGCTTTTGGCAAACAGCCAGTTGCGTCTCCCTATGGCAAAATTTTTCAGTGCCCGCTCTGCAGCTAGATTGTCAATACTCAGATGGCCATCTTCCAGATACCTTTTCAGATAGGTTTCCTGGTTCAGCGTATACAGGACCGCCTCTCCGATCTTAGAAGATCTGTCCACAGCATCCTCCAGGGTATGAAGCCACTCGAAAAAAGCCTCTAAAAGCGGCTTTGCCTGCTTTTGACGCTCTTCATACCTTTCTTCCGGTGACTTGTCACGGATCATCTCTTCGATCTTATAGAACATCCCGATCCGTTCCATTGCCTGATATGCGGTTGTTTCCTTCAGCTGCTCTTTGGTAAAGTCCTTTTTCAAAACGGTCAGGGATTCATCAAATCTGCGCCTCGCATGGGCCATGCATCCTGTCACGGTGATCCTTTCCGGAAGGCTGTGGTATGCCTGGTATCCATCGCAGGTGAAATATCCCTGGTACTGATCCCCAAGGAATTCCACCGGATGATATCCCGCCCGGGTTCTTTCGTATTGGAAGAGGACCATCCGGGGTGAGCCGCTGTATTCATCAGTGAGATAGACCCACATCCAGTTCTGGGTGGAACCTTTCTGTTCCGGCTCATCAATTACCTGAACACGGGTTTCATCCCCATGAGCGTACCGGCTCCGGAGGAATTCTTCCTTCATCAGTTCATAAAGCGGCTGCAGATACCGGTCCGCACACTGGATGATCCAATTCGCCATGGTCTTTGTGGAAAGGTTCAGGTCGTAACGGGCGAATTCCCGTTCCTGACGCGCAAGGGGCATGCCGCCCACATACTTTGCGTTCATGATGCCTGCCACCAGGGATGGTGTTGCCACACTGCCTTTGAGAAGGGAAGGCGCCTTTTCCGGACGTTTCATCGCCCCGCATTTTGGGCAGCTGTAAACATAGGTGACCTCCTCCACCACTTCAAACCGTGCAGGCACAAACTTCAGGCGCTTCACCGTCTCTTTTGTCACGACTTTATATTTGGTATTGCAGTCCGGACAGTTTCGGTCCGCGCCGGTCAGCTTATACTCAATTACTTCCGTTGTCTCAAAGGCGGAAAGATCTTCCTCCTTTTTGCCGGAACGTTTCTTTCTTTTATAGGAAGACGGATGGATCTCCTCCATTTCCGGCTCCGGCGCATCAGGCTCTGCTTCCTGCTCTGCCTCGTTAAAAAGGTTCAGCTGCGTATAGCCATCCGCATATTTTTCGCTGGATGGGCCAAACTGTTTCCGCTGCGCAAGAGTCAGACGGTCAGAAAGCATCGCGTTCAGGAATTCCAGTTCCTTTGTTTTTTCTTCGAGGATCTGGATCTTTGTTTCCTGTTTCTGATAATGCTCCCGCATGGTTTTCATCAGGGAGATGATATCCTCCCTGCTCATCTTGTTCAGTTGTTCCTCTGTAAAAAGCGGATCCATAACACAGCCTCAACTTTCTGAAATCTCTGCCAGAAAGTATACCAGAAAAAGCATTCCGTTCCTATAGGAAACTGCATTCCGGGACGGAGGAAAATCCGCCCAAAACAAAGTGATTTTCGGCTTTTTGCGAATTGACAGGATCCGGGCTCATATGACGATCTTCGGGTGACGTTCTTCAAATGCGCCGCTGGGTTCTGCAGTTCATCCGGTGTGTCAGGCCAATGGAAGGAATCGCGGTCCAGCCGTTTCATCAGGATCCAAAACCCTGACCCGTCCCACTGAAGGATCTTGAGCAATGTGCGCCTGCGATTGCAGAACGCGAACATACAGCGGGAGTACGGATCGAGATGGAATTTCAGTTTGATGATGGCCGCTAAACCAGTGTAGCTCTTCCGGAGGTCCGTGCAGCCACATGCCAGATAGACTGTAGTACTTCCGTAAAAATCAAGCATAGTTCTTTAAGGCCTGAAGCAGGGCAGTCAACAGTCTGGCTGGACAGTCCGCAGCAACTTCAATCCGGATATTTTCCGGGAGACAGAGCATCACAGGAGGTTTTCCTGTACCTGCTGTACTGAAATGGAGTTCATGTTCCGAAGGGAGCTTTGCAAACACCGGATCAGAAGCACTTTCTGTCTCAGCTGCTTCTGACTGGAGCTTTCGGATCCAGTAACCCAGTGTAGACTGTGGGATTCCATTCTGCTGACACCATTCTTTGCGGGATAAACCGCTTTTACATTGTCATTCGTATTTATTGGTATCACCTCCATCATTTGAACTTATCTTATCAAATGTGGATGGAAATTTGCAGATACTGATTATTACCTACTTACCTTCCTCATGAAACTGTTCTTTCTTTTATCCCACGCTTATAAAAATCTATATCATTTTTTAAACTCAATATTACATTTACTTATTTCCCATTGACCATCATTATCCTTCAACTTGCTAAATTCTATATAAAATATCTGTTTATAAATATAATTCTTACTGTTTTTCATCTTTATTTCCAATTTAACGTCAATTTTATTACTTTCTAAATCTTTGTGGGATATCGGAATTACTATCCCATACCTACTAAAAATAGAATCATCATTAGTAAATAGGGTATTTAGCGGCATAGTACCAGACTCAACAATTCTATTATTAACCATAATTACATTATTAAGTAATATAAGCATATCATTTCCACGATTCTGAAACATAATTGCTTTTGTTAAATCATACCTATATGAAGCTATTTTCTTCAGCTCTTGAGGTATGCCCAAATTATCATTGAGTGGCATAAAATAACCTTTTGCTTCAGATTTATTGCTTTTATAAACATAATAAGCAAGCCACAACTGTCCAGCTAAAATTATTGATTGGAATATCATTAATAACATACTCATTTTCAC
>SFGF01000012.1 GCA_004556655.1 Lachnospiraceae bacterium | reverse complement strand
GTCGCATCCATCTGTTGCATTTCACCAAAATATGCGCATCTGGGGCGTCTGGAGTGTGCATCTTCGACGGCGACCAGATTAGCCTGTATGGTATCCGCTTCCTTTTGGTTTTTAGCAGCTTTCTTTTTGCTTTCCAGCTCTTTTTTGATCCGCTTTTTCTTGGCTTTTGTTACCTTTGGGGAAAGAATGTATTCACTTTCCAGAATGTTGGCAACAGAAGAGGGTGATACCGTGATATGCTCATGCTTTGCCAGTAACTCGGAGAAATGGCAGAAGTTTGCATCATAATACTTCGTGCGGTAGAGATCAAGGATGGATCTGCGTGTCTCATCCGGGATAGTCGTTGCTGGTTTGCGCCCTTTATTGCCATGTATAAAGAATTCTTTGCCATATTTTTTATATCCGGCAAGCATACGGTTTGGTGCATCCAAGTGTCAGAGCAGCCCTGTCTTTATTGCCGTCTGGGTGATCTGCCAGCGATTTGATTACTTCGTATTTTTTTTGTTCATCCATTGTGAGTATTACCTTTCTGATAATGATTTCCTCCTGTTTGTTATAAGTCGTAAGGAGGATATTATACCACATCTGGGACATTTTCATATGTGGTATACTAGGACATTATCATAAATGGCTTATATTTTCTTAAAAAAGTTGTTGACACTATTGACTTTTTGTGATATTGTAAAAAATGCACTATTATGGCAAGATATGCCTAGCAGTCTATCAAAAAATGAAGAATAAGGCATGAGCGGTAATAAATTAAATACACAAGGGGTGAAACGGTCTATGGAAAAAAACAGAATACGTCCTATTACAAACGGTAAAAGTATGCGGATGAGCTACCAGAGACAAAAAGAAGTTTTGGAAATGCCCAACTTGATTGAAGTTCAAAAAGATTCCTACAACTGGTTTCTTGAAGACGGTTTAAGGGAAGTTTTTGACGATATCTCTCCCATTACAGATTATAGTGGGAAGTTGAGCCTTGAATTTGTGGACTTTACTTTGTGTGAAGATGATGTGAAATACTCCATCGACGAATGCAGAGAAAGGGACGCAACATATGCTGCACCTTTAAAAGTAAAGGTGAGATTGTACAATAAGGAAAACGACGAAATTAAAGAGCATGAAATTTTCATGGGAGATTTGCCGTTGATGACAGCAACAGGTACCTTTGTAATTAATGGTGCTGAACGAGTTATTGTCAGCCAGTTAGTACGTTCCCCCGGTATTTATTATGCGATCGCCCATGATAAAGTTGGTAAGAGATTATTTTCCTGTACGGTGATTCCGAGCCGTGGCGCATGGCTGGAATATGAGACAGATTCCAACGATGTGTTCAGTGTACGTGTGGACAGAACAAGAAAAGTTCCGATTACTGTTCTGATTCGTGCACTGGGAGTAGGTACCAACGCAGAGATTATAGAGTTATTTGGTGATGAACCGAAGATCGAAGCAAGCTTTACAAAGGACACTGCAACCTGTTATGAGGAAGGTCTGCTTGAATTATACAAGAAGATCCGTCCGGGTGAGCCTTTGGCTGTGGAAAGCGCACGGAATCTGGTGAACAGTATGTTCTTTGATCCGAAGCGTTATGATCTGGCTAAAGTGGGTCGTTACAAATTTAATAAAAAACTGCTTCTGAGAAATCGTATTGCGGGACAGATTCTGGCAGAGGATGTAGTGGATACTACAACCGGCGAGATCCTGGCAGAAGCAGGAACAGAAGTGACAAAAGAACTGGCAGATTCTATTCAGAATGCGGCAGTTCCGTTTGTGTGGATTCAGACAGAGGAAAGAAATATTAAAGTCCTTTCTAACATGATGGTTGATCTTACGAATTTCGTGGACTGCAATCCGAAAGACCTTGGTATTACGGAACTTGTCTACTATCCGGAGCTGGAACAGCTGATGCAGGAATATGATGATGAGGAAGAGCTGAAAGATGCGATTCACCGCCATGTTCATGAGCTGGTTCCGAAGCATATTACAAAGGAAGATATTTTTGCTTCCATTAACTATAACATGCATCTGGAATATGGTCTGGGAAATGATGACGATATTGACCACCTGGGTAATCGTCGTATTCGTGCGGTGGGTGAACTTCTTCAGAATCAGTACCGTATTGGTATGTCCAGACTGGAAAGAGTCGTACGTGAAAGAATGACGACTCAGGATGCGGAGGGTATTTCTCCACAGTCTCTGATCAATATCAAACCTGTAACAGCAGCTGTAAAAGAGTTCTTCGGTTCTTCTCAGCTGTCTCAGTTCATGGATCAGAACAATCCTCTGGGTGAGCTGACTCACAAGAGACGTTTGTCTGCACTGGGTCCTGGTGGTTTGTCCCGTGATCGTGCAGGATTTGAGGTTCGAGATGTACACTATTCTCATTATGGAAGAATGTGCCCGATTGAGACTCCTGAAGGTCCTAACATTGGTCTGATCAACTCTCTTGCATCTTATGCAAGGATCAATGAATATGGATTCGTGGAAGCACCATATCGTAAGATTGATAAAACAGATCCGAAGAATCCGCGGGTTACGGATGAAGTTGTCTATATGACAGCAGATGAAGAGGATAATTATCACGTAGCACAGGCGAATGAGCCACTGGATGAAAATGGATATTTCATTCATAAGAATGTATCCGGTCGTTACAGAGAAGAGACTCAGGAATATGAGAGACGTGTATTTGATTACATGGACGTATCTCCTAAGATGGTGTTCTCCGTAGCTACTGCATTGATTCCGTTCCTGCAGAACGATGATGCGAACCGTGCGCTGATGGGTTCCAACATGCAGCGTCAGGCCGTTCCGCTTATGATCACAGAAGCTCCTGTAGTAGGAACCGGTATGGAAGCAAAAGCAGCGGTTGACTCCGGTGTCTGCGTAGTTGCGAAAAAGTCAGGTACAATTACAAAATCCGCTTCCAAAGAGATTACTATGAAAAATGATGATGGAACTACAGATGTATATCGTCTGACCAAGTTCCTGAGAAGTAACCAGAGCAACTGCTACAATCAGAAACCGATCGTAGTAAAAGGTGAGCATGTAGAGGCAGGACAGGTGATTGCAGATGGTCCGTCCACTTACAATGGTGAGCTGGCTCTTGGTAAGAACCCGCTGATTGGATTTATGACCTGGGAAGGTTATAACTACGAGGATGCGGTACTGTTGAGCGAAAGACTTGTACAGGAGGATGTATATACATCTATCCACATTGAAGAATATGAAGCAGAAGCCAGAGATACGAAATTGGGACCGGAAGAGATCACAAAGGATGTTCCGGGCGTTGGTGATGACGCACTGAAAGATCTGGATGAGCGTGGTATTATCCGTATTGGTGCGGAAGTTCGTGCGGGAGATATTCTGGTTGGTAAAGTTACTCCGAAAGGAGAGACAGAGCTGACTGCAGAGGAACGTCTTCTGAGAGCGATCTTTGGTGAGAAAGCAAGAGAGGTACGTGATACATCACTGAAAGTACCTCATGGTGAATATGGTATTGTTGTCGATGCCAAAGTATTTACAAGAGAAAATGGCGATGAACTTTCACCGGGCGTGAACCAGGCAGTTCGTATCTATATTGCACAGAAGAGAAAAATCTCTGTTGGTGATAAGATGGCCGGACGTCATGGTAACAAGGGTGTTGTTTCCAGAGTTCTTCCTGTAGAAGATATGCCGTTTTTACCAAACGGACGACCTCTGGATATCGTGCTGAATCCTCTGGGTGTACCTTCCCGTATGAATATCGGACAGGTGCTGGAGATTCATCTGAGTCTGGCTGCAAAAGCGCTGGGATTCAATATTGCCACACCGGTATTTGATGGTGCCAACGAGATTGACATTCAGGATACACTGGAACTGGCAAATGATTATGTAAACTTAAGCTGGGAGGAATTCTCTGATAAGCATAAAGAAGAATTACTTCCGGAAGTATATGAATATCTGTATGAAAACAGAGACCACAGAGAACTCTGGAAAGGGGTTCCGATTTCCCGTGATGGTAAAGTAAGACTGCGTGACGGTCGTACCGGTGAATATTTTGACAGTCCGGTAACTATTGGTCACATGCATTATCTGAAGCTGCATCATCTGGTTGATGATAAGATCCATGCACGTTCTACCGGTCCATACGCACTGGTAACACAGCAGCCTCTGGGTGGTAAAGCTCAGTTCGGTGGACAGCGTTTTGGTGAGATGGAGGTTTGGGCACTGGAAGCTTATGGTGCATCTTATACCCTGCAGGAAATCCTGACTGTTAAGTCTGATGATGTGGTTGGACGTGTGAAGACATATGAGGCTATTATCAAGGGAGATAATATTCCTGAACCGGGTATTCCGGAATCCTTCCGTGTATTGCTGAAGGAGCTGCAGTCTCTGGGTCTGGATGTCCGTGTACTGAAAGATGATAACACCGAAGTAAAAATTGAGGAAAACATTGACTACGGTGATACAGATCTTCGTTCTATCATTGAAGGTGACAGAAGTTATCGCGATGATGACAAAGAATCTTATGGAAGTTATGGTTTCACAAAACAGGAATTCGATGGTGAGGAACTGGTGGATGTGGAAGAAGAAGACACAGACACCATGGACGACGATGATGATCTGATGGATGAGTAATCTGAGAAAGGAGAAACCAAATGGCTGAAACAAGCAGTAAAGAAGTATATGAACCGCTGACGTTTGATGCGATCAAGATTGGTCTGGCATCTCCGGAAAAAATCCGCGAGTGGTCCCGTGGTGAGGTAAAAAAACCTGAAACAATCAATTACAGAACACTGAAGCCTGAGAAAGACGGTCTGTACTGTGAGAGAATCTTCGGACCAAGCAAGGACTGGGAGTGTCATTGCGGTAAATATAAAAAAATACGTTATAAAGGTGTTGTCTGCGACCGTTGTGGAGTTGAAGTTACAAAATCCACAGTCCGCAGAGAACGTATGGGTCATATCGAGCTGGCAGCTCCTGTTTCCCATATCTGGTATTTTAAGGGAATTCCGTCCCGTATGGGACTGATTCTCGACCTTTCTCCGAGAACTCTGGAGAAAGTTCTGTACTTTGCAAACTATATTGTCCTTGATCCGGCAGATACTTCTCTGCAGGTTAAACAGGTTCTGACTGAGAGAGAATATCAGGAAGCAAGAGAAAAGTTCCCCAACAGTAATTTCCGGGTAGGTATGGGAGCGGAGTCTATCAAGGAACTTCTGCAGGCAATTGATCTGGAAAAAGAATCTGCGGAACTGAAAGCAGGACTGAAAGATGCTACCGGACAGAAACGTGCCCGTATCATCAAACGTCTGGAAGTTGTAGAAGCATTCAGAGAGTCCGGTAACCGTCCGGAATGGATGATCATGGATGTGATTCCGGTAATTCCTCCGGATCTTCGTCCTATGGTACAGTTGGACGGTGGACGTTTTGCTACTTCCGACCTGAATGATCTGTACCGCCGGATTATCAACCGTAACAATCGTCTGAAAAGACTGTTGGAACTGGGGGCTCCGGACATTATCGTAAGAAATGAAAAACGTATGCTGCAGGAAGCTGTAGATGCGCTGATTGATAACGGACGCCGCGGACGTCCGGTTACAGGACCGGGAAACCGTGCTCTGAAATCACTGTCCGATATGCTGAAAGGTAAATCCGGACGTTTCCGTCAGAACCTTCTGGGTAAACGTGTTGACTACTCCGGACGTTCTGTTATTGTCGTTGGACCTGAGCTGAAGATTTATCAGTGTGGTCTTCCGAAAGAGATGGCAATCGAGCTGTTTAAACCATTTGTTATGAAAGAACTGGTAGCAAACGGTACAGCACACAATATTAAAAATGCAAAGAAAATGGTGGAAAAGCTGCAGCCTGAAGTTTGGGATGTACTGGAAGAGGTTATCAAAGAGCATCCGGTTATGCTGAACCGTGCACCTACACTGCATCGTCTGGGTATCCAGGCATTTGAGCCGATCCTGGTTGAAGGTAAAGCAATTAAGCTGCATCCGCTGGTTTGTACCGCATTTAATGCGGACTTCGACGGTGACCAGATGGCGGTTCATCTTCCGTTGTCCGTGGAAGCACAGGCAGAGTGTCGTTTCTTGCTTCTTTCTCCGAATAACCTGCTGAAACCATCCGATGGTGGTCCGGTAGCGGTTCCTTCACAGGATATGGTCCTTGGTATTTATTATCTGACTCAGGAAAGACCGGGAAGCAAGGGAGAAGGTTCTTACTTTAAGAATCTGAACGAAGCGATTCTGGCATATGAAAATGGATATGTTACTCTTCAGTCAAGAATCCATGTACGTATCACAAAGACCATGGCAGACGGAGAGGTGATTACTGATACAGTGGAATCCACACTGGGCCGTTTCCTGTTCAACGAGATTCTTCCGCAGGATCTGGGATTTGTGGATCGTTCTGTGAGAGAAAACTGGCTGCTTCCGGAAGTTGATTTCCATGTGGGAAAGAAACAGCTGAAACAGATTTTGGAAAAGGTTATCAATACTCATGGTGCTACCAAGACTGCAGAGGTTCTTGACGATATTAAGTCCATGGGTTACAAATATTCAACAAGAGCGGCTATGACTGTATCTATTTCCGATATGACCGTGCCGCCGCAGAAGCCTGAGATGATTCAGAATGCTCAGGATACTGTAGATAAGATTACACGTAACTTCAAACGTGGTCTGATCACTGAGGAAGAGCGTTACAAAGAGGTTGTTGAAACCTGGAAACAGACAGACGATGCTCTGACAAAAGCGCTGCTGAATGGTCTGGATAAGTATAACAACATCTTCATGATGGCTGACTCCGGAGCCCGTGGTTCTGATAAACAGATCAAACAGCTGGCTGGTATGCGTGGTTTGATGGCTGATACAACAGGTCATACCATCGAGTTGCCGATCAAGTCAAACTTCCGTGAAGGTCTGGACGTATTGGAGTACTTCATGTCTGCACATGGAGCACGTAAAGGTCTTTCCGATACAGCTCTTCGTACTGCCGATTCCGGTTACCTGACCAGACGTCTGGTAGACGTTTCTCAGGATCTGATCGTTCGTGAGGTTGACTGTTGTGAAGGCAAAGATGAAATTGCCGGTATGTATGTAAAAGAGTTCTCCGACGGAAAAGAAGAGATTGAAAGTCTTCAGGAACGTATTACAGGACGTTTCTCCTGCGAGACGATCAAGGATAAAGAAGGTAATGTGATCGTGAAAGCAAATCACATGATCACACCGAAACGTGCCGCACGTATCATGAAAGACGGTGTGGATGAGAACGGAGAAAAATTCAAGAAGATTAAGATTCGTACCATCCTGACATGTCGATGCAAGATTGGTATCTGTGCAAAATGTTACGGCGCCAACATGGCAACCGGTGAAGCTGTACAGGTTGGTGAATCTGTCGGTATTATAGCAGCTCAGTCTATCGGTGAACCGGGTACACAGCTTACTATGCGTACCTTCCATACCGGTGGTGTGGCCGGTGGTGATATTACACAGGGTCTTCCTCGTGTAGAGGAAATCTTTGAGGCCAGAAAACCGAAAGGACTTGCTATCATCACTGAGATCAAAGGTGAAGTTGCGATTAAGGATACCAAGAAGAAACGTGAGATTGTTGTTACAGATAATGAGACGGGTGAGTCAAAGACTTATCTGATCCCATACGGATCACGAATCAAAGTTACGGAAGGACAGATTCTGGAAGCCGGTGATGAGCTGACAGAAGGTTCTGTCAATCCACATGATATCCTGAAAATCAAAGGTGTGCGTGCCGTTCAGGACTATATGCTGCGCGAGGTACAAAGAGTATACCGTCTGCAGGGTGTAGAAATCAATGACAAGCATATCGAGGTTATTGTTCGTCAGATGCTGAAAAAGATTCGTATTGAAAATAACGGAGATACAGATTTCCTGCCTGGTACTCTTGTGGATGTCCTTGAATATGAAGATGTCAATGAGAAATTGGAAGAAGAAGGAAAAGAGCCGGCAGAAGGAAAACAGGTGCTTCTGGGTATTACAAAGGCATCTCTTGCTACAGATTCCTTCCTGTCAGCAGCATCTTTCCAGGAAACTACCAAAGTACTTACGGAGGCAGCTATCAAAGGAAAAGTCGATCATCTGATTGGTCTGAAAGAGAATGTTATTATCGGAAAACTGATTCCTGCAGGTACCGGTATGAAGCGTTACAGTAATATTAAGCTGTCTACGGATGAAATGCTGGAGCAGAAAGATGACGACCTGGATATGGATCTGGATGATCTGGATCTGGACATCGACCTGGATGAGGATCTGGATGTGTCTGAAGATGTGAGCGATGAAGAAGGTTCTGATGATTCTTTCGAGTTAGAAGAAGATACCGATAAGGAAGAAGATATCATTTTCACAGAAGAATGATGAATATCGATAGTCATATGAATGACTGATAGTAAAAAATACGAAAAGTCAAGGTAAAACTCTGAAAAAATAAAGTTTTTCCCTTGACTTTTCTTTTTTTCGAGGATATAATAGACGAGCGTGCATGAGAATGCAGTTATTTTTATGCGCGAATATTTATTAATTTGAATGTAATAGCAACCACAGAACTAAGCAAAGGAAAAAATTACAGGAGGTGAAATGGAATGCCAACATTTAACCAGTTAGTAAGAAAAGGACGTCAGACTTCTGTTAAGAAATCTACCGCTCCTGCTCTGCAGAAAAGCTTTAACTCTTTAAGAAAGAAATCCAGCGATATGTCTTCACCACAGAAGAGAGGTGTGTGTACAGCTGTTAAGACTGCTACACCTAAGAAACCTAACTCAGCTCTTCGTAAAATCGCCAGAGTTCGTCTTTCCAACGGTATTGAAGTAACAAGCTACATTCCAGGAGAAGGTCATAATCTTCAGGAGCATAGCGTTGTTCTGATCCGTGGTGGCCGTGTTAGAGACTTGCCAGGTACAAGATACCATATCATCAGAGGTACACTTGATACCGCAGGTGTTGCTAATAGAAGACAGGCTCGTTCCAAATACGGAGCAAAGAGACCTAAGAAGTAAGAAAAATTAAACTAACATCACAATACTATGTACGGTCATTCCATTTATACCCTGATGGTTGCGGGTCATATAGAGGAATTTACCAGTGCGAACACATAGTCGACAGAACTGTTTAACTGCTCAGTCTGTCATGTGAGTACCTAAGAGATAATCTATTGATTAAGGAGGGAAGTAACGTGCCACGTAAAGGACATACTCAGAAAAGAGACGTGTTAGCGGATCCGTTATACAATAACAAAGTGGTTACCAAACTTATCAATAACATCATGTTAGACGGTAAGAAAGGTGTAGCACAGAAGATCGTATACGGCGCTTTCGCTAAAGTAGAAGAAAAATCCGGGAAACCGGCTATTGAAGTTTTTGAAGAAGCTATGAATAACATTATGCCTGTACTGGAAGTAAAGGCAAGACGTATCGGTGGAGCTACCTACCAGGTACCGATTGAGGTTCGTCCGGAAAGACGTCAGGCTCTGGCTCTTCGTTGGTTGACAATGTTCTCACGTAAGAGAGGCGAGAAGACCATGGAAGACAGACTGGCTAATGAGCTTCTGGATGCTATGAACAACACCGGTGCATCTGTAAAAAGAAAAGAAGACATGCATAAAATGGCAGAAGCTAATAAGGCATTTGCTCATTACAGATTCTAAAGGAGGAAATCCAATTGGCTGGAAGAGAATATCCATTAGAGAGAACCAGAAATATTGGTATTATGGCGCATATCGATGCTGGTAAGACCACTCTGACAGAGCGTATCTTATACTACACCGGTGTAAACTATAAAATTGGAGATACACATGAAGGTACTGCTACTATGGACTGGATGGAGCAGGAACAGGAGAGAGGTATCACAATTACTTCCGCAGCTACCACATGTCACTGGACATTGGAAGAGCAGGCTAAACCAAAAGCAGGTGCTCTGGAGCATCGTATTAATATTATTGATACTCCAGGTCACGTTGACTTTACTGTAGAAGTAGAACGTTCCCTGCGTGTACTGGACGGCGCTGTTGGTGTGTTCTGTGCTAAAGGTGGTGTTGAGCCTCAGTCAGAAAATGTATGGCGTCAGGCTGATACCTATAATGTACCGCGTATGGCATTCATCAACAAGATGGATATCCTGGGTGCGGATTTCTACAATGCAGTAGAACAGATTAAAACAAGATTAGGAAAAAATGCAATTTGTCTTCAGCTGCCAATCGGCAAAGAAGATGAGTTCAAAGGAATCATCGATCTTTTTGAGATGAAAGCTTACATCTATAACGATGATAAGGGAGAAGATATTACTATCACAGATATTCCGGAAGATATGCAGGATGATGCAGAACTGTATCGTACAGAACTGATTGAAAAAATCTGCGAACTGGATGATGATCTGATGATGGAGTACCTGGAAGGTGAAGAACCATCTGTTGAAGCACTGAAAGCAGCACTTAGAAAAGGAACCTGCGAGTGTGCAGCTATTCCGGTTTGCTGTGGTTCTGCTTACAGAAACAAAGGTGTTCAGAAACTGTTGGATGCAGTTCTGGAATATATGCCTGCTCCTACAGACATCCCGCCAATCGATGGTACCGATATGGATGGAAATGAAGTAGTTCGTCATTCATCCGACGAAGAACCATTCTCCGCTTTGGTATTTAAGATTATGACAGACCCGTTCGTTGGTAAACTGGCATACTTCCGTGTATATTCAGGAACCATGAATTCCGGTTCTTATGTATTAAATGCTACAAAAGGCAAAAAAGAACGTGTTGGACGTATCCTGCAGATGCATGCCAACAAACGTCAGGAGCTTGATAAAGTTTACTCCGGAGATATCGCAGCAGCGATCGGATTCAAGTTCAGTACTACAGGTGATACCATCTGTGACGAACAGCATCCGGTAATTCTGGAGTCCATGGAGTTCCCGGAACCTGTTATCGAGCTGGCTATCGAGCCTAAGACAAAAGCAGGTCAGGGTAAACTTGGTGAAGCTCTTGCAAAACTTGCAGAAGAGGATCCCACTTTCCGTGCTCATACAAATCAGGAAACTGGTCAGACAATCATTGCCGGTATGGGTGAGCTGCATCTGGATATCATCGTTGACCGTCTGCTTCGTGAGTTCAAAGTAGAAGCTAACGTTGGTGCTCCTCAGGTAGCATACAAAGAGACAATCACGAAAGCTGTTGATGTAGAACATAAATATGCAAAACAGTCCGGTGGTCGTGGACAGTATGGTCACTGTAAAGTTAAATTTGCTCCAATGGATGCAAATGCAGAGGAAACCTACAAGTTCGAATCTACCGTTGTTGGTGGTGCTATTCCGAAGGAATACATCCCGGCAGTCGGTGAAGGTATCGAAGAGGCTATGAAGTCCGGTATTCTGGGCGGATTCCCTGTAGTAGGTGTACATGCAAATGTATACGATGGTTCTTACCATGAGGTCGACTCTTCTGAGATGGCATTCCATATTGCCGGATCCATGGCATTCAAAGATGCTATGCAGAAAGCATCTCCGGTACTGTTGGAGCCAATCATGAAAGTGGAAGTTTCCACTCCGGAAGATTACATGGGTGATGTTATCGGTGATATCAACTCCCGTCGTGGTCGTATCGAAGGTATGGAAGATATCGGCGGAGGAAAGATGATTCGTGGATATGTTCCGCTGGCTGAAATGTTCGGATACGCAACAGACCTGCGTTCCAGAACTCAGGGACGTGGTAACTACTCCATGTTCTTCGACAGATATGAGCCAGTTCCGAAGTCTGTACAGGAAAAAGTTCTGTCCAGCAAGGGCAAATAATAGTTTGCAGATGAAATAAGGAACAGTGATTGTTTAACAGCCAAACAGGCTGGAAATAGTAAAATATGACTTGCAAATATCCTTGATTTGCAATATAATCAAGGGTAGCAAGTCTCAATAAATAGTTAATTATGCCCGATAGGCGTAAAGTTTTAAGGAGGACATTTATAATGGCTAAAGCTAAATTTGAAAGAACCAAACCGCATTGTAACATTGGTACCATTGGACACGTTGACCATGGTAAAACAACTCTGACAGCAGCTATTACAAAAGTACTTTCTGAGAGAGTAGCTGGTAACACAGCAACTGATTTCGAGAATATCGATAAAGCTCCAGAAGAAAGAGAACGTGGTATCACAATTTCTACAGCACACGTTGAGTATGAGACAGAGCATCGTCATTATGCACACGTTGACTGCCCAGGTCATGCTGACTACGTTAAGAACATGATTACTGGTGCTGCACAGATGGACGGCGCTATCCTGGTTGTAGCTGCAACTGATGGTGTTATGGCTCAGACAAAAGAGCACATCCTTCTGTCCCGTCAGGTAGGTGTACCTTACATCGTTGTATTTATGAACAAATGTGATATGGTTGATGACGAAGAGCTTCTTGAACTGGTAGAGATGGAAATCACTGAAGTTCTGGAAGAGTATGAGTTCACAGATTGCCCAATCGTTCAGGGTTCCGCTCTGAAAGCTCTGGAAGATCCGAGCAGCGAATGGGGAGATAAGATTATGGAACTGATGTCAACTGTTGATGAATATATTCCGGATCCACAGCGTGACACTGACAAACCGTTCCTGATGCCTGTAGAGGACGTATTCACAATCACTGGTCGTGGTACTGTTGCAACAGGTAGAGTAGAGCGTGGTGTTCTGCATCTGAACGACGAGGTTGAAATCCTTGGTGTTAAAGAAGAGAAGAGAAAAACAGTTGTAACTGGTATCGAAATGTTCCGTAAACTGCTGGATGAAGCTCAGGCTGGTGATAACATCGGTGCTCTGCTTCGTGGTGTTCAGAGAACAGAAATCGTTCGTGGACAGGTTCTGGCTAAACCAGGTTCTGTAACATGCCACAAAAAATTCACAGCTCAGGTCTACGTTCTGACAAAAGATGAAGGTGGACGTCATACACCTTTCTTCAATAACTATCGTCCTCAGTTCTACTTCAGAACAACAGACGTAACAGGTGTTATTTCTCTGCCAGAAGGAACAGAGATGTGTATGCCTGGTGATAACGTAGAAATGACAATCGAACTGATCCATCCGATCGCTATGGAGCAGGGTCTTACATTCGCTATCCGTGAAGGTGGACGTACTGTTGGATCAGGCCGTGTTGCTTCCGTTATCGAGTAATCTACGCGATGGCAATGAGCCGAGCAAATAAGTAAAAATATAACCCAGAAGCAAGCTTGCTTGCTCCTGGGTTTATTTTTGCTTATTTATTGGGCGAAGCCGGGCGAGAGTATACAGGCGAATATGGCAGGGATTGTGAATGAGAATGAGCTGGACCATATGTATCTCAATCTTAACGGCGTGGGTGGAGGATTTCAGTTTTCAGATTCTACGGTAAAATCAGGAGTGGCAGATATTTGTCAGTAGCGAAAATAGTAGGACCTCTCTTCTTGGATATGGTATTCAGACAGGCGCAGAGGCATTTATCTTTGTAGCACTTCGTTGTCTCAGAGTCAAAGACTGGTGTTATCGAAGGAGAAATCGTTTCCAGAATCTTCCTTCCGCAGAAAGAATCATCGACTATGAAAACCCGGAGAGTATTTTTACTCTACCGGGCTTTTTTCTAGTAATGATAGTATAAATTTTTGAAAGGTTTGGTGACTAATCAAAGGAAAAAAATAGTTGACTGGATGAGTGCTAAGTGATAGAATGAAATTCCTTTCGCTCTAAATGAGGGAAAATACTATTGAATTGGTTTAAGTAAAGGAGGAATGATTATGGCTACCAGACCTGTTTATGTACCTGATGTCCGAGCACCTTTTGTGAAGGCTTATTCGCCCGATTTCACCTGGAGTGGTGGATTCGCTGTTTCACAAAAGCAAAAAAATATTACAGCACTTCATGCGGCATATCACAGACGATTCCCGGAAAGTAAAGTTCTGGAGATTTCATCGAAATCGTTACAAGAATTGGGAATAAAGTTAAGTGCCTTCAATTTGAAGAAATATGTTCCTGAGCTGGAAGCCAGCATTCCGGTTGAATGTGTTTTTCAGGGAGGAAAAGTATTTGCTGCCGGAGGCCCTTATACAGATCTTTACTGTGTATCACCCAGAGATGCGAAACGGGATCCGCGTTTGAAAACCAGTGGTATGTTAAAGAACTTTTTCTTTGATGGCAAGGAAATGCCGCTTAACCCGCAGACGGCATTTTATGATTGGATTTACATCAATGCAGTGTTGGAAAATCCATTACTAGCAGCAGAGATAGTAAATTATGATGTATTTACGGATATAGAGTTTAATCCGGCGAAGAGTATCAACTGTCAGGCGAAGGCGGCTGCTTTATTTATTGCATTGTCCAGACAAGGTAAATTGGAGCAGTGTCGGGAGTTTGATACTTTTTATAGAATCATTAAAGGTGAAAAATAGTGACGACAATTTAAATATTGTCAATCGTACATTATATAGGTATAAAACATCCGGGAATATTTGACAGATTCCATGTAGAGCGGTAATATGGTTGTAGAAAAATGATGGAAAAGAAGATTTGTTAGGTAAATTAACAGGTCTTCTTTTCATTTACAAAGTGTTTTGACGAAGATATTTGGTGAGGATTATATATGAAAATAATTGAAAAATGTGAAACGATTGTAAAATTGAACGAGACCAGTTTGGCAGTATCCGTGGAAAGAGAAAATACTGTATGGGTTTGGCGCAAGGGTTTTCAACCGCGGCTTATATGTTCGGAAGGTGAGTTTCTCTTTCAGGACGCGGTAATGATTTCTCATGAGTATTACCATATGGGAATTGGTGAGGGAATCCGGAGTCGATTTGAGGGATTCGAAAAAGAAGGAAAAAAGTTCCCATATAGTTTCGAAACTTTAATCTGGATCGAAGAAAGCACCGGAGATATCTATTTTGAATGGGTTCCTTTGCAGGAAGAAGGACTTCATGTACAGAAGGTTTTCTGGCCGGGTGATATGGAATTTGATGAGAAGAAGGACAGTTGGTACACTCTTCTTACGCATCAACAGGGAATTCTGATTCCGAATACTTGGAAAACCGAATTGGCTCCGGTGGGTTTTAACGGTCTTTTTGAAACTGCAGGTGGATATATGCCCTGGTTTGGTCAGGTGAAAGATCGGGAAGGGTATATAGCGATTTGTGTGACCCCGTGGAACGCAGGTTATTATGCAGAACATCCGGCAGACGGTCCGTATACGCATGTGGGGATTTACTTTGAACCGAGCCTGGGAAAAATGGATTACCGGAGAATCGTAAAATATACGCTGGCATCTGATTGCGATTATAATGATCTTTGTAAAATATACAGGGAGTATGTGAATGAGCAGGGAAAGCTCAGGACTCTTGCGGAGAAAGCAGCACGAAATCCGTCTGTTGATCAGCTGATTGGCTGTGCATTTGTACATAAGGGGATTAAAACTCAGGTACAGAAAAATTCCGATTTCTTTGATCCTGAGAATCCGGAAAAGAATAATCATCTTACTTCATTTGCGCAAAGAGAAAAAGAGATACGTACTCTCCATGAAATGGGAGTAGAAAAATTGTATCTGCATCTTGATGGATGGGCACAGCCAGGATATGACAATCGCCATCCGGATTATCTTCCGGCATGTAAAGAGGCCGGTGGATGGGAAGGAATGAAGGCTTTGTCAGATGCTCTGCACGAATGTGGATATTTATTTGGGATTCATGACCAGTACAGGGATTACTATCTGACAGCTCCCAGTTTTGATGAAAATTACGCTTGCAGACTCCCGGATGGAACCATTCCAAAGCATCAGAGATGGGCAGGCGGCCCCCAGTCTTATTTGTGTGCTACACAGGCTCCCGGCTATGTGAGAAGAAATTTTTCTGAAATTAAAAAACAGGGAATTGAACTGGATGGAGCATATCTGGATGTTTTCACTTGCAATGAAGGGGATGAATGTGATCACCCGGAACATAGAATGACGCGTAGGGAATGCTATGAATTCCGGGGTAAATGTTTTGAGTATCTGCTTTCTTGCGGTATTTTACCAAGTTCAGAAGAAGTGAGTGACTGGGCAGTCCCCAGCCTGGTCTTCTGTCACTATGCGCCTTATGATTTTATGATGAAACAGCCGGGAACTCCGAAAGAAGGAATACCGGTACCTTTATATAATCTCGTATATCATGACTGTGTGATTGAACCGTGGATGATGGATAAAGTAAGTGAAGAGGAAGACTATATGCTGTATGCTCTGCTCAATGGAGGTGCACCATATCTGATTCGTGATGCTGCTTACCCTAATACAGATGGTGCATTTGATGAGCAGGTGAAGATGACTCTGGAAGAGCAGATAAAACGATGTAAAGTGGTATCAGATTTGCATGAAAAAGTGGCAAAGTGCGAAATGCTGCGTCATGAAATAATTGATGGTGATTACATGATACAGGAAACAACTTTTTCTGATGGGACAAAAGTGAAGGTTGATTTTAGAAAACAGACCTATATACTGAAAGAAAAATAGAACACTTAAGATAAAGGAGATAAAAAAATGGCTTGTACAACAATGCTTGTTGGGAAAAAAGCAACTTATGACGGATCTACAATGATCGCCAGAAATGATGATTCCTGTTCCGGGCGTTTTACCCCGAAGAAATTTGTGGTGGTTCATCCGGAGGAACAGCCGGTACATTACAAATCCGTGATTTCTCATCTGGAGATTGAGCTCCCGGCGAATCCGATGCGGTATACTTCTATGCCCAATGCTCTGGAAGGGGAAGGAATCTGGGCAGGAAGCGGTGTCAATGAGGCACAGGTGGGGATTACAGCAACCGAGACGCTTACCTCCAATCCCCGGGTGCTTGGAGCAGATCCACTGGTGGTTTATCAGCCGGCCAAAGACGGAAACGAAGAAATCCCGGGAGGAATCGGGGAAGAAGATATTGTATCCATTGTTCTCCCTTACATCTATAGTGCCAGAGAAGGGGTGAAGAGACTGGGAAATCTTCTGGAAAAGTACGGTACCTATGAAATGAATGGAATTGCTTTTCAGGATAAAGATGAAATCTGGTGGCTGGAAACTATTGGTGGACATCATTGGATCGCAAGGCGTGTTCCGGATGATGCTTACGTGGTGATGCCAAATCAGCTTGGACTGGATCAGTTTGATCTGGAGGATGCCCTGAATGCGCAAAAAGAATATATGTGTTCTCCGGATATGAGGGAATTTATTGAGAAAAATTATCTTGATCTTTCATTGGATGGAAAACTGAATCCCAGAGATGCTTTTGGGAGTCATGATGATTCAGATCGTGTATATAACACACCACGGGCATGGTATATGCTGCGCTGTATGAATCCACGCACAAAAGTATGGGATGGACCCAATGCGGAGTATTCTCCCACTTCAGATGATCTGCCGTGGTGCATGGTTCCGGAGAAAAAAATTACGGCAGAAGATGTAAAGTATGTGCTTTCCTCCCATTATCAGGGAACACCGTATGATCCATACGGATCTTATGGGGAAAAATCCATGCAGGGAGCTTATCGTTCCATCGGAATCAACCGGAATGACTTTATTTCGCTGATCCAGATGCGGCCGGAGCATGAGAAGGACAGCAGAACGATTGAGTGGGTGGCGTATGCTTCCAATGCTTTTAATGCAATGGTTCCATTTTATGCGGATGTAGAGGAAACACCGGAATATCTTTCCAATACTACAGAAACGGTTTCCACAGATAATTTTTACTGGAACAGCAGGATGATTGCTGCTATGGCGGATGCTTCTTACAGAAGCTCGATTTTCCATATTGAACGTTATCAGGAGCATGTGATGGCAAAAGGTCATGAACTGATCCACCGTTATGATGCATTACTGGAACAGGAGAAAGATGCCCAAAAACGCCTTGCATTGAAAACAGAAGCAAATCAGAAAATTGCGGAAATGCTGAAAAAAGCCTCGCTGGATACCCTGGATAAAGTCTTGTATGAACTGAGTTGCCAGATGAAAAATGCATATTCAAGATCTGATGCATAAGAAACGCCATACATATGGTAATATGTGCTTAAATAGAATAAAGCTCATCCGGAAGATAAGAGCAGATATTTATCGCAATACGATAAAAAGTATTTGACATTTGTGTCAATAGGAGTATAATAAATTTATCGTAATACGATAAATTTATTCTGAAGGAGAAAAAAGATGAATCAAAAAAAGCTTTCCTGGTGGCTTCAGGTGATTATTATGTGCGTTGGCTTGATAGGGGCCGGTTTTTATTTTCTTATCTTTCCTTTTTATGGTAGAAATTTAGTGGATGCATATCCGGAATTTATGTATGCTTTTTGGCCATGGTTGATTTTCTTATGGCTGACAGGGATTCCTTGTTACATTGTTCTGATATACGGATGGAAAATTGCAGCCAGCATAGGCAAAGATAAATCTTTCTCTTTAGAAAACGCTGATAGACTTACGAAGATTTCTTATCTTGCAGCTGGAGATACGGTGTTTTTTGTTGTGGGAAATATAGTGTTCTGCGTATTAAATCTTAACCCAATTTGGATATTACTAATGTCTATGTTGATAGCTTTTGTAGGAATTGCAATTGCTATTATTGCAGCGGCGTTATCTCATCTTGTCATGAAGGCAGCAGATTTGCAGGAGCAGAGTGATTTGACAATTTAATGGAGGGCGACATGGAAGAAAAACTACCTGGAAAACTGATTATAAATATTGATGTGATGCTCGCAAAAAGGAAAATGAGTGTTACTCATCTTGCTGACAAAGTGGGAATTACGCTTGCTAATATGTCTATATTAAAGAATGGCAAAGCAAAGGCAATTAAGGTATCAACACTTATTAAAATATGTGATGCTTTGGATTGCCAACCGGGTGATATATTAGAGTACCGATCAGAGGAGAAAACATGAGTTTGCGAAGAGCAGTGTGATAAAGAATATGACCTTTTCTACGACGGCACAAGAGATACAAAACAACTTGAATCTAAAAAATAAAGGACAGGCAAAATTATGGAGAACATCATCTGGTTTGTTATTATGATTCCGTGCAGCGCAATTTTCACCGGTATTGGAATCTATGCATGGAAAAGAAAAAAACCTATGTGGTTCTGGTCTGGTTCTTCCGTGAAAGAATCTGAGATCAGAGATATTAAGGCTTACAACAGAGCAAATGGTATCATGTGGATGATATATTCCATACCTCTGTGGATCAGTACCTTTGCTATGTGCTGGAGTGCGTTGATTGCCGGAGTTTTGATTGTTGTTGATTGTACTGTAGGTATCGGGTTACTTGTGGTTGTATACAACAAGATATATGCAAAGTATAAAGTATGAATGCATAAGCAACCAATTGATACATATACTTACCCGGACATATCATGTTTCTCCGAAATAAAAACTAATAAGTAAAATACTTTGACATTTTTTGAACTGGATGGTAATATGATTATAGAAAGAGTGCTACCGATAGACGGTTAGTCCCATAAATTGTTTGACAAAAACAGCCGCTCAGTTTACCAGACCGGGGCGGCTATTTTTGTGAGTTATTGCTTCCGATGGCATATCCGAGTCCGAAAGAGGTCAGACATAAGCTGATGACTGCAATCAGACTTTCAAGTGTCAGCATTGGCATCCTCTCCTTTTGAAAGATTTTCACCAGATTGCTCTGGGAATTTCTATGTAATCGGAGGGTCACAGGTCTCCGTTTCACTTCGGTCATTGCAAAACGAGTACCAGTGGCACTCTGCAACCCTCCGTAGAAGGAGTAACCGCCTACCGTTTTTGGTAGCACCTATCATTTATTATAGCAATTGATAGATAGTATTGCAACAATATAAAGTGAAAAGTTAATGTTTAAATTTGCAAATTAATTGGTGCCCTGCGGATGTAAGTTATGAGCAAAATTTACCCCGACATACCATGTCTATCCCATGTTTACTCAGAAAATATTGACATTTCTTGCTTTGTGTCGTGTTTTTTTGAACCGGAAGTCTGTAACATGTGATGTGAAAGGAGGAACCCATCATGGATTTGAAAAAAATCGGACTCTTTCTGAAAGAACTTCGGAGAGAAAAGGGTATTACACAGGAACAGGTTGCAGAGGTTTTTGGAGTATCAGGTCGGACGGTTTCCCGATGGGAGACGGGAACGAACATGCCGGATCTGAGTATTCTGATTCAGATTGCTGACTATTATGATGTGGATCTGAAAGAAATATTAAACGGAGAGAGGAAAAGCAAGGACATGGACAAAGAGGAAAAAGAAACATTATTAAAAGTCGCGGATTACAGTGAGATGGAAAAAGAAAAAGCGGCAAAAGCCGGAAACACAGCATTTGTACTGATGTTTGCGATTTGTACAATAGCCATCGTGATACAGATGATGTTGACGGTTAACTTTTATCTTGTAATAGGGGAAACAGCTGCTGTGGTGATTGGTGGAATCACATATATTGCTGTCATGGTGCATCATGGAGTATGGGAAACCGGTTCAAAAGTAAAGAGTACACCCATACGGGACGCAATCATCAGTGTAGTATGTGCAGGAATATTTTCTGTTATTTATGCGTTATGTACCTGGAAAATGGGGGCTGATCAGTCACAGGTTGTAAAAATGGCGTTGTTGTTTTTCATAGGAATTACAATTCTTGGCTATGGGGTACTCAGAATCCTGGCTCATCTGAGCAGAAAGAATATGCGATGAAAAGGGAATGATAAAAAGGCACGCAAAATTATTGCGTGCTTTTTTTTTACATGATATGATGAAAGAAAATATCCGTGAAAGAACAGGAGAAGGAAAATGGCAGTAACAATACAGCAAATCGCAGAAAAAGCAAATGTATCCAGAGGAACGGTAGACAGAGCACTGAATAATCGTGGTCGTATTAATCCGGAGGTTGCGGAGAGAATTCTGCGGATTGCCGAAGAGATGGGATACGTGCCCAGAGGAAAGAAGAAAACTCTAGATAAAAAAGCAAATATAAAGATCGGAGTGGTCACACAGCTGGCAAAAGCATCCTTTATGCTGGAGATTAACCGGGGAATCCGGCAGGCTGGTGAGGAATTAAAAAACTGGGGTGTTGAGATTGTGCTGAGAGAAGTGTTTTCTGTGGATGAAAACGAACAGGTGCGTGCGATCGAAGAACTGGCGGCAGAAGGAATCCAGGGACTCGCACTGATGCCTGTGGACTGTGACAGAATCCGGGAAAAGATTAACTGGCTGACAGAAGAGAAGAAAATTCCCGTAGTGACATTTAACTCAGATATTGTAGGAACCAGGCGCTCCTGCTTTGTGGGCATGGATAACCGAAGAAGTGGTCAGACGGCAGCAGGTCTGATGGGGCTTATGACAAGAGGAAGCGGAAAAGTATTGATCATCACGGGATATTTCAGTAACGTGGTAAATAATGCCCGTGTAGATGGATTTGTGGAAGAAATCAAAAAATCTTATCCAAAGCTTGAAATTGCAGGAGTTCAGGGAAGTTTTGATGAGACGGCCGAGGTGGAGCGGATCATTGAAAATTCTATGATGAATATTCCGGGCATTAACGGCATTTTTGTAGTGTCCGGGGGACAGGCTGGCGTTAAGACTGCATTTGATAAGCTGGGGCTGACCAGGCGGCCTTATGTGGTGATTTATGATCAGACACCAAAGAACGAGAAAGCAATCAAAGAAGGAACTGTAGATTTTCTCGTTGACCAGAACGGATTTTTCCAGGGATATCGTCCTTTGTACATTCTTGCCAATATGCTGACAAAAAACATTATGCCGGAAGAGGAATATCTGTTTACAGAGATTAAAATCAAAACAAAATATAATCTGTAGGAAAATCTGCAGAAAAAGAGGAAAATATGAAAAAAGGTAAGGCATGTATTTTTTTGTGTTTTAGAAAGGATATTTGTTATGTATTGTCATAATTGTGGAAGTGAACTTGAAGAGGGAGCACTATTTTGTGCTTATTGCGGAGCTGAACAAGATATTTCGGAAAGTATACAAGAGAATGAGCAGTCAGATAAAGTGACAGAAATTGTGCCGGATTCTCATACAGCGGCCAGAGCAAGAAACCGTATGTCTGCAGGAGCCAAAGCTGCCATAGGAGGTCTTGTGGTTATTGTATGTGTCATTGGTGTGGGTATTTGGGGATTGAAAAAAATGACGCAAACGGTATCAAATGATACCTCGAAACAGGAGGCAGGAACAGTAGAAGCTGTGGAAGAAGAGGATCGAGAAATAAAGATGAATTCTGAAACTGCTGCAGCAGATGAAAACAATGCATCTATGGAACTTTCCGAAAACTATGCAGATCTTTTGGACATATCTATAGAGGAACTGGAAGAAATCATGGGAGAACCTGTGGAATTCTGGGAAGGACTTAATGTGTATGTGTATGAGAACCCGGATATCAAAGTTCAGGCATGGGGAAATGAAAAAGAAGATTCCGATAAGCCAGGTACTTCCGCTGTTTATTTCATGGAAGAAGGTGCAAGAACAGCATTTGGCGTTGAAGAATCGATAAGTACGGATTCTTTGATTGTATGGTTAGGAGGGGAGATTGTTTATACTCACGTATGGACAGAGGAAGAATCTGAATATAGGGGAGACTGTATCATAATAGGAAATCCAGGGCAAACAGAAGTGGGGATTAAAGTTCCTTCCGGTATCACTTATTATTTGTATTTGGATGATCCGAATATGGTACAACCGGACACTATGGTAGAAGCAGCTATTACCCCTGAGGAAAGAAAACTTCCGTTGTCTGATGAGCAATTGAAGAAAATTGGAAAAGAACTGGGTGTACCGGATAATCTGGAAGTGAACTATCGTCAGGGGGAAGCATATTATTGGGAAAGCGGAGCATTGTGGGTCATCAATGTTCAGGTGATTTGCGATGAAAAAGTGAGTGCGGAAGCAACTGTTAATGCAGATAATGGTGAACTGGTCAAGGATATTTTAATGTTCGTGTCGCAGGAGGCGACAGAGACACCTTTTTATGGGGTATGGTGTGCTGCAACAAAAGATTTCCAGGGAGCTGAAAGTATTGCAAAGGAGCTTATCGAAAATGGATTTGCTGCGGAAGTGATTAATACTTCGGAATGGGACGGACTCAATCCGGGGTGGTTTGCCATTACAGCAGGAAGATATGAATCCGAAGAGGAAGCTAAAACAGTTCGCAATCTGGTGATACCGTTTTATTCAGATGCATATGTAAAATATTCAGGAAAAAAGATCTTTTAAGCAGTGAAGTCTGCTTAAAAGATCTTTTGGATTGTGTCACAGGATTATGGAAGATTACTGAAGTTTTTCGCCTGTCAGCATCTCATAGCTCTGCAGATATTTTTCAATTGTTTTTTCTACGATCTCATCCGGCAGTGTCCAGTCGTTGTCCGGATTTGCTTTCAGCCAGTCACGAGCGAACTGTTTGTCGAAGGATGGCTGTCCATGACCTGGTTCATATCCATCCGCAGGCCAGAAACGGGAGCTGTCCGGTGTCAACATCTCGTCACCGATTACGATGTTGCCATCTTCGTCCAGACCAAACTCAAATTTGGTATCTGCGATGATGATACCGCGTGTCAGAGCATAGTCTGCACATTTTTTATAAAGTGCAATGGTACAGTCACGAAGTTTGGTAGCGTATTCTTCTCCTTTGCCCGGGAAATATTTTTCCAGATGAGCAATACTTTGTTCAAATGAAATGTTTTCATCGTGATCGCCGATTTCTGCTTTTGTGGAAGGAGTATAGATTGGTTCCGGCAGCTTGTCGGATTCTTTCAGACCTTCCGGAAGTTTGATTCCACATACGGTACCGTTTTCCTTATAGCTTGCCCAACCGCTTCCTGTGATGTAGCCACGGACGATACATTCAATCGGAAGCATATTCAGTTTTTTACACATCATGCTGTTGCCGTCGAACTGGGGCTGCTGGAAAAATTCCGGCATATCCTTAACATCAGTAGAAATCATGTGGTTAGGAAGGATATCTTTTGTCAGTTCAAACCAAAACTTAGACATCTGAGTCAGGACAGTTCCTTTTTTGGTTACAGTATTTTTCAGAATTACATCAAAACAACTGATGCGGTCTGTAGCAACCATGATCAGGCTGTCGCCATTATCATAAATCTCACGTACTTTACCTTCTTTGATGGGTTTCATTTTATACACCTCGCTAAATGATTTAAAAATGTTTCCATATAATAGATAAACAGATTTTGGCATAAAAAGCAATGGCAATTTATGATTTTATGAAAAAATTTGATGATTTTGGGAGGATGGATGCTCAGACATGGTTCGAAAACTAGAATAAAACATGTGAAAATTCTGAAAATATAAAAATATATAAAAAATATTTGGAAATATACTTGACAAAACTAAAAAAGTGAGATATGATATAATCATCAAAAAACAAAAGATATACAAAATAAAAAAAGGGAGGACAGTCCAATGGCATAGTTAATCAATCTCAAAAAATCAAGAAAATCTCCAAAAGGAGTTTACCATAGATGTAACAAAAAGGAGGAGATTTTAATGAAAGGCAGAGATCCATAGTGGACAGACCTACAATTTCATAGAACAGGAGGTTATATAGTGAAACTTACGATTATTCATTAAAAGGGCTATCTGATAGAAAAGAAAATCAGATAGCCCTAATTTTTTGTCGTTCAAAAAGAAATGTGGATTTCAATGGATAAAAAAGAGTGATTGCTGGTGTTTTTTTCCAGTTTGTGATATCCTACATCCATGGAGGTAGGAATATGTCAGTAAGAAAAGCGGCCTTTTTTGATATCGATGGCACTTTGTGGAACACAAAGAATGAAATTCCGGAAAGTACGATAAAAGCCATACGCCTGCTTCGTAAGAACGGGCATCTGGCTTTTTTATGCAGTGGACGAAGCAGAGCATATATACAGAATCCGAAGTTATTTGAGATTGGTTTTGACGGTGTGGTATCCGGGTGCGGGACTATGATTGAATATAGTGGAAATACTTTATTTTATAAGAAGCTGGAGACAGAGCTGGTGGAGCACACGATTCATGTGGTGAGAAATCATGGTTTCCGGCCAATTCTTGAGGGAAGAGAATTTCTATATCTGGATGAAGCAGAGTTTGCACAGAATTATTATGGAAAAAAATTGAAAGCAGAGATGGAGGATCATCTTTTATCCATAGCCGGTGAATGGGGAAAATGGGAGATTTCCAAGTTGACCTGTGTTACGGATCAGGGAGACTGGGGAACGTGTGTACCGGAGCTGGAGGCGTACTATGATTTTATGATACATCGACCGACGGTTGTGGAAGCTGTGCCGAAAGGCTATCATAAAGGAACGGGAATTAAAAAGGTATGTGAATTTCTGGATATAGATGTTGCAGATACCTTTGCGTTTGGGGATAGTGCCAATGATATCGGCATGCTTCGGATGGCAGGAGTCGGTGTGGTTATGGGAAATGGTTCGGATGAAGCAAAAGCAGAAGCCGATTATGTGACAGATTCCATGATGGATGACGGGATATGGAATGCGTGCAGGCATTTTGAGTTGATATAAGGATCACAATTATGCTGTTTTGCAGTATATTAGGAGAAGATTGGCATGAAAAGGGTTTCTCTGGAAAAGTTATTGTTTTCAAAATCTGAGTTTTTATATGAGCAGCAATATCAATACGTGATGAAACTTCTGGAAGAAGGGAAAATCCGTCCGGTTCTGGCATCGGGCACCAATGGAAAGAAACCTGCTCTTTACCGTGAGTATTGGATTTTGGAAGAAAAAAGGAACTATTGCGAACTGGAAAAGGAGTTGGATTATGAGATTACTCCGCTGATTTCTGTGGATTATTATCGAGCTCATCCGGATCTTTATGAAAAGGACAGGCAATGGATCCTTCTTCTGAATGATTTTCTGAAAAACAAAAAGGAAAGTTTGAATTATCAGGAATCTCTGAATGAACGGAGTTTTGAAATATGGGGAAGAGAAAAATTTCTTTCCAGAGAGCAGGGAAGAAAGATACTCAAACGTTGCGGGCTAAATGAAGAGTTTTTGAATGTATATCGTACTACAGAACCTCTTGCTTATTATTCTCATACAAGAGTTGTACCGCAAAATCTGTTGATTTTGGAAAATAAGGATACGTTTTACAGTATGCGGAGACATCTTCTGGAAGGAAATGACAAGATTTTGGGAGTGCCTGTGGGAACCTTGGTATACGGAGCAGGAAAAGGGATTCTCCGAACATTTCAGGATTTTGACTTTTGTGTGGAGCCGTATATGAAAGCCGGTGAAAACCGGATTTATTATTTTGGGGATCTGGATTATGAGGGGATCGGAATCTATGAGAGTCTGGCAGCATTGTTTGCCGAACGATGGGAAATTGTTCCCTTCCTCCCGGCATATGAAGCCATGATGGAAAAAGCTGCTTCCATGAATAAAATGCAGTGGGAGCGACTTCCGGATACGAAAACCGGGCAGAATCGAAATAACAGCGGATTGTTCTTCTCTTATTTTGACAAACAGCAGACAGAGAAGATGAAAGAGATTCTGGAAAAGGATAAATATATTCCCCAGGAAATTCTTAACATTACGGATTTATAATAAAAATAAAACGGGAGCAGAATATGCAATATGAATTTTTGAAAAATTTCCCTAAAAGAATGAAAACGGTAGGACTTTATGCCATACTCATTCAAAACAGCATCCAAAAGCAGACCTGGAAACAGTACGGTTTTTTAAAAACGGATGAGCAGTTGAATATGGTATTTGCAGTAATGTTATATATTATGGAGCAGTCTCTGAAAGAGGAGACCTGTACCATGGATGATATTGGCGCTTATATTGATAATATCAATGTGCAGTACTTCCAAAAAAATATGACTTATGATGACTGCAGAAAGTTGGGAGATTTTATTGTTAATGTAATTCTTTCCAATGAGGGAAGAGCCATGTATTTTGACGGATATGATTTTGAACAGAATGCATATCATATTATGCATATCAGTTATGTGGCAAATAAGATCGTTTATATTGATCAGGAATTAAAACGGACTTCCTATTACCTGACGGACGATGGGTACAATCTTCTTCTGGGGACGCTGGAAATAGAGAATAATATGAAGTTGACTATTCACGAGATGATTTTTCAGATGCATCTGGAGAAGCAGAGTTATGATAAGGCAGTAGATGAAATTAAAAATGTTTTTAATCTGATGCGGATCCAACTGCAGAAAATACAGGAAGCTATGGGAAAGATTCGACGAAATGCACTTAGTTATTCCGTGAAAGATTATGAGGATATTCTTCTGGAAAATCTGGATACCATCAGCGATACCAGACAGAAATTTCAGAATTATCGGGAAATGGTAAAAAGTAGGGCAAGGGAACTGGAAGAAGCCAATATCAATGTGAAACGGCTCAGTGAAAAGGAAGAGGAGAAACTGAATCATTTGCGGGAAATCGAGTGGTATCTGAACCGTACCATTGATGAACACCAGAAAATACTAAACAGTCATTTTGATCTGAAAGCCCTTTATACAAAGGAACTGGAACAATTGACGCAGATGTCTCTGATTAAACGTTTTCCTTTGAGGACAGAGTTGTATGATAAGATTCTGGAAAATCCGTCTGCCATGGAAAATTTGGATTTGTTTTTGAGACCTCTTTTTAATCGTGACACAGAAAAAATATATAATCTAAATAAAGCATTTGAACTTCAGCGTCCGGTGAGAAAAAAAGAGGAAGAAGACAGTGAGGAAATACTGGATTTTGACGAGGAAGCATGGCAGGAAGAACAGGAGCGAATCCTCAGGGAAAAGCTGAAAAAGTATGAAGAAAGTCTGCATTGTATTCTGAAGTACGCCTTGCGGACAGGAGAAATATCTTTGCAGGAGATCTGTGCGCAGGCGGGAGAAGAAGAAAGAATCAGGCTGATTCCGAATGTGGAGATTTTCAAGGAAATCATGGTGGAACTGATCAGAAATCGAGAGATTGATATAGAGGCACTTCAAAAAGAACGAAGTGAATACATTCAGGACAGACCGGGGGAATTCCAGCTTAATGAGATGTTACTGCAGCTCATTGAGGAATATCCGGAAAACAGAAATATTAAAAGAATTGAAACTTATAGGGTGCCGGATCAAAGTACGGTTATTTTTGAAAATATAGAGGATGAGAATGGCAGAAAGAAGAGTATCCGGTGTTCCAATGTGCTGATCCGGATTATACAGGAGGGATAGAGATGGCATATGAAATAGAAGAAATCAGAATCAGTCAGGAAATCTTTTATTATTTGCTGGAACACCATGAGCTTCGGGAGGAAGAAGAGGAACGGATGTATCGGGCTTACACAGAGAGGGAAGAAATTCAGAATCTGGTGAAATCTCAGGGAGAGATTGCCAACAGCAGTATTGAGAGATATGGGAATGTAATTTACCTGATACCCAGGGAGGACAATAGTTTTCTGGGGTTTTCGAAGGCACAACTAAAAACGGCACTCTGCAGATCCAATGCCACAGACAAGGATTATTACCTGTCACAGTTTGTTATTCTGACACTTTTGGTAGAATTTTATGACGGACAGGGAAGCAGCAGCAAAGCCAGAGAATACATGCGGGTGGGAGAACTGCAGAACTGTATTTCCGAACGATTGAAGGAAGGTGCCCAAAATGCAGGGAAAACGGAAGAAGAAACCAGTGGTATCGCATTTTCCAATATGCTGGAAGCATACGAAGCTCTCAAATCCGATGAGAAAGGTTCCAGGGCAAGAACCACAAAGGAGGGATTCTTGCATTATATTCTGATTTTCCTCCAGAAACAGGGATTGATCGAATATGTGGAGCAGGATGAGATGATCAAGACCACAAAAAAACTGGATAATTTTATGGACTGGAATCTGCTGAACCAGAATAATTACCGAAGAGTACTCCGAGTGCTGGGGGTGAAAGAAAATGAGTAAAATCAATGCTGTCAGGCTGATTAATGTAAATTATAATAACAATGCGATCCGCATCAGTGACGAGTGTTTTCATTTTAATGGGGAAAGCACACTGGTGTCTCTGAGAAATGGCGGCGGTAAGTCCGTTCTGGTACAGATGATGATGGCACCATTTGTCCATAAAAGATATCGGGATGCGAAAGATCGCCCTTTTGAGAGTTATTTTACGACCAATAAACCATCCTTTATTCTGGTAGAATGGATACTGGATCAGGGCGCGGGATATGTGATGACCGGTATGATGGTCAGAAGAAATCAGGATACCGGAGAGGGAAATACAGACAGTCTGGAAATGATTAATTTTGTCAGTGAGTACAGGCAACCTTGTGTACAGGATATTCATCATCTTCCGGTGGTGGAAAAAGGAAAGAAAGAGATGGTTCTGAAGAACTTTTCCGCCTGCAGACAGATGTTTGAAATGTATAAAAAAGATCGTTCCATGCAGTTTTTTTATTATGATATGAATAATTCTGCCCAATCCCGTCAGTATTTTGACAAATTGATGGAGTATCAGATCAATTATAAGGAATGGGAAACCATCATAAAGAAGGTGAATCTAAAAGAATCAGGGCTTTCTGAACTGTTTTCGGACTGTCGGGATGAAAAAGGGCTGGTGGAAAAATGGTTTCTGGATGCGGTGGAAAACAAATTGAATAAGGAAAAGAACCGTATGAAAGAATTTCAGGTGATACTGGAAAAATATGCGGGTCAATATAAAGACAACCAGTCGAAAATCAGGCGCCGTGATACTATTCGTGCTTTTGAAGAAGAGGCGGTACGGATTCGAGAAAAAGCGGAATATTATCAGGAGACCGATGAAAAACAGAAAATGCAGGAGAATCAGGTAGCCTGTTTTATTAAGGAATTGGATATTCTTCGTGACTGCACGGAAGATGAGCATCGGAAGGTGATGGAGCTGGTCGAGACCATTCAGGAAGCCATAGCCAGGGTAGAATATGAAAAGCTGTCCAGTGAGATATACGAACTGAAAGATCAGATGAATTTTCATACCGGCAACCGTGATATGATTGAGATGGAAAAAGACAATCTGGAACGGGAGGCTGAAAAGACAGAAGAATTCCTGCATCTTTTAGCGTGTGCAAAACAGCAGGAGTCTGTAGATAGTGAAAAAGAAGAACTGGAGCTTCTCCGTCAGAAATTGCTTGTTATACAGAAAAAAGAGGAAGAACTGGAGCCGGAGAGAAATGCTTTGGGCAAAAGACTGCGGAATTATTATGAGTATAAACTGCAGGAAAATGATTTTCAGACAGAGAAAAATCGGGAAAATCAGCAGAAGGTAACCGATCAGATCAATGAACTTCAGAGAAAGTCAGCCGAACTTGAACAGCAAATCCGGAAAGCTGCGGGGGAAGAAGGAGGACTGAAAAGCAAGGTACAGATTTATAACCGCCAGGAAGAGGCTTATCATATACGATATCAAGAGGAGCTTGTTCGTAATATTCTTGGTGAGTATGAACCGGGAACTTTGGAAATCCTTCGGACAACTTACGATCAGCAGATGGAAGAAACTGTGAGGGAAAGAGTACGGAAAAAGAAACAGCAGGAAACCGGTCAGGAAAATCTAAAGCGGTTGGAGAGGACGCTGGAGGATATACGGGCAGATTTGATCCGTAATAGGATGGAAAAAGAAAAACAGGATGAAATTGGCAAGACATATGAAGAAGAATTGAATGCCCGCAGAGTGATTCTGAAATACCTGAATCTGGATGAAAAAGAGATTTTTCATACGGAGACGATACTTCGGGCTTCGGAAAGAAAACGCCTGGAGATAGATAAAATTCGAAGAAATCTGGAAAAAGAGGAGGATGTGCTGCAGAAAGAATATCGCAGACTGACACAGGGGAAGACGATGGAGATTCCGGAAGAACTGGAAGCCGAGATTTCCGGTCTGGGAATTCATCCTGTTTATGGTATGGAATGGCTTCAGAAAAACGGGTATAGTGAGGAGCAGAACCGGGAGCTGGTACGTCAGCATCCGTTTCTTCCGTATGCCCTGATTCTTTCGAAAAAGGATCTTGAAAAGCTCAGACGAAGTGAAGGCGGAAGCTATACTTCTTTTCCGATTCCTATTGTGATTCGGGAGGAACTTGCCGTAAAGAAGCCGGAAAACACAGGAAATATTGTATCTCTGGCGGGTATCAACTTTTATGTATTGTTCAATGAAAATCTTCTGAATGAAGAAAAACTGCAGCTTCTTGTCCTGGAAAAAGAACAGCAGATTGGCAGAAAGAAAGATGCAATTGCAGTAAGGAAGAAAGAATACGAAGAATACTTTAAAAGGCAGGAAGTAATAGAAAATCAAAAAGTTACCGGTGAATTGTATGAGAAAAATCACCAGTTGATAAAAGAATTGATACAAAAAACAGAAGAACTTGAGGATAATCTAAGAACAGTTTCAGAAGAATACGCACAGCTGAAAGACCAGTTGGAGATTCTTGATAAAGAAATTCAGGCTTTGAAAGAGAAGACGGAATTTCAGAAGAGGCGATTAGAGGATTTTGAGGAACTGACTGCAGATTATGAAGCATATCTGGGGAATCGCAGAAAGCTGGAACAATGCCGCAAACAGGCAGCAAGATTTCAGGAACAGAAAGAACTGGCAGCCAGTCAACTGGAAAAACAGAGAGAATCCCTTCGTACTCTGGAGACGGCCTGCGATCAGTTGGTTCGGGAAAAGCAGGATTTTCAGGGAAGGTATCTGATTTATGAGAAATATGAACCACAGGATCCGGATCAAGAAAGGTTGAATGCAGAAGAAGCACAGACACTGGAGATTCGATATACTGCTGTTACGGAAAAAATGTCTGTAGAAATCCAGGAACTGGAGAAACAGGAAAAACGTGCGGTTAAAAGGTATGAAGAAGCCAGAGATGAACTGACGCACCTGCGGAAAAAATACCGTCTTCAGCCTGATTCCTGGAAAGAAATCCATTACAGCCGCAAGGAAGAATCCCACCAGGAGGTACTTCTGGAAGGGTTCCGGATGAAAATTGAAAACAGGAGAATGCTGTGGGGAGAAGAAGATAAAAAGATTGCCGTTATTGCACAGCAGATTCGGGAACGGATGCAGAGAATCGTCAGTGAATGTGGAAAGGAACAGCCCCTTCCTGATTATGAGATTCAGAACCAGGATTTTGACGCAAGAAAAAATCAGCTCCGTTTTCAGGAAAAAGAGGCTGTAAAGAGTGCTGACAGGCTGAAAGGAAAGTTGCACAGCTATGAGGAAAATCTGACAGCTTTGTCGGAATACAGCGGATTTCCTCTGATAGAGCAGGTGGAATGGGAAGAAGCATTTGCGGAAATGAATGAGCGGGAGCTTAGAAATTTTAAGGGAATACTCATCCGGGATTACAACCAGATGGTCCGTGACCGGCAGTCGGCAAAGGAACGGCTGATTCAGGTATTGAATCAGATTGTGCGTGTGGATGCATTTCAGGAAGAATTCTACAGAAAACCGTTGGAATCCATGCTGGAACTGACAGATGATGCCGCTCAGGTGCTTCGGCAGCTGGATACTACCATTCAATCTTATGACAGTCTGATGGAAAAGCTGGAAGTGGATATTTCGGTGGTAGAAAAGGAAAAAGACAGAATTGTAGAACTGATGGAAGAGTACGTACAGGAAGTACATCAGAATTTGGGAATGATTGACCACAATTCTACCATCACCATTCGGGAGAAACCGGTAAAGATGCTCAGAATTCAGCTTCCGGAGTGGGAAGAAAATGAAAATATGTATCATATCAGACTGCAGGATATGATTGATGAAGTGACACTGAAAGGTGTGGAGCTTTTCGAGAAAAATGAAAATGCACAGGAGTACTTTGGCACTCGAATCACCACCAGAAATCTGTATGATACTGTTATAGGTATTGGAAATGTGCAGATTCGTCTGTATAAGATTGAGGAGCAGAGGGAATATCCGATCACCTGGGCGGAAGTGGCAAAGAACTCAGGCGGAGAGGGATTTTTATCAGCCTTCGTTATTCTGTCCAGTTTGCTGTATTATATGCGGAAAGATGACACGGACATCTTTGCTGACCGCAATGAAGGGAAAGTTCTGGTTATGGATAATCCGTTTGCGCAGACAAATGCTTCCCACCTTTTGAAACCTCTGATGGATATGGCAAAGAAAACGAACACTCAGCTGATATGTCTCAGCGGTCTGGGCGGAGAGTCTATCTATAACCGGTTTAATAATATTTATGTATTGAATCTTATAGCGGCAAGCCTTAGAAATGGTATGCAGTATCTGAAAGCGGATCATGTACGGGGAAATGAGCCGGAGACTATGGTGGTATCACAGATTGAAGTGATGGAGCAGCAGGAACTGATCTTTTGAAAGATAAAGGAGAGTAAGTATGATTTTATTTTTAACAAGCAGTCCCACAGGACCGCTGGACGGAAGTCGCCTTGTAGATGGACTGGATGAAAAGAACTGTTTTGTGGAGAATCTGAAGAAATATTGGAAGACGGAAGCCAGATGTCTGATGATAGCGGCAACCCCGGAAGCGTATGAAAGAAATGATGAGATGACGGATTTTTTTAAGAAAGCAGTGGAAAAATCGGGACTTTTAGTGTCTGACTTTGAACTGTGGGATGACAGAACGGAAGATATGTCAAAAGAAATCTTGTATTCTTATGACGTGATTTTTCTTGGCGGCGGTCATGTACCGACTCAGAATCGGTTTTTTAAGAAGATTGGTCTGCGGGATAAAATGCAGAGTTTTGACAGAATCGTTATCGGAATCAGTGCCGGTACCATGAACAGTGCCGATACTGTGTATGCCCAGCCGGAGCTTCCGGGTGAAGCCACAGATCCGTCATATGTCCGGTATCTGCAGGGGCTTGGCCTGACGAAAACTATGATATTGCCTCATTATCAAATGGTGAAAGACAGTGAACTGGACGGGCAGAGACTGTATGAGGATATTACGTACAAAGACAGTTATGGAAAGAAATTTTTAGTACTGCCGGACGGGAGTTATCTGCTTTCGACGGATGGCGTGGAGACGGTATGGGGAGAAGCCTGGCAGATTCAGGATGGAATGCTAAGGAAAATCTGTGAAGAAAATGGAAGAATATTGTATGAATGATACTTTGATAAAAGTCGTTCATTGACAAAGAAAAAAGCAGATGGTATGATTACAGTCAATAGCATAAGAAAAGCAATGACGGAAAAGAGTAGTTTACAGGAATCATCCAGAGAGAGCAGTGTGTGGTGGAAGCTGTTCATGAGGAATGTTTACGAAAACCATTCCCGAGCTGTAATGCCTAAGATGACAGATCGTTAAGCGTTACCGTATGCCTGCGTTAAAGGATAGGATTTGATGGAATCTGAAGTGAAAGGTCAAGGTGGAACCGTGCGATTACTGCACCCTTGGAGGTACATGAATGTTGTATGTCCGGGGTGCTTTTCTTATGTTATGAAACATTGCTAAAAGAGCATAAAGATCAACCAGGAAACCGCAGAAGAAGTGCGGGAAAGGAGAGAGACATAGGAAATGAAAGTAATACGAAGAGACGGCAGTGTATGGGAAGGAACATTTGAAGAAAAAGAAGTGCGGGAAGCATTCTGGCATACCAGTGCTCATGTGATGGCACAGGCTGTGAAGCGTCTGTATCCGAAGACAAAATGCGCCATCGGACCGGCTATTGAGAATGGGTTCTACTATGATTTTGAATTCAGTTTTCCATTTACGGAGGAATCTCTGAAAGAAGTGGAAGCAGAGATGAAGAAAATCGTGAAGGAATCCCTGTCATTGCAGGTTTATGAAATGAGTCGGGAGGAAGCTATTTCTTATATGGAACAGGAAAAAGAACCATATAAGCTGGAGATGATCCAGAATCTCCCAAAGACAGAGAAAATCAGTTTTTACAGGCAGGGAAATTATGCGGAGTTTTGCGCCGGTCCGCATATTTCCAATACCTGTCAGATTAAGGCATTTAAACTTCTGTCTGTTGCGGGTGCTTACTGGCGAGGGGATGAACACAATAAAATGCTTACACGTATTTACGGCATTTCATTTCCAAAAGCATCGGAACTGGAGCAGTATCTGAAAATGCAGGAGGAATCACGGCTGCGGGATCACAGAAAGCTGGGAAAAGAGTTGGGATTATTTGCTTTGATGGATAAGGGACCGGGATTTCCATTTTTTCTTCCGAAAGGAATGGTGTTAAAGAATCTGCTGATTGATTATTGGCGGGAGATACACAGACGGGAAGGTTACCTGGAGATTTCTACACCGATGATGCTGAATCGGAGTCTGTGGGAAACATCGGGGCATTGGGATCATTATCGGGAAAATATGTATACCACAGCGATTTGATGCGGAATATGTGGGAGCTGACGGACAAAAGCATCGTCCGATTATGATTCATCGTGTGGTATTTGGATCCGTGGAAAGATTTATCGGTATATTGATTGAACACTATGCAGGGAAATTCCCGGTGTGGCTGGCTCCGGTACAGGTAAAAATATTGCCGGTTTCAGACAAATATCTGCAGTATGCCAATGAGGTCGCAGAGAAGTTGAAAAATACGGGATTCGTGTGGAAACCGATGAAAGAGATGAAAAGCTGGGATATAAGATCAGGGAAGCACGTCTGGATAAAGTACCGTATATGATCATCGTAGGGGAAAAAGAAGAAGCAGCAAAAACGATATCTGTTCGACAGAGAGATGCAGAAAAAGACAAGCAGGATATGGGAGAAATATTACTGGAAGATTTTGTCTACGTTTTGCGGTCCGGGAAAAAACAGCTTGAATCGGAAACGGATTGATTTTATAATAGAGTGACAGACAGGCGGGACCGCAGAGCGTGTTCCGCCCGTTTCCGTAAATCCAAAGAGAAAGGAACCTGTACATATATGAACAAAAAAGATATCCATGAATTGAAGCGCCGTCTGACAAAGCACGGCTGTACTTTTACCAGAATGTGCGGCTGTTATGTGGACGCTGAACATAACAAGGTTACAAACATTGCGGAGACTTTTTTAAATCTGGAGGAAGAAGACTTTTATAAATATCTGGATATAGCAAAAAAGGTATTTTCAGGAACGGTTGGCAATAATATTCTGGAACTGGAATTCCCCATGGAGGAAGAAGCGGTCGGAGGAAAACAGCAATTTTTGATGGGACTTCGAGAGAGTGAACTGAAAAATGATGAGCTGCTGGATGCATTTTACGATATGGTAATTGCAAGCTACAGCCATCCGGGTAATTACCTGATTCTGCTGTTTCATGATGCGTATGATGTTATGAAAAAGACGAAAGATAATATGGATCTGGATGAATCAGAAGAAGTATATGATTATCTGATCTGTGCCATCTGTCCGGTCAATCTTTCAAAACCGGGACTGGGATATCGGGAAGAAGAGAACTGTATCCGTTCCCGTATTCGGGACTGGGTGGTAAGTATGCCGGATACCGGTTTCGTTTTCCCCGCATTTACGGATCGCAGCACGGATATTCATTCGGTCATGTTTTATACCAGAGACACAAAAAATCCTCATTCGGAATTTATGACAGAAGGACTTGGCTGTGGTGCCAGACTCACAGCGACAGAGAAAAAGATTACGTTTGAGTCCATCATTAAAGATGTGATTGGTGACGGGGATGGAAAAAGTGAGATCCTTTATATGGACATTCAGGATAATCTGAATGATAAGGTTTATCAGAATGCGGAGATGAATGATCCGACCGAGGCCAATGTAGCACCGGAACCTATGCTTCTTACAACACGGGACATGACAGAAGTGTTGACGGAAAGTGGGCTGACGGAGGAACAGACCGCGGTAATAGAGAAAAACTATGAGGAAGTTTTTGGGGAAGATCTGCCGGAAGCCGGAAGCCTCGTGGATTCAAAACTTGTGGAAGCAAATGGAAGAAGAAAAGATCGTCTGGAATTGGTGGAACAGGTGAAAAACCTGAAGCAGCAGCTGGAAGAAACCCGTGCTCTTTCAGAAGAAGAGAGTGAGGACTGTCAGGTGATTGTGACGGTGAAACCGGAAAAGGAAGGACAGATCTATTCTCAAATCATCGATGGAAAAAAATGCCTTATTATTCCACTGGATGAAGACGACCATGCTTCGGTGAATAAAGAAATTCTGTTTTAAAGACAGTGGGGACAGGTTCCGTGACTTTGTTGGGAGCCGCAGAACCTGTCCCCGTTAACTCTTAATCCCCAACATGATAAATAAACCGTTCTCCAAGTGCCGGAATATGCCATTTGGCGGCAGGATTTTGCATCCACAGTTCCCGAACGAAATTCAGCGGGTCAACAGTATTCCCTTCGATCATGTCAAAGTGTGTGGGAATGGTCAGGTCTGCATGCAGAAGTACTGACAATCTGGCTGCTTCTATGGATGATAGATTTCCGATACAGTTGCGTTTTGTGCGGAAATAGTCGCTTCCGTTGATTGGAGGCAGAAACAGATGAGGCGTCGGGAGTTTTTGTAAATCTTCCAAAAGCTGATCTGTCAGATAAGTATCTCCCAAATGCAGGATTTTAACATTTCCCATAGTAATATGATAGCAGAGTGCAGTGTCTGCTCCGGTTTCATCTGTTGTGTGGACCGGATGTGCCGCAGAAACAGGATAAATAGTTACACCGGGAAGGGAAATAGCCTCATGAGACTTTGCGGAAATCATACAACTTTCGGGAACACCGGCATCTGTGAGTATTGTACGGCAGGCGCCAGGAACAATAAATCTGGCAGTAGGATTGGAAGCTGCGATGGCTGTCAAAGTCTCAACGGCAAGATGATCGGCATGTTCATGGGTACAAAGAATATAATCGGTCTGTACTGAACCAGGCAGATACGGGATGGGATAATGGCGCCGGGTATTTCCAGATGTATCTGTCAGATCATTCAGGATGGGATCAATATACAGGGTAGCAGAATTTTTGAAAATAAAACCACATTGGCCGATATACCATAAAGCCAGTGTATCAGGAGCTGCCTGTGTAGACGCAATTTCATGAAGCAGGGAGTCACCCTGCCGATACCATTTTCTATACATAATTAAAAACTCCTTTCAATTGACTCCATCATATCCCAGAACAACAGTGCTACCTGCGGAAGCTGTTCTTTTGATTTACATAAAATAGCAATTTCTGTGGAAAGTGCTGTATCTTCAATTTTCAATACGGTTAACCGTGGATTGTTCAGATGATAAATAGCTGATGCCGGAAGTATGCCGATTCCCAGACCATTTTCTGCAAGAGCCAATGTGGTCTGTGCATCATCGTTGCAGCATCGGATCTGGGGAATGCAGCCTGCAGCTTCAAAGCGGGAATGGAGGATTCCTTCCCATCTGCGATAAAGAATCAGAGGGTACTGAGCAAGCTCGCGCAGAGAGATCGTATTTCTTTCGAGCATAGATGATTTACGGGAAGAATCAAAGCTGGAGGACAACCCTGCAGCCACCATGGACTCTTTTCTGATCGGGAGTATTTCAAGATCCGGAGCGGAAAAAGGGGTACGAACGATGGCAAGATCCAGTTGGCTCATGCGGAGCCGTTCCAAAAGATGGTATGTATTGGAAGTGTATATTTCATACCGGATCGATGGATGTTGGTCTGCAAAATGTGTGATCCAGTTCATGAACAAAGTTCCCTGGACAGAAGAGACCACACCGATACGAAGAGTTCCGGTATTGCCGGAACGGAAATTTTCCATTTCTGCTGCAGTGGCACTGCACATTCCCAGAATTGCGCAGGATCTTTGATAAAAAGTATGACCGGCTTCCGTCAGATAGAGACGCCTGCCTTCATGTCGGAAAAGACTGCAGCCCAGTTCTTCTTCCAGGCTGTGCAGCTGAGCTGTCAGCGGTGGCTGAGTCATATTCAGTTTTCTTGCGGCTCCGGTCACAGTTCCCTCTTCTACTACCGCATTAAAATAACGCAATTGTCGTATTTCCATAGATTTTTGGTCTCCTGTCTATAAAATCTATACTTATTCCATATAATTATACCATGAAATAAATATTATTCCTATAATTAATCCTGTGTTATGCTAAGTTTATATGAGGTTTATCAGAGATTGTGAAAGGGGTAAACGGCAAATGAAGTATTTGTTGGAACATTTAAAACATTACAAAAAAGAGAGCATCCTGGCACCGCTTTTTAAGATGTTGGAAGCGTTGTTTGATCTGTTTGTGCCGATTGTTGTCGCAGATATTATTAATGTAGGAATCGGCAATCAGGATAATAAGTATATCATGCAGCGGTGCGGGATTCTGGTGCTGCTGGCATTGATTGGAATTGCCTGCAGCTTTACGGCACAGTTTTTTGCGGCAAGAGCTTCGGTAGGATGTGCGGCAGGTCTCCGTCATTCCTTATTTGCACATATACAGAAGCTGGGATATTCGGAGATTGATACCATAGGGACGAGCACATTGATCACACGTATGACCAGTGATATCAATCAGGTGCAGAATGGAATCAACATGGTTCTGCGTCTGTTTTTGAGAAGCCCGTTCATTGTTTTCGGTGCTATGATTATGGCATTTACAATCAATATAAAGATTGCGTTCGTATTTCTTGCAGCCATACCGGTGCTGTCGGTGATCGTTTTCGGTATTATGAAAATTACGTCTCCGCTGTATAAAAAAATTCAGGGAAGACTGGATAGTGTCCTTGGAATTACCCGGGAAAATCTGACAGGTGTGAGGGTGATCAGGGCTTTTGGAAAAGAAGACGCAGAAGTAGAGCGGTTTGAAAATAATAATAAGCAGCTCACATCTATGCAGCTTCATGTGGGACATATCTCAGCACTGATGAATCCGCTGACATATGTGGTAGTCAATCTTGCTACGATTGCTATTTTGAAAATGGGAGCTGTCAGAATCAACAGTGGTGTTTTGATGAGCGGTGATGTGGTCGCACTGGTGAACTACATGAGCCAGATTCTGGTGGAGCTGGTGAAACTGGCAAATCTGATTGTGTTGCTGAGTAAGGCTATGGCGAGTCTGCATCGGGTACAGGATGTGCTGGATACCGAACCGTCTATGAAATTTGTTGAAACGGAAAACAGAGAACAGGCGGATAACAAAAGAAATCATGAAGACGAGGCGGTAGCATTTGAAAATGTAAGCCTTACCTATGCAGGTGCCGGTGAAGAGAGTCTGTCAGATATTTCTTTTTGTGCAAAAAAAGGACAGACAATTGGTGTGATCGGAGGTACCGGAAGCGGCAAATCCAGTCTGGTAAACCTGATTCCGAGATTTTATGATGCTACTGCCGGACAGGTCAGAGTTATGGGAATACCGGTAAAAGAGTGGGATAGAGAAGAATTGAGAAAAAGTGTGAGTGTTGTTATGCAGAAAGCACAGCTCTTTACCGGTACGATCCGCTCCAATCTTTTATGGGGAAATCAGGACGCAACGGACGAAGAATTGTGGAAGGCACTGGAACTTGCTCAGGCAGCGGAATTTGTGCATACAAAACCACAGGGACTGGATGAAGTTGTGGAACAGGGAGGAAGAAATTTCTCCGGTGGACAGAAACAGCGTCTGACGATTGCCAGAGCACTGGTTAAGCAGCCTGATATTCTGATCCTGGATGACAGTGCCAGCGCACTGGATTTTGCTACAGATGCAGCGCTTCGTAAGGCGCTTTCCACTCTTCCGGGGAATATTACTGTATTTATTGTTTCTCAGCGAACTTCCAGTTTGAAGCATGCAGACCGGATTCTAGTACTGGATGACGGACAGATTGCGGATCAGGGGACTCATGAGGAACTTCTAAAACACTGTGAAGTGTACCGTGAAATATATGAAAGTCAGTTTAAGAAAGGAGAGATGCACTGATGGCCGGCAAAATGACTGAAAAAGAAAAAACTGCAAAAAGCAGATTGGCAAAGAAAAATCAGGCGGTTATGAAACGTATTCTCCGGTTTACTAAACCATATTCACCGTTCCTGATCATCAGTTTTGTGTGTGCTGCTGTCAGTGTAGCGGCTCAGCTTCTGGTGCCTATTTTATGCGGTAATGCTATCGACTATATGATTGGAAAAGGTCAGGTTGATTTTAAAGGTGTGGGGACGATTATAACTGCGATTGCCGTGGCTACAATCATTACAGCTTTTGCTCAGTGGATCATGGCTGCCTGTAACAATAAGATTACATTTGGTGTTTCACGGGATTTGCGAAATGCTTCTATTCACAAAATTCAGAAGTTGCCGCTTTCTTATCTGGATTCTCATCCGTCAGGTGATCTGGTAAGCCGTGTGATTGCAGACGTGGATACCTTTGCGGATGGACTTCTGATGGGATTTACTCAGCTATTTACCGGTGTTTTGACAATCATCGGTACACTGGGATTTATGATTTCGGTGAATCCTCTGATCACATTGGTTGTAGTATGTCTCACTCCGCTGAGTCTATTTGTGGCAAATTTTATTGCCAAGCACACGTATCATTATTTTCGTCAGCAGACGGTGGTACGGGGAAATCAGACTGCTTATGTGAATGAAATGGTTGAAGGTATGAAAGTGGTGCAGGCTTTTGGTCAGGAGAAGGAAAGCCTGGAAAAGTTTGATGAGCTGAATGAGCAGCTTCGGGACACAAGCCTGAAAGCAGTATTCTTTTCCAGTCTGACCAATCCATGTACCCGTTTTGTAAATAATCTGGTGTATGCAGCTGTGGGACTGGCGGGTGCTTTGTATACGGTAGCGGGAGGTATTACGGTCGGACAGCTGAGTATTTTCCTGAGTTATGCGAATCAGTATTCTAAGCCGTTCAATGAAATCTCCAGTGTGGTGACGGAACTGCAGAATGCTATTGCCTGTGCGGATCGTGTATTCCAACTTCTGGATGAGGAAGATCAGATAAAGGAAAAGGATACTGTTCTGGTAAGTGATGGTCATGTTGAACTGAAAAATGTATCCTTCCGTTATGTGGAGGATCGACCGCTGATCGAAAATCTTTCTCTTGACGTGAAGCCGGGACAGAGAATTGCCATTGTAGGACCGACCGGATGTGGTAAAACAACACTGATCAATCTGCTGATGCGTTTTTATGATGTGGATGGCGGTAAGATAGAAGTGGCGGGGAAAGACATCCGGGATGTGAGCAGGAAATCACTGCGTGAGAATTATGGTATGGTTTTGCAGGAGACATGGCTGAAAGCGGGAACAATCCGTGAAAATATTGCATACGGAAAGCCGGATGCTACCGATGAAGAAATCATAGCGGCAGCAAAAGCGTCTCATGCGCACAGCTTTATCAAACGTCTGCCTGATGGATACGATACGATGATTGCGGAAGATGGAGGAAATATCAGTCAGGGGCAGAAGCAGCTTCTCTGCATTGCCCGTGTAATGCTCTGTCTGCCGCCTATGCTGATTCTGGATGAAGCGACCAGCAGCATCGATACCCGTACGGAAATCCGTATCCAGGCTGCATTTGCCCGGATGATGGAAGGAAGAACCAGCTTTATTGTGGCACATCGTTTGTCAACTATCCGGGAGGCAGATGTGATACTGGTGATGAAGGACGGTCATATCATAGAACAGGGAGACCACGATTCCCTGATGGCACAGAATGGATTCTATGCACGGCTGTATAACAGTCAGTTTGAAGAGAGTGCATAAAAAGTAGTGAGGTTGACGGAATTGGGATAATGTTCAGATAAATAAAATTTGAACATTACCCCTTTTAAAATGTATACTTTATTTCATAATTGCTTCTACTGCAGTTTTTGTATCCGTTTTCGGGAAAAGTTCATAACCCACAAAGCCATTATATCCGCAGGCTTCCAGATGCCAGAGAACTTTCGGGTAATTGATTTCTCCTGTGCCCGGTTCATGTCTTCCCGGAGCATCTGCAACATGGATGTGACCAAATTGGTCGCAATATTTACTGATCGTATCACATAGACTGCCTTCATTCAGCTGCATATGGTAGACATCATATAACAGTTTCAGCCTGGGAGAGCCAATCAGCCGGCAGATTTCCGCACCCATTTGTGTTGTTGTAAGAAAGTTTCCTACATGGTCGGTTGTGATATTTAATGCTTCCAGATTGAGATTTATTTGCTCACGTTCTGCAATTTTTACACATTCCAGAAGCGTGTCATACATGGAGCACAGTTTGGTGGTGTGGGACAGATTTCCATAATGATTTACAACAATTCCGCCTTCGCCCAGAGCATTGGAGTGGATGGTTACACTTCGTGCACCAACCTTTTGAGCGGCATCCATTGATTTTTTCAGATCTTCCAAATAAAGTTTTTTATGGTCAGGATCTACAAGAGAATAATCGGCATCTCCGTTAAAACCTGATATAATGATTCCCGCTTCTTGAGCTGCTTTTTTTGTCTCGTCCAGATCACGGATCCGCCAGTCCCAGAATTCAACGGCCGCAAATCCATCATTCTTTGCCGCCTGAAAACGCTGGCACCAGGAAAGCTCTGTGTAAAGAGTGTCAATACATGCACATTTTGCTAATCCCATAAATAAATTTCCCCTTTCGTAATTAATGCAGAATTACTGCGTGATATTATTTTTATCATACAACAAAATAATGCTTTCATGTAGATTTTTTTTCGGACATCCTGTAGTTTCCGGGAGTTTTTCCACATTCCCTTTTGAATATTTTGCTGAAATAAGCACCGTTTGAGAAACCTGTTTCAAAGGCAATGTCAGTAACAGGAAGATTTGTCAGTCGAAGCATTTTTTTTGCCTGTTCTATTCGATAATTGATTAAATATTCAAAAGGTGATTCATGTATTCCATTTTTGAAGCATCTTAAACATTCTCTTGTACTTAAAGAGGCTGATTGTGCAATATCATTCAAAGTAAGTTTTTGTGTATAGTTTTCCTGAATATAAGACATCATGGTCATCAGACGTTCTTGAGATATAGAATTAGAGGATGTTTTTTTCGTTTCCATAGTCTTAATTTCTTCTAACATCAACAGCCAGATTTCAGAGAGAAGAGTCCTCATTTGAAATTCTGTATTTTCTTTGGAGTCAAGAACGCTCATCTCTTTAAGATTCTTAAGAATTTTATTCTGATTTTGCGTATATCTCCTAAATTCGACTATTTCAAGGTTTTTGTTCTGCAAAACCGGATTCAGATATTTGGTCTCAAAAATACTTTTAAAATGCCCGCTTAATAATATGGAATGAAATAAGTGAGATTCTATACTGCAGTGTGTGATGTTTTCAAGAGAGCAAAGTACATTGGTATTGATAAAAAACCCTCATTTTCATGAAATGAATAGCTGCATGAAGAAGTATGGATTTTAAGTTCGCCTTTTACAATGAAAATAAATTCCAGCTCTTCATGCCAGTGCCAGGGTATGGTAGTGTGGTCAAGATCCACTTTGTGGAGCGTGTAAGGGTAGGAAGGGTCAAGACCTTCGATTTTTTCCATTTGATTCATCGTTGTTTTGATTTTCATATATATTCTCCGAATTATTATAATACACGCAAATAATGGCGATATAGTAATAAAATATGTCCATAATAATATTTTTTAAAGATAGAATAGACGATATAATTATTATATCAGAGGACATAAATAATTGAAAGAATCATTTGGAAAGGAAGGATGAAATTTTGGTTAATGTGATTTTTCAAAAGCTTAAAGCATTTTCTGCTCAATATCCGGACAGAGATGTTGAATCTCTTTCTTTTGAAAATTTTATTAATATGAATCTGGAAAATAAGGAGGAGGACTATGGGGATTATTCTAAGTGTAATAATACTGATGTGTATATTGGGAATTAATTATTTTGAAGGCAGTCTTAAGTAGAAGATTGGCAATACTATATGTGTTTCTGTGTTGATGTTCGCTCTGTGACCAAGTTTATAGAAAAATCCTGAAAACAGTTGCGTTTTTCGAAATAGTGTGCGTATAATTTGGGTAAATGTTCAGGAAACAAAACTTGAATATTTATCCATTTTATTATTTTAGGATTGCAGAGGTGCGCAGATGTATCGTGTCATGCAAAGCATGACGTGCGCCACGCAGCAAGTATGCTGAGACGTACTTGAATTATAAATGATAGAGAAAAGGGGACATCAAAGATGCAGGCGAATTATCATACACATTCGAAATGGTGCAGGCATGGAGTGGGTGAGATTGAAGATTATATTGAGGAAGCGATACGCTGGGGGCTCCGGGAGATTGCTATAACGGAGCATGTACCTCACAAGAATACAGAAGATTCGTGGATTCCATGGGACCAGTTTCCGGCATATGATGCGGCATTGAATCATGCTATCAAAAAGTATGAAGGAAAAATCCGGGTAATCAAGGGTTTTGAATGTGAGTATTATCCCTTGGAGATGGATGATTACCGAAGATTTCAGGAGGATTTTGGATATGAATTGTTGATTATGGGGCAGCACAGGTGTGGGAAAAACAAAGAAATTGACTGTTTTGGAACCAAAGGACCGTATGAGCTACATGTTTATGCAGATGATGTGTGCAAAGGTCTGGAAACAGGGATGTTTCGTTTTCTGGCTCATCCGGACTGTGCTCTTGAAAATTACAGGAATCCGTGGGATAAAGATTGTGAATCAGTTATGAGACAAATTTTTCAGGCATGTGAAGAACTGAAGATTCCTGTGGAAATCAATGGAAATGGTATGCGGTATCAAAGATGTTATCCGAGTGAACCGGCATTTCTTCTGTCCAAAGAGTATGATTTGCAGTATATCATCAATTCGGATGCCCATGCACCGGAAAAGCTTTATGATGAAGGGGTACGCAAGGCGGAAACATTTGCAGAGAAACTTGGACTGGATATTATGCCATTCCTTGAAATATAAAATACGTGTAGGAGGATATGAAAATGTTAGAAGTTGGAATAAAAGCTCCCGGTTTTGAATTGCCGGATCAAAATGGAAACATGCATACACTGGAGGAGTATCAAGGAAAAAAAGTAATACTGTATTTTTATCCGAAGGACAATACTCCGGGCTGTACGAAGCAGGCCTGTGGCTTTGGCGAATTGTACCCGCAGTTTCAGGAGAAGGATGCTGTGGTGGTTGGAATCAGTAAGGACAGTGTAGCATCTCATAAGAAGTTTGAAGAAAAATATGGTTTGCCATTTACTCTTTTATCTGATACAGAACTGACCGCTATTCAGGCTTATGATGTATGGAAAGAAAAAAATATGTATGGTAAAAAAACAATGGGTGTCGTACGTACTACGTATCTGATTGATGAAGAAGGTATCATTATAAAGGCATTCGAAAAAGTAAAGGCAGCTGAAAATCCGGAGCAGATGCTGGCACTTCTGTAAAGGAGGCGCAGAAGATGAGGATTATCATTTCACCGGCGAAGAAAATGAATGTGGAGCCAGATTTGATTGCATGTCAGGGGCTTCCGGTTTTTTTAGAAGATACCAGAAAGCTGATGAAGTGGGTACAGAAATTAAATTTTGAACAGGTCCGGAAACTATGGGGATGTAATGATAAAATTGCAGAACTGAATTTTCAGCGATTTGCTGATATGAATCTGGAAAGAAATCTGACACCGGCATTGATCTCCTATGAGGGAATCCAGTATCAGTATATGGCCCCTGCGGTATTCTCTGATAAAGAATGGGATTATGTGCAGAAGCATCTCAGAGTACTTTCGGGATTTTACGGCGTATTGAAGCCCTTGGATGGAGTTACCCCTTACCGCCTGGAAATGCAGGCCAAAGCAAAAGTGGATGGAACCGGGAATCTGTATGAATTCTGGGGCGATAAACTGTATCGGGAAGTGTTGGATGAAAGCCGAATTATCGTGAACCTTGCATCAAAAGAATACTCAAAATGTATAGAGAATTATTTGTGTCCGGCGGATAAATTGATTACTTGCATCTTCGGTGAATGGAAAGACGGGAAAGTAATCCAAAAAGGAACTCAGGCAAAGATGGCACGGGGCGAGATGGTTCGTTTCATGGCGGAAAATGCAGTGGAAGAACCGGAAAAATTGAAAATGTTCGATCGTCAGGGATATACATACATGCATGAACTATCGTCTGAAACAGAAATGGTGTTTTTAAAATGAGATGCATATGATTTTCTACGGAATCTTTCTATTTCCATTGATCAGATGGCGGAATTGTTCCAGAGAGATAAATCAACTATTTCCAGACATATAAAAAATATCTTCACTGAGAGTGAATACAACTGCTTCTGACGGAAAAACATATTGTTTTTTTATTTTCAGTGTCATTTTGTATCGTGAGAAAACGTGCAGAAAATCAAATAGTCCGTTTTAGAAGCATTGGGATAAGTGAGCCTGAAGATCCAGTGCTTACGCAGACTTAGGCGCGAAGGCTTTCCTGAGCGTCTTATGTCGGAGTTAGCAATTAGCTGAAGGCAAACGACCTGCTTCTAAAACGGACTATTTGATTTTCTGCACGCCTCTTGCGAACCAAAAAGTATGTTTATACGACTTTACGTTTCTCAACAAATACCTGCAGGGTATCTGTTCCTTTCAATTCTTTTCCGGCTGTGATATGTACATTTTTATCGGAAATTACATATTCCAGATTTGCGCCTTCTTCAACAACGGTATCCTGCATCAGTACACAGTTCTTAACTTTAGCGCCTTTTCCGATCTTAACACCACGGAACAGAATACTGTTTTCTACTTCGCCTTCGATCACGCAGCCATCTGCAGCCATGATATTTTTAACTTTGGAACCGGAGATATATCTGGTCGGGTTGTCATCACGAATCTTGGTATATACCGGATTTGGTGCAAACAGACCATCCAGATTTTCATCTTCCAGAAGTTTCATGTTCTCGTTGAAGTAGCTCTTCATATCATTGATACGTGCATAGTATCCATCAAATTTGAAAGCCTGAACATTCAGTTTTTCCAGATTTGGAGCCAGTACGTCACGTTCAAAATAGATATTTCCACGTACAAAAGCGGTATTCACCTGATCAATCAGAAGTTCACGATCCATTACATAGATGTTCATGGAGAAGTTCTGTTTTCCAGGATCCTGTGGATTGATTTTTATCTTTGTAACATGATTTCCATCAAGCTGCAGAGAGTAGAAGAAACCTTTTGCTCCCGGCTGTACATGATCAGAGATTACAGGAAGTTCTTCCTCTGCATAAGCTACGGTTACATCAGCACCGGATTCAATATGAGCTTCCAAAAGTGCTTTGAAATCAAAGTTCACTGCGATATGAGCATCGGATAGTACTACATATTTTTCTTTTTGATGTTTCAGGAATGCCAGAATACTTGCAAGCGCATCGATACGTCCGTTATAAAAACCTACAGATTTCTCTGCAAACGGAGGAACGATATTCAAACCGCCTTTTTTACGGGAAAGATCCCATTCACGTCCGGATCCCAGATGATCCATCAGAGAGTAATAATTGTTACGTACAGGTATGGAAATATTGTCAATTCCGCAATTTACCATACTGGACAGGATAAAATCGATCATACGATAACGACCTGCAAAAGGAATGGAAGCCATCAGACGCTCACTTACCAGTTCAGGTACCAGATCATCATAACTGTTAGGGAAGATAATTCCCAGAGCATTTGAGTTTGAGTTTACCATTGTTCGTCACCATCCTTTACATTCGTATTAATCATAGCATTTGGACCAATCTTTGCATTGTCACCAATGTATACGCCGGAACCGACAGTTGCAACACCTTTTTCTGTCTCGGTAGGCATAGCACCAACAACAGCATTTTCACCGATTACAACATTTTCAGCGATGATACAGTGTTTTACAGATGCGCCTGCTTTGATAATAGTTCCGCCCATAACAACTGCATCTTCTACAACTGCACCGGGCTCAACCTGTACACCTGCGAAGAGGATAGAGTGTTTTACATTACCTTTGATGCGGCATCCATCAGTAATCATGGAATTTTCTACAACAGCATCAGCAGCAATCTTATGACCGGTCATACCGCTGTTTCGGCTGTAGATTTTCCAATCATCATCAAAAAGATTGATACCGCTGTGTTCCGGATCCAGTACTTCCATATTTGCTTCCCAGAGAGAAGGAATGGTTCCTACGTCTTTCCAGTAACCTTCAAAGCGGTAAGCATACATGTTACGGTTATCGCGGAGAAGATTCGGGATAATGTTATTACCAAAATCATTTTCAGATTCCGGATCAGCCTCATCCTCTACAAGATATTTTTTCAGGATATCCCAATTGAAGATATAGATACCCATGGAAGCCAGATTTGATTTCGGCTGCTTCGGTTTTTCCTGGAATTCGGTAATCTTATCATTTTCGTCTGTTACCATAAGACCGAAACGGGAAGCCTCATCCCACGGAACTTCCATAACGGCAACGCTGAATTCTGCACCTTTTTCTTTGTGGAAGCGAAGGAAATCGCTGTAATCCTGCTTGCAGATCTGGTCACCGGAAAGAATGATGACATACTGAGGATTGTAACGTTCGATAAATGAAATATTCTGGTAGATTGCGTTAGCGGTACCTTTGTACCAGTCAGAACCGGATGCCTGCTGATACGGTGGAAGTACGTGAACACCGCCATGGAGACGGTCCAAATCCCACGGCTGTCCATTGCCAATGTACTCATTCAGTACGAGCGGCTGATACTGGGTAAGAATACCTATCGTATCAATACCGGAATTTACGCAGTTTGACAGTGGAAAATCAATGATTCGATATTTTCCGCCAAAAGGAACTGCGGGTTTTGCCAGATTCTGGGTCAGGGCATAAAGTCTGGAGCCCTGTCCGCCGGCAAGAAGCATTGCTATCATTTCTTTTGCCATATTAGATCCCCTATTCTGTGTGTTATTTGGCAACTGCCCCCATAAGACACTTTTATAAATAAAAAATGAAGTGCGGAGTAGTAGCCGAGTTGCTTTGGTATAATTGTACTATATATTTACAAAAAAAGGTAGTCTTTTGGAAGAAAAATCTAAATAAAATTTTTGTAACAATATAATATTGTAAAAAATGTAAAAATTTGGAAAAATGTAGTCGGTAATCATCAGAGGATAAAAGGCTTTTGACCCTGGTATTGAGATATGGTAGTATAATGATACTGCGGGAAACAAGGAGGGATATTTTTGAAAAACAAAAATCTTGTTATGACGGAAAAAATTGCTGCCCGGGTTGCTGAAAAAGGAGGAAGAACTTTTTTTGTAGGTGGATATGTCCGGGATAAGGTTATGGGCAAAGAAAATAAAGATATTGATATAGAGATTCATGGAATTTCCCCGGAAGTTTTGGGAGAAGTTCTTGACAGACTGGGAAAAAGAACGGAGATGGGAGCTGATTTTGGAATCTTCGGGCTGAAGGGATATGATGTGGATATCGCTATGCCAAGGAAGGAAGAAGCTATCGGCCGCGGTCATAAAGACTTTACCGTGTATGTAGATCCGTTTTTGGGGACAGAAAAAGCTGCCAAAAGAAGAGATTTCACGATGAATGCTCTGATGGAAGATGTGCTGACGGGAGAGGTGATTGATCACTTTGGCGGGATAGAGGATATAAGAAACGGTGTGATCCGTCATGTGAATTCTCTTACGTTTGTTGAAGATCCCCTGAGAGTTTTGCGGGCTGCTCAGTTTGCTGCCCGATTCGGATTCCGGGTAGCGGATGAAACGGTAGCATTGTCAAAAACAATGGATTTGTCTGCACTCGCTCGGGAGAGAATCCTGGGGGAACTGGAAAAGGCACTATTGAAGGCTGATACTCCTTCTATTTTTTTTGAAGAAATGCGGAAAATGGAGCAATTGTCTGTATGGTTTCCTGAAATGGAGCAGCTGATCGGGGTAAAGCAGAATCCCCAGTATCATCCGGAGGGGGATGTATGGAATCATACTATGATGGTGTTGGATCAGGCGGCTGGACAAAAGGGAGCTTCTAAGAATCCCGTAGGATTTATGCTTGCGGCGCTGACACATGATTTTGGAAAAGTAATTATTACAAAAGTGACAGACGGCAGAATACGTTCGATTGGTCATGAAACAGAAGGACTGCCGATGATTCGTATGTTTTTAGAAAGGATCACGAATGAGACAAAACTGATCAAATATGTATTGAATATGGTGGAACTTCATATGAAGCCTTATCAGATGGCCCGCCAGCAGGCAGGGAAAAAATCTACCAATAAAATGTTTGATTGTTCCCTGGATCCGGCAGGACTGGTGAAGTTTGCAAAAGCAGATCATATGGGACGAGTGGGAAGTGTTCCGGATGAGGAAGTGGAGCTTTTTCTGGAGAAGCGGCTGAAAGAATTTTATGAGACAATGGAAAAGCCATATGTGATGGGGTCAGATCTGGTGGCAGCAGGATTGACGCCGGGACCTTATTTTTCAGAGATACTGGCATTTTCCCATAAACTGAGACTGGCCGGGGTGGAAAAAGAAGATGCTCTCAGGCAGACATTGGCATTTGCACAAAAATATTAAACTTGTGAAAATATTGAAATTCTAGTATAATACTGATAAAAATGAAAAAGGAGATGAAACTTATGGGTGAAAAGAAAAAAAGCGGAGGTGCCCTGCTTGGAGCAGCATTTCTTATGGCAACGTCCGCAATCGGACCTGGATTTTTAACTCAGACAGCACAGTTTACTGGAACAGAAGGGGCAAGTTTTGGTTTTGTTATTCTGTTTTCCATTATTCTGGCAGCGATCGCACAGATGAATATCTGGCGCATTCTTTGTGTAACAGGGCTTCGTGGACAGGAGGTAGCAAATAAAGTGCTTCCGGGACTCGGTTATGTGGTAGCATTTATGGTTGCTCTTGGAGGGCTTGCGTTTAATATCGGTAACGTAGGTGGTGGTGCACTTGGATTTAACACATTACTCGGAATCCCTACCAGCGTAGGATGTATTCTGGCAGGTGCGCTTGCTATCGTTATCTTCCTGCTGAAAAATGCAAAAGCTGCAATGGATACTCTGACCAAAATTCTTGGCGGTATTATGATCGTTGTTATCTTCGTTATTATTATCGTAGTAAAACCACCGATCGGTTCTGCTTTGAAGAATACTTTTGTACCGGAAACAGGTGTTTCTGAATTGATTCCGGCTATTATTACTCTTCTTGGCGGTACTGTAGGCGGATACATCACTTTTGCCGGCGCACATCGTCTGATTGATGCGGGTATTACAGGAGAGAAAAACCTGAAAGAAATTAACAAGAGTTCCATCATGGGAATTGGAATTGCAACGATCGTTCGTATTTTCCTGTTCCTTGCAGTTCTCGGTGTTGTAGTAAAAGGTGTAACTCTGGATGCTTCTAACCCGGCAGCAGATGCTTTCCGTCAGGGCGCAGGTGAGATCGGATATCGTTTTGCAGGTCTGGTTCTGCTTTGTGCAGCCATTACCTCCATTATCGGAGCTGCTTATACTTCGGTATCTTTCTTGAAGACATTCCATCCAGCCATTGAAAAAAATGAAAACTGGGTTATCATTGGATTTATCGCAGTTTCTACTATTATCATGGTACTGATCGGACAGCCGGCAACCCTTCTGGTTTTGGCAGGCGCATTGAACGGACTGATTCTTCCGATCACTCTGGGAATCTGCCTGATCGCTTCCAAGAAGAAATCCATTATGGGTACAGAATACAAGCATCCTACATGGCTTCTGGTTCTTGGAATTGTTGTTGTAATTATATCCGCATATCTGGGAATTACTACATTTGTATCCAAGATGGGCTCCTTGTTCGTATAATTTGGTGAGAATCTTGAAACATTGAAATCAAATCAAAAAGAGGAATAAAAGGTGTAATCTCAACGGTTGCACCTTTCCTCTTATCTAGAAAGGAAAATCAGAACTCATATGCAGAATAAAATTAGGATATTGACAGCGGGTGACTCTTCTATTCTGGTTGAATTCGGAAAAGTCATCAGTCCGGAGATCAACAGAAAAATAGCTGCCACAGTTCAGCTGATGAAGATGCAACATATTGAGGGTGTGGTAGATATCATTCCGGCGTTTTGCTCTCTGTTGATTAATTATGATCCTCGCGTGATTTCCTATGAAGAAATTACGGAACGGATGCAGCATCTTCTGAAAATGGATGCGAAAATGGATGAAGGAAAGAAAAAAGTTTATGAGATTCCTGTATGTTACGGCGGTGAATATGGACCGGATATTGCCAATATAGCTGCACATGCGGGTTTGACAGAAGAGGAAGTGATAAAAATCCATTCTTCCCGTGATTATCTGATTTATATGCTTGGTTTCCTTCCGGGATTTTGCTATCTTGGAGGTCTGGATGAAAGAATTCATACTCCAAGACTTGCAAATCCCAGAATTAAGATCAGTGCCGGAAGTGTGGGAATCGGTGGTTCTCAGACAGGTATTTATCCGCTGGATTCACCGGGAGGCTGGCAGCTGATGGGAATGACACCTGTTAAAACATATGATCCTGACCGGGAAGTCCCGATTTTATTGGAGGCGGGTGATTATATTCGTTTTATTCCGATAGATGAAGAGGAATATCATAGGATTAAAGAACAGGTGGAACGCGGCGAATATCAGTGCGTGATTCATGAAGGAGAGGTGTAAGATGGGAATTCGTATATTGAAAAGCGGTATGCTGACAACCGTGCAGGATTTGGGACGTACCGGTTATCAGAGCCAGGGCTTCAGTGTGGCGGGTGTAATGGATGTTCGTTCCTTTAAAATTGCCAATCTTCTTCTGGACAATCCCGAGAATGAAGCGGTTCTGGAATTTACATTGATTGGCCCTACACTGCAGTTTACTTCTGCTACGATCATTGCAATTACCGGAGGAGATTTTCAGCCTACTGTGAATGGAGAGCCCGTACCTATGTACACGGCACTTTACATGAACAAAGGCGACATTCTAAAATTTGGAAGTGCAAGGACAGGAAGCCGTGGATATGTGGCGTTTTCAAGCTATCTGGATGTACCTGTGGTGATGGGAAGCCGCTGCACCAATCTGAAAAGTCATCAGGGAGGATTCAAGGGAAGAAAATTAAAAGCGGATGATTATATTAATTTCCGAATCAAGAGACGTTATCTTCCGTTTTTTCTGTCCAGAAAACTGGATATCAATGAATATGATCAGGAGGAAACCACACTCAGAGTTGTGATGGGACCGCAGGATGATCTTTTCAGTAAACAAGGAGTAGAAACATTTTTAAACAGTGAGTATATAGTAACCAGTGATTTTGACAGGATGGGATGCCGGCTGGAGGGACCGTTTATCGCACCAAAAGATACTTCGGATATCATTTCCGATGGAATCGCTTTTGGATCCATACAGGTGCCGTCCCATGGAAAGCCGATCATTCTTTTGGCAGATCGTCAGACCACCGGCGGATATGCAAAGATTGCCACAGTGGCATCTGTGGATATACCAAAACTGGTGCAGAGAAAGACAGATCACAAAGTAAGATTTAAGGCAATTTCCGTTCAGGAAGCACAGCATCTGTATATGGAAGAACTGAAAGAACTGGATGAGATGAGAAAAATCATACATCAGCCATGTAAGGAAGTATTGGACTGCCGATTGGTAGCAAAACGTCTGGCAAAGCTGTTTGAATAATAGAAAAGGAGAGATACGAATGGATTTAGAAAAAATTGAAGGTCTGGTAAAAATAATTGAGAATTCTTCTTTGACACAGTTTACTTATAAAGAAGGAGATATGAAAATCACAATGAGCAAATTGGATCATCCTCCGGTAGTTGTGACCGGGGCACCACAGGCGACAGCACCGGCACCGGCAGCAGCACCTGCAGGTGAGACAGCAAAGGTGGAAGCGGAAGAAGAGGATGAGAAATTATTTATTGTCTCTCCGATCGTAGGTACATTCTATTCAGCACCGGCTCCGGATGCACCGGCATTTGTAAAAGTGGGTGATCAGGTGAAAAATGGTCAAACCGTATGTATTCTGGAAGCTATGAAGTTGATGAATGAGATTCAGAGTGAATTTGACTGTGAAATCGAGGCTGTTCTTGTGAGCAATGAGCAGAAAGTAGAATATGGACAGCCATTATTCCGTGTGAAGAAATTATAAGAACCAGAAGGAGGTTGGAGACTTGTTTAATAAAATTTTAATTGCCAACCGTGGGGAAATTGCGGTTCGTATTGTCCGTGCATGCCGGAATATGGGAATCCGGAGCGTGGCTGTGTATTCGAAGGAAGATGCCAAGAGCCTTCATGTACAGTTGGCAGATCAGAGAATCTGTATCGGAGAAGGACCTGCTAAAAACAGTTACCTGAATATGGACCGGATCATCACAGCCGCAAAAAATATGGGGGCGGATGCAATTCATCCAGGTTTTGGATTTTTATCGGAGAACAGTGAATTTGTCCGCAGATGTGAAGAAAACGGGATTACTTTTATCGGACCGAAAGCAGATGTCATTGATAAAATGGGTAATAAATCTCATGCCAGAAAAACGATGATGGAAGCGGGCGTGCCGGTGGTGCCGGGAACGAAAGAACCTGTATATGATGCTGAAGTGGGGAAAGCACTAGCGACAGAAATCGGTTATCCTGTGATGATCAAAGCATCTTCCGGCGGCGGCGGAAAAGGTATGCGTGTGGCAAAATCAGAGGATGAATTTGAATTTCAGTTTAATATGGCTCAGAGAGAATCTGCCAATGCATTTGGTGATGATACGATGTATATTGAGCGTTTCGTGGAGAATCCGCGGCATGTGGAAATTCAGATTATGGCAGACAACCATGGCAATGTAGTTGCCCTTGGGGAGAGAGATTGTTCGGTTCAGAGAAATCATCAGAAATTGATTGAGGAATCCCCTTCTCCGGCTATTAATGACGAAATTCGTGAGGCTATGAACCGTTATGCGGTTCTTGCTGCTGAAACCGTGAATTATACAAATGCCGGAACGATTGAGTTTATCGTGGATCCAAAGGGTAATTTTTATTTTATGGAAATGAACACCAGAATTCAGGTGGAACACGGTGTTACGGAAATGGTTACCGGAACGGACCTGATTATTGAGCAGATTCGTGTGGCGATGGGTGAGAAACTTAGCTTTAGTCAGGAAGATATAAAGATTAAAGGTCATGCCATCGAATGCAGGATCAATGCGGAGATACCGGAAAAGAATTTTATGCCAAGCCCGGGAACTGTACAGCATATGCATCTTCCGGCCGGAAATGGTGTACGTGTGGATACAGCATTGTATACCGGATATAAGATTCCTTCGGAATACGATTCTATGATTGCAAAAGTAATTGTACATGCCCCGAATCGTGATGCAGCACTTCAGAAAATGCGTTCTGCACTGGATGAGATGCTGATCATGGGAGTGGATACCAATCTGGATTTCCAGTATCAGATTATGAAGAATCCGATTTTCTGTGCGGGAAAAGCGGATACCGGATTTATAGAAAATATGTAAGGAGACAGTATAATGTTCCGAGTGGATTTGAACAGTGACCTTGGCGAAAGCTTTGGCCGTTATACGCTGGGGATGGATGATAAAATTATTCCGCTGGTCACATCAGCAAATGTGGCGTGCGGCTATCATGCGTCGGATCCGGTTGTGATGGAAAAGACCATCGCCATGGCAAAAGAAGCAGGAATTCGGGTGGGAGCTCACCCGGGATTTCCGGATCTGATGGGATTCGGAAGAAGAAATATGAATGTGTCACCGGCAGAGGCAAAGGCCTATACCTTGTATCAGCTGGGAGCTTTGGATGGATTTTGTCGTGCAGCAGGAGTGAAACTTCAGCATGTGAAACCCCATGGCGCTCTTTATAATATGGCAGCGAAAGATTATAAATTGTCTGAGGCTATCTGTGAGGCAATCAAAAGTTTTGATAAAGATCTGATCGTTCTTGCTCTGTCCGGGGGCGAACTGGCAAAAGCTGCAAAAGATATGGGACTTCGTACCGCACTGGAAGTATTTGCGGACAGAGGATACGAGGAAGATGGTACACTGGTGGACAGACGCAAAGAAGGTGCCATGATCACTGATGAACAGGAAGCCATCGATCGTGTTATCCGTATGGTAAAAGAGAAAAAAGTTACGGCTGTGACCGGCCGCGACATACCGATTCAGGCAGATTCTGTGTGTGTTCATGGAGATGGAGTAAAAGCTTTGGCCTTTGTAGAAAAAATCAGAGCAGCACTTCAGAAAGAAGAGATACAGATCTGTTCTCTGGACGAGATCGTGTAAAAAAGGACAGGAAAAAGGACAGGGGACAGTCCCCTGTCCTTTTCCGATCCTTTTCTGTTTTTTATTCTGTTTTCAGTAGTTGAAAATAATTTTTTTCAGTAGTAAGAATCCCTTCTATTTGCATCTTGCTCAGTTCATTGGAGAGAGCACTGCGGTCTACGCTGAGATAATCGGCAAGCTGCTGTCGATTATAAGGAATAGAGAATTCATATTTCCCCTGTCGAAGTGCTTCATAAGAAAGATAAGAAAGAAGTCTTCCGCGAATTGTTTTGGCAGAGGTATGAAAAATCCGGCGAGAAAGATTCAGATTCTTCTGGGCGGAAATGGTCAGAAGGTTTTGAATCAGTTTGCTGTGGTGGGAGCAGGTGTTGGGACAGACTTTCATCAATCGGGTAATATTGATAAAAAGAATTTCCGAATCCTGTCTGGCAAGTACATTTACCATAAGGGGCTCTCCTGGCAGACTGGCGTAAGTTTCCCCGAAAAACTGGCCGGGTCCTATACTGTCCAAAAGACTTTTATTTCCCCAGATATCATCATTTTCTATAAACACATTTCCGGAAAGAACCAGTCCCATGGATTGTGTTGTATCACCTGTTCGATAAATATATTGCCCTTTTTTATAATTTTTCTGCTCAGAACCAAGACAGGAGAGCATCTCTTTCATTTCATCCGGATGAATCCCCCGAAATAAAATGGTTTTTGATAAATAAGAATAATTCATTTTGTCTCCTTTTTGTTGTAATAACAACATACATGTTGGAATGATTTTATTATACTGTCCATGTAAAGTCAAGGGTAAGCAAGAGGAGGTATTAATGATAAGAAAAATTATTCAGATAGATGAAAGTAAATGTAATGGCTGCGGACTATGTGCGAAAGCCTGTCATGAAGGTGCTATCGGTATTGCAGGCGGAAAAGCGAAACTTCTCAGGGATGATTACTGTGACGGTCTTGGAGATTGTTTGCCCCAGTGTCCTACAGGAGCCATTACCTTTGTGGAACGGGAGGCTGCGGCATATGATGAAAAAGCGGTAATGGAAAATAAGAAAAGAATATCCCAGCTTCGGCAGTGGCCAGTGCAGATTAAGCTTGTTCCTGTAAATGCACCGTATTTTGACGGAGTGGATCTTTTGATTGCAGCAGACTGTACTGCGTATGCTTACAGTAATTTTCATCAGGATTTTATCCGGGGAAAGGTGACATTGATTGGATGTCCCAAATTGGATAGTGTGGATTACAGTAAAAAACTGACGGAAATTATTTCAGAGAACAATATAAAAAGCCTTACGATTGTCCGTATGGAAGTGCCCTGTTGCGGAGGAATCCGGAATGCGGCGGTAACTGCATTGAAAAACAGCGGAAAAATGATTCCGTGGCAGGTGGTAACTATTTCAACCGATGGAAAAATATTAGATTAATGGAGGAATTTAAAATGGAAAAGAAGATGTTTTGTTTTCAGTGTGAGCAGACTGCCGGATGTACGGGCTGTGTGGGAAAAGCAGGAGTTTGTGGAAAATCAGCGGCAACGGCAAAGATTCAGGATGAACTGACTGGTGCTTTAATCGGGCTGGCACGGGCTTGTGCGAATAATGGAAAATCAGAGAAGACAGACCGCATGATTCTGGAAGGTTTGTTTGCAACATTGACCAACGTAAATTTTGATGATGAAATGCTTCAGAAAATGATAGACAATGTAAATGAAGAAAAAGCGAATATTATGCCGGGATGTGCAGCATGTGCATCAAAGTGCGGAAATACTGATAATTATGATGTATCCCGTATCTGGGAGGCAGACGAGGATATCCGCTCCCTGAAATCCTTGATTTTATTCGGAATCCGTGGAATGGCGGCATATGCTTATCATGCTGCGGTACTGGGATATAAGAGTGAAGAGGTTCAGGAATTTTTCTACAAAGCTCTCAGTATGTTAGCGGAAGATCTTGGTATGGAAGAACTGCTTGCGGTTGCCATGGAAGCAGGTAAAGTAAATCTGACCTGTATGGAGATGCTGGATAAAGCAAACACACAGACATTTGGTACACCGGTACCGACAGAAGTTTCATTAAAAGTGGAAAAAGGTCCGTTTATTGTGATTACCGGACATGATCTGTATGACTTGAAGAAACTTCTGGAGCAGACAGAAGGAAGAGGAATCAACGTTTATACACACGGCGAGATGCTTCCTGCCCATGCGTATCCGGAGCTGAAAAGGTACTCTCATCTGAAAGGAAATTTTGGTACGGCATGGCAGAATCAGCAGAAAGAATTTGCTGATATTCCGGCACCAATTCTATTTACGACAAATTGTCTGATGCCGGTGAAAAAAAGCTATGAAGATAGAGTATTCACCACAGAGGTGGTTTCCTATCCGGGAATGGTGCATATCGGGGAAGAGAAAGATTTTACTCCGGTTATTAACAAAGCACTGGAACTGGGCGGTTATGCTCAGGATATGGAATTTACCGGAATCAACGGTGGAAAGAAAGTGATGACAGGATTTGGTCATGGTACCGTTCTGGGAGTGGCAGATCAGGTGATTGAAGCGGTAAAATCTGGTACCATTCGCCACTTCTTCCTGGTGGGAGGCTGCGATGGTATGCGTCCGGGAAGAAATTACTATACTGATTTTGTGAAAGCCACACCGGCAGATACTGTGATCCTTACACTGGCATGCGGGAAATACCGGTTCAATGACCTGGATCTTGGAACGATCGGCGGACTTCCCCGGCTGATGGATATGGGACAGTGCAATGATGCATACGGTGCAATCAAAGTGGCTGTGGCTTTGGCAGAAGCCTTTGGATGCGGTGTCAATGAACTTCCGTTATCTATGGTGCTTTCCTGGTACGAGCAGAAGGCAGTTTGTATCTTGTTGACACTATTGCATCTGGGAATTAAGAATATTAAACTTGGTCCGACTCTTCCGGCGTTTGTTTCACCAAATGTGCTGAAATATTTGGTGGAGAACTTTCATATAGCTCCGATTACGACTCCGGAAGAAGACCTGAAAGAAATGTTGCAGTAAAACAGGACAGGGACACAGGACAGGCACAGGACAGGGGTCTGTCCCAATGTCGTTTAGTTAACAATAAAAGAAACGATTCCTGTCCATATAAGTTATTACTGATTTTACTTTAAATACTTATCATGA